>SKOZ01000054.1 GCA_007119795.1 Planctomycetales bacterium | reverse complement strand
TACTGCCCTGCCGCGCGGGGCGGCCGCCGGGCGTGGCCGTCGGCCCCGCAACGGCGTCGTCCAGGTCGATACCGAAGACGTCGGTGAGGCTCTCGGCGTCGAGCGCGCGGTCCTGCGGCGACTTGCCCACCACCTCCGCGGCAGTGGCCGAGGAGACGAGCTCCAGGTGATCCACGCCGCGGAGCACGAAGAGGAGCTCCGGCCGCTGGTCGAGCCGGGCTCCGACGCCGTAGAGGACCGCCGCCACGTGCTTGCACATCACCGCCCAGTCGGGGCAGGAGCAGCCCAGGCGGATTTCTTTGGGCTGGGGAAAGAGGCCCGTGCGGCGATCGGTGACGATGGTCATCACCTCGCCGGAGAGCTTTCCCTGGAGGAGCTCGAGGAGCGAGCCCACCCGGCCGCCGCAGCGGCGCTTCAAAGCGGCCCATTCCTTTCCGGGAAGGGTGGTGATCGTCACCTCCACGTTGTAGAGCGACTGCCCGGCGACCTTGGCCGTAACCTTCCCCTCTTCGATGGCCAGGTGGCACACCGAGCCGTTGCGGACGTAGGTCCGCCCGCGGGGCAGGCGGTTGGCGTAGTCGCCGAAGCCCTCGAGGTGGTCGCACCAGGCGCGGCCCCAGAAGGTCCGGGCAATGGTGCGGCCGGCAATCGCCACGGGCTGAACCTCCACCCCCTTCTTCCGCATCTTCTCCATCTCCCGGGCCGCCTGGGCGCGCCGCTGGGCGACCGGGACGTACGGCCGCCAACCTCCCCATCTCCAAGACATGGTTCATTCCTCCGTAACGGTGGATACGTCGAGCCGCACCAGATCGAGCAGCTCGGCATCGCTCATTTCCGTGATCAGCCTGGGGGCCTCCCCTTCCAGAATCGCTTCGGCCAGGGCCGTCTTCTCGCGGATGACGGCGTCGATCTTCTCTTCCACGGTCCCCTGGCAGAGGAACTTGTGGACGACGACGTTCTTCCTCTGGCCGATGCGGAAGGCGCGGTCGGTGGCCTGGTTCTCCACGGCGGGATTCCACCAGCGGTCGAAGTGGACCACCTGCGAGGCGGCGGTGAGGTTCAATCCGGTGCCGCCCGCCTTGAGGGAGAGGACGAAGAAGGGGGGACCCTCCTCGCGCTGGAAGTCGTCGACCAACCGCTTCCGCTTCTTCACGGGGACCTCGCCGTGGAGCACCAGCCCGCCGCGGCCGAAGACGCCGGCCAGGAAGGCGGCCAGCGGCTCGGCCATCTCGCGGAACTGGGTGAAGACGAGGACCTTCTCCTGGCGCTCGGCGAAGGTCTCCGCCAGCTCGGCGAGGCGGGCGAACTTGCCGCTCTCGGCCGGCACGTAGTCGCCCGTGCCCAGCCACTGGGCGGGATGGTTGCAGATCTGCTTGAGCCGCATGAGGAAGGCGAGGATCACCCCGCGCCGCTGGATGCCTTCGGCCTGGTCGAGCTGCCGGGAAAGCTCCTCGACCGATCGCTCGTAGAGGGCGGCCTGCTTCTTTGTCAGCGGGCAGTAGGCCTGCATCTCGGTCTTCTCGGGCAGGTCGGCGATGATCGACCGGTCGGTCTTCAGCCGCCTGAGGATGTAGGGCCCCACGAGGCGGCGGAGCGGCGCGTACTGGCCGGCGGCCGACTTCTCCAGCCGCTTCACGAAGGTGCCGAAGGCCTTCGAGCCGCCCAGCAGCCCGGGGCAGAGGAAGTCGAAGATCGACCAGAGGTCGCCCAGCCGGTTCTCCACTGGTGTACCGGTCAGGGCGATGCGGGCGGTGGCCGAGAGCTGCTTGACGCAGCGCGTCTGCCGGGCCGTGGGGTTTTTCACCGCCTGGGCTTCGTCGAGGACCGCCAGGTCCCAGCGGAGCGATTGCAGCCAGGGCTGCCGGGCCAGCATGGCGTAGCTGGTGAGCACCACGTCGGCATCGCCGACGAAGCCCTCGCCGTCGCGGGCGGCGGCGGCCAGGTCCTCCGCCCTGGCCAGGGAGGGGTGGGCGAAGCGGACCGTAAGGCTGGGGGCGAAGCGTTCGAGCTCCGCCTTCCAGTTGGCCAGCAGCGAGGCCGGCAGCACCAGCAGCGACGCCCCCCGGCGGCCCTTCCGCTGCCGCTTTCGCAGGAGCAGCAGGGCGATCACCTGGATGGTCTTTCCCAAGCCCATGTCGTCGGCCAGGCAGGCGCCCAGGCCCAGCTCGGCGAGGAAGGCGAGCCACTTGACGCCGTCCTGCTGGTAGGGGCGCAGCGTGGCTCGCAGCTCCTTGCCGGGCAGCGCCGCTTCGATCGACTGCGGCGCGCGGAGCGCCTGGAGCCGTTCGGCCAGCCAGGGGCCGGCATGGACCTCCGCCCACGAAGCGGCCTCGCCCTCGAAGAGGTCGGCCCGCTCCGGGTCGAGCGAGGCGCCGGCCAAGAGCCGCATCCCCTCGATGAAGGAGACCCCCTCGCCCGCCTCCCGCTCGACCTCCTTCCAGCGCTCGAGGACCTTCGCCAGCCGCTCGCGGTCGACCTCGACCCAGCGGCCTTTGAGGAGCACGAGGTCGTCGCTGCCCGCGAGCACCTCCTGCCACTCCTCCTCGCTGAGCGCCTGGCCGTCCATGGCCAGGTCGAGGCGGAAGTCGAGCAGCGCGTCGGCTCCCACGCGGGGTTGCCTCTTGCTGCCCACGGCCACGCTCACGCGGACCCGCGGCGGGGTCTTGGTCCACCAATCGGGCATCCGCACCAAGAGACCACACTCTTCCAGCAGCGGGGCATCCTTGAGCAGGCGGTGGGCCTCGCCCGGCGTCCAGCGGAGGGGGTGGAAGACGGCGCCCGAGTCGATCAGATCCCTCACCCAGGCGCAGCGCTCGGCGGCCCGCTGCACCGGCGTGAGGAGCTTGGCCAGCGTCTTGCGGTTCCGCGCCCCGGCGTACTGCTCGAGGGCCTTGCCCAGCGGCTGGTACTGGACGCGGCGGCCGTCGAGGAGCCGCGGGGCGTAGGTCGCCAGGAAGGCGAAGGGGTACGCCGCGTCGCGCTTGTTTTCGGCCAGGTGGAACGAGACGCGGCCCACGCGGTGCCAGAGCGGGCTCACGCCCTGCAGCCAGGCCGCCAGGCCGCCGGCGGTGGCAGCGATCTGGCTGCGTGCCAGGGCGTCGAGCTCGGTCCAGAGCTGCTCGAGGACCTCCTCGCGGAGGTACTCGCCGCCGCGCATCGGCGGTGCCGCGGCGAGCAGGGCGGGCCACGCGTCGCTCGGCGGCGGCAGGGCCGCAGCCAACTCGCCGGTCGGTTCGGGGATGTGGCACAGCTCGGTGAGGTAGCGCTCGCCGAAGCGGCGCCAGAAGGCCAGGTCGGCCGGCAGGGGCCCCTCGTGACGGAGCGTGGTCAGGTGCAGCAGCCCCGCGGCCGATCCTTGTGCAAAGGCCTTGCGCAGGCCTCGAAGCGGCGCCTCCGGCAGGGGCGCGGCAGGGGGTGATTCCGAGAGGATCAGGTGTCCGGAGGGTGTTACGGCCAGCGCGCTCACCCGTGGTCTCCGTGCCCGGCAACGATGAACGATGGGTGGATTCCCTCCCGACCCTCCGGCGACTCCGTGTTCCGTGAGACGAGCCCGGGCATCGGGAATCCGATCGGTCAATCGTACAGACGCCGCCGGTGCCCGCCAAGGCGCGGGAGGGGGGCGCTAGACGCGGACGTGCTTCCACCCGCCGTGCAGAAAGCGAAAGAGGATCAGCCCGGAGCGGAGGGTCAGATCGGCCACCATGGCGTACCAGGCGCCGAGGACCCCCAGGTCCCATCCGGGGATCTGCAAGCCGAGGAGGGGGAGATCGACCTGCGGGAAGCAGAGGTAGTAGACGGCGGGGATGCGCAGGCCGAGGAATCCCACGAGGGTGATCAGCAATGGCCAGCGGGTGTCGCCGGCGCCGCGGAGGGCGCCGCTGAGGATCATGGCCAGTGCCAGGGGGGGCATCCCCAGGGAGACGACGCGGAGCAGGGGGGAGGTCTCCCGGGCGATCTGGTGCTGGTCGGAGCTCAGGAAGACGAAGGGGAGGCGGTCGGCCTGGGTGAAGAAGATGAGGCCGGCGGTGACCATCAGCCCCCCGCCCACCAGCAGCGCCATGAGGACGCTGCGGCCGGCGCGGCGGTGGTCGCCGGCGCCCAGGTACTGCCCAGCGAGAGTGGCGGCGGCCATCTGGAAGGCCACGCCGGGAAGGAAGGCCAGCGACTCGCTGCGGATGGCCACTCCGTGGGCTGCGGCGGCGAGGTCGCCGAGGCGGTTGATCAGGGAGACGAACCAGAGCTGGCAGGCGATCAGCGTCAGGGTGTCGGCGCCGCCGGGGAGCCCCACCCGCAGCAGGCGGCGGATGAGGTCCTTGTCGGGGCGCAGCCCCCGCCAGTGGAGATGCAGCCGCGATCGTCCGCCGATCAGCAGGAAGAGCGCGCTCAGGCCCCCCGCGCTATAGCCGGCGGCGGTCCCCAGGGCCAGCCCGGTCCAGCCCATCTGCGGCAGGGGGCCCAGCCCCAGGACCAGCGACCAGCTTACGGCGACGTTCACGGCGTTGACCACGGCCATGATCCCCAGGCCGGCCACCATGTCGCCGGCCCCCCGCAGGCAGGCGACGCCCACCACTTGGACCATGAGGAGGGGAATCACGGGGACCACGAAGCCCAGGTACTGGCCGGAGAAGGCGGCCGATTCCCCGGAGAGTCGGAGCCAGAAGCCGATCCGCGGCCCCGCGTAGAGGCCGAGCAGCATGGCGGCGAGGGCGAAGCAGGCGCCGAGAAAGAGGGACTGGTTGGTGACGCGGCGGGCGGTGCGGTAGTCGCCGGCGCCCACGTAGCGGGCCACCATGGCCGTCGCCCCGATGGCGACCACGGAGAAGAGGCCGTACAGGAGCCAGAGGAGGTAGGCGAGGAGGTTGATCGCCGCCAGGTGGGGGCGGTCCAGGTAGTGGCCGGTCAGCAGCGTATCGGAGAAGCCCACGAGCATCGCCAGGAGTTGCTCGAAGAGCACGGGCAGCGCCAGCCGCAACATGGGCCGCAGGGTGCCGGGAGTCGCGGTGATCGGAGAGGCCACGGCAGCGTCATGGGTGCGGAATCGCTCAGCCGGTGAAGCGGCGGACGACGAGGGTGATGTTCTGGCCGCCGAAGCCGAAGCTGTTGCTCAGGGCCACGCTGCACGGGGCTTCGCGCGCGGCGTTGGGGACATAGTCCAGGTCGCAGTCGGGATCGGGGGTTTCGTAGTTGATCGTGGGGGGGAGGACGCCGTCGCGGATGGCCAGCAGGCAGATGATCAGCTCGGTGACGCCCGCGGCAGCGATCAAGTGCCCCATCATGCTCTTCGTGCTGGAGACGGGAATCCGGTAGGCGCGGTCGCCGAAGACGCGCTTGATGGCCAGCGTCTCCACGCGGTCGTTGACGCTGGTGCTCGTGCCGTGGGCGTTGATGTACTCGACGGCGTCGGCGTCCAGCTCGGCGTCGGCCAGGGCCATGCGGAGGCAACTGATGGCGCCGCGGCCCTCGGGATGGGTGTCGGTGATGCGGAAGGCGTCGGCGGTGGAGCCGTAGCCGGCGATCTCCCCGTAGATGCGGGCCCCGCGGGCGCGGGCCCGCTCCAGCTCCTCGAGGACGATCATCCCCCCCCCCTCGCCGAGGACGAAGCCGTCGCGGAGGCGGTCGAAGGGGCGCGAGGCCCTCTCCGGCTCGTCGTTCCGCGTGCTCAAGGCGGTGAGGAGGTTGAATCCCGTCACGCCGAAGGGGTGGATCATGGTGTGCGCGCCGCCGGAGAGCATCACGTCGGCCTCGCCGCGGCGGATGATCTCGGTGGCCTCGCCGATGGCCTGGCTGCTGGCGGCGCAGGCCGTCAGGCAGTTGACGTTGGGCCCCTGGGCGTTGAAGAAACTGGCCAGGTGCCCGGCCGGCATGTTGGGCTCCTGCTCGATCTCGACGAGGGGGTGGACGACTTCCAGGCCGTGGCGGGCGAAGCGCTCGAGGTCGAGGGAATCGCCGTCGAGGGCGGCGACCATCATCTCGGTGAAGCAGTGGAAGTCCTGCTGCCCCTCACCGCTGCCGGTGTAGACGCCGAAGCGGAGGGGGTCGAGCGGGCCGTCGAGAAGGCACGCGTCGGCCACCGCCTTCTTGGCGGCGCCGACGGCGAAATGGGTATGGCGGCCCTGGAACTGCCAGTCGGCCGGGTCCTCGCCGGCCTCGGAGAGGTCCCAGTCGCGGACCTCCGCGGAGATCTTCGTGGGGAAGTTGCTGGCGTCGAAGAGGGTGGTGTAGCCGACCCCCGACTGGCCCTCCAGCAGGCGCCGCCAGACTCCGTCCAGGCCGGCTCCCAGGGGGGTCACCCAGCCGATCCCGGTGACCACGACACGTCGTCTCATCACGAAGGTTCCTCGAACGATTGCCTAGGACATTGCCGGGCAGCGGCGAGGGGCTTCCCCTCGGCGGTCCGGCCCACCTCAAAGGCCTTGAGCACCTGCATCATCCTCAGGAAGGTCTCCGGCTCGAAGAGGACGTGGCTCGCGAAATTGTCTCTCAGGTGCGCGAAGATGATCTCCACCTCCCCTTGCAGGACGTCGCCCTTGTGGCTCGTCCCCACGATCATCGCCCCGTCCTTTCTCACGTACTCGATGGTGGTGCTGTAGGTCAAGAGATCGCCGGGAACGGCCTCCTCGTAGAAGCGGGCCCGGGCGATCTTCGCGAGCACGACCTTCTCGGTGAAGCCGGTATGCTCGCAGACGAGGAGCCCCCCCGTCTGGGCAAGCCCTTCGATGACCAGGGTGTTGGGCATCAGCGGATAGCCGGGGAAGTGGTCGTGGAGGTGCTCCTCGGCCAGGGAGACGGCCTTGATCGCCTTGGCGCGGCGGCCGCTCTCGAACTCGATGAATCGATCGATCCAGTACCATCGCATGGGATTGGCCGCTGCGTGGAGGAAACGCCTGAGGGAACGACGCGGCACCGCCCGGGGCGATCTGCAGATCGGTGACCGGGATGAGGGGCATGGGGGAAGCCGGGCTTCGCCGGCGGAGCGGCATCAGGATGAGACCTGCAGGGTGTGCTCCACGAAGCGGCAGAGATCGGCGACGGTCAGCGAGTTGGCGAACTCCTGTACTTCGGGGTTCTTGGAGAACTCCTCCAGATCGGCAAAGGGCATCCGCTCGCGAAGCTGGGCGAGGCCGGCCTCGGTGAGCTTGCCGTCCTGGACGTACTCGGCGTTGGTGAAGATGTCCTCGGGAAAGAGGGACCCGCGGGCGATCTTGATGTCGAAGGCCTTTTCCAGGCGGAAGACGATGTCGAGCATGTCGATCGATTCCGCCCCCAGGTCCCCTACCAGGCGCGCTTCCGGGGTGACCTCATCATCATCGACGCCCAGGGCTTCGACCAGCGCAGTGCGAATCTTGGCAAAGATCTCCTCCGAAGTCGGCATCTCGTTCATCCTCCGATTGGGAATGGTCACAAAGTGTTGGGGGGGTCGGAAGGTGTCGCCTGGGAGGCGTCGCGGACCCGTCAATCAATGGCCTCCCAGGCTCAGGCCGCCGTCGACGCGGATCACCTGGCCGGTGAGGTAGCTCGACGCGTCGCTGGCGAGAAAGGCGACCACTTCGGCGACTTCCTCGGGACGGCCGATGCGTTTCATGGGAATGGCCTCGCGAATCCTGTCGCCGGCAATGCCGCGGACGACCTCGCTCATGTCGGTCTCGATCATCCCCGGGGCCACGGCGTTGACGCGGACCTTGCGGGGCGCCAGCTCCTTGGCCAGGGCGCGCGTGAGGCCGTCGATCCCCCCCTTGCTCGAGGCGTAATTCACCTGACCCCGGGAGGCGAACTCGGCCGCCGTACTGGAGAGGTTCACGATCGCTCCGTTCCGCTGATACATCATCGGCTGCACGACCGCGTGGCAAGAGTGGTACGTCCCGAAGAGGTTGGTCTCGATCACCTCGCGCCACTGGTCGGCCGTCATGGCGCCCAAGAGGCCGTCGCGGACAATGCCCGCCGAATTGACCAGGATGTCCAGATGCTCCCAGGCATCGACCAGTTCCTGGACGAGGTCGCGGACCTGCTGGTCGTCGCGAACGTCGGCCTTGCAGGCCCGGATGCTGCAACCCTGGCCGCGCATCTCCTCGACGAGCAACTCGGCGGCCGCCTCGTTGCTCTGGTAAACGAAGGCCACCTCGGCCCCCTCGGAAGCGAGCTTCGCCACGCAGGCGCGGCCGATACCGCGGCTGCCGCCGGTGATCAGGGCTGTCTTGCCGTCAAATCGCATGGAAATCGGTATCGTGTCCTCGGCTGGGGAAGCCAAATCCTTTTTCCGGGCCGCGGCGCTCAGGCGCGCGGGGCCCCCACAAACCGCTCCTGGGGCCAGAGCAGCGCAAACTCCCCGCGGAGCTCGCGGCGCACCGCCTCGTCGCGATCCGCAGCCGCAGGCGCGCGATCGGCGAGGTTGTAATGGGCCAGAACCAAACGCGCAGCCACCGTAAGGCGGCCCTCCATCGTCGCCCGCACCTTCACCCGGGTCTCGCCCTCCTGCCGCTCCTGGATCTCGGCGCTCAGGGTCAGCTTCTGGCCCGGCGAGACGAACTGCCCGTACCGCACGCTGGCCGCTTCGCGGAGGACCACGATCGACTGCGCAAAGTCGTCCGTGGCACGGATCAGCCAGGCTGCGGCGTCGGTCAACGCCTGCAGCATCAGCACCCCAGGCATCACGGGGAAGCCCGGAAAGTGGTCGGCGAGGTACTCCTCGGCCATCGTCAAATTCTTGACGGCCACGATGCGGCGGCCGGGCTCCAACTCGACGATGCGGTCAACCAGGGCGAATCGCATGGAAAGTGGGGAAAAGGTTCTAGGTTGCCACAAGATGCGGTTCGCCCGCAGACTCCAAACTGCGCAGTATAGTCATCCCCATTCTTATTCACAACCACGAAAGTCGCCAGCCATCCGTCTTGGGGGGGCTCCGGCCGATCGGGGCCCAAACTATCACTAGCAAAGGGCAGTGCTGCGGGCAAGCCGGCCGCCGCGCGCTCCGCCGGGAATCGTTCCCGGCAGGCGGCGGCAGGAGCGCCAGCACACCCTTCCCAAAACCCGTAGCTGGCGTCGCGCGCGAGGTGGGGCTCCCCCCGCGAGAAGTATGGCGTCGAGGAGAAACAAGATAGAGACTTGTATTCTTCCGTGCGTTCTCCGCGCCACGCCATGCAAGACCCGCCTCCGTCCGCCCCTCGCCATTGGCCCCCTACCGATGGATCGACCCGTTTCGCTGATCGCCGCCGCGCGCACGACCGCCCTGGGGACGCTGGGAAGCCGGATAACCGGGCTGCTCCGCGATATGGCTACGGCAGCGGTTCTCGGCATGTCCGGTGGGGGGGTGCTGGACGCCTTCGTCGTCGCCTTCCGAATCCCGAACCTCGCGCGGCGGCTCCTGGGTGAAGGGGCCCTGACGGCCGCCTTCGTCCCCGTCTTTGCCCGCGAGCTGGACCGCGACCGGCGGCGGGCGGGCCAAGTGGCCGCGGCGACATTCGCCCTCTCCGCAGTCGTGCTGGCAGCCGGCGTGACGGTCGCGTGGCTGGGGTTGGGGGCCGCTTACCTGCTCTGGGGCGGCCGCCCGGGGGTGGATCTGCTCCTTGGGCTGGCGGCGGCGATGATGCCCTATGCGCTGTTCGTCTGCCTGGCGGCCCAGTCGGCGGCCGTCCTCCAGGCCTTGGGACGGTTCGCCCTCCCCGCAGCGGCACCGATGGTCCTGAACCTCTGCTGGCTGGCGGCGGCCATCGCCATCGCCCCCCGAGTGCGTCCTGAGGGCGGCGGCCGCGCCTTCGTGCTCGCCGGTGCCGTGCTGGTAGCCGGGGTGGTCCAGCTTGGCCTTCAGTGGGCGGCCGTCCGTCGGGCGGGGCTCCGGCCGGCGCTGGACTTCGGCGCAGTTCGCCAGCCGGTGAGCGAAGTCTTCCGCGGCCTGGCACCCGTGGCCGCGGCTCTGGCCGTGACGCAGCTCAATGCGCTGGCCGACAGCCTCATCGCCTGGGGGCTGGCCGGTCCGGCCACGGCGACCATCGGCTGGCTTCCCGGCGAGGTGGGCTACCCGATGCGCCCCGGAGCGGCCGGGGCGATCTACTTCGGCGAGCGGCTCTACCAGTTTCCGCTCGGGTTGGTAGGCGTCGCCGTAGCCACAGCGGTCTTCCCCACCGTGGCGCGGCGGGCCGCTCGGGGGGAGGGGGAGCTGCTCGGGAGCGACATCGCGACGGGGCTGCGGCTGGTGCTCGCCGTGGCCCTGCCGGCCGCAGCGGGGTTGGTGCTTCTCGGCGAACCGCTCGTCGGCCTGCTCTTCGAACGGGGTCTCTTTACGGCCCACGATACCGCGCGGGCGGCCCGGGTCGTGGCCTTCTACGGCTCCGGCGTCTGGGCGTACTGCGCGCTGCCCGTTGTCGTCCGCGGCTTCTACGCCATCGGGGAGCGGCGGGCTCCGGCGCGGCTCGGGCTGGCGGCCGTGGGGCTCAACCTGGCGCTCAACGCGACGCTCATCTGGCCGCTCGCCGAGGCGGGCCTGGCCGCGGCCACCTCCGCGACCGCGGCCTTGCAGCTCGCGGTCCTGCTGGCCGTTTTCGCCGCCAGGATTCCCCTCCCTTGGGGATCCCTGGCGACCACCGCGGCCCGCGCGGCGGCGGCCACCGCCGTGATGGCCGTCGCCTGCCTGCTGCTCGAGCCCTGGCTCCGCGGGCAGGTCCCCGCGAGCCCCGCCGTCCAGCTTGCGGTCCTGCTGGCCGTGGCCGGGGGGCTCTACCTGGCGGCCTACCGGATCCTCGGCGGGCGGGAAATCGGATGGCTGCTGCGGGGGTAGGTGTTCTGCCCTCCTCTCGAAGGCCCAGCAAACCAGGCAGGCGAGGCATTTCCGCCCCGCTGCCAACGCCGCCGCAGTGGCGCTGACTATAATGGAAGGGTGCGAGAACCCCGAAAATCCGGGGTAGCTATTCGAAAATCCAGGTGAGACGTGAGCGAAGACGCGAAGAGAAGGCGAAAGCCAGTCCTCGGACCCGGCGACGACGGCCGCGGTGGTGCCCGGGACGGCGAGGTCCCATCGCACCCGGCGCGCGCCTTGGACGGGGCCCCCGATGAAGAGGGGAACCTCCGCATGGCGGGCCCTCAGGACGCAGACCCGGCCGGCCGCCGCCGGATCAGCGATCTGATTGCGCAGATCAGGGATGTCGCCGACAAGCTCGACGCCGAGAAGGCCAGCCGCGGCGATATGAAGATCCTCAGCCGCACGCTCCGCGAACTCCGCTACGCGTTCAAGGTCTTCAGCCCCTATCGCGCGCGGCGGAAGGTGACCGTTTTCGGGTCGGCGCGGACCCTCCCCGACGCGCCCGCCTACCGGCAGGCCGTGTCCTTCGGCCGCAGCATGGCCG
The DNA here is from genome assembly GCA_007119795.1 of Planctomycetales bacterium. The sequence continues at coordinate 9,873 of SKOZ01000054.1, read as the reverse complement.
AGCGGGGCTGGCTGGTGGTCACCGGCGCGGCGAGCGGCATCATGGAGGCCGGACACGTGGGGGCCGGGCGGGAGCACGCCATGGGTCTGAATATCATGCTCCCCTTCGAGCAGGCCTCGAACACGGTGATCGCGGGCGACTCCAAGCTCGTCCACATGAAGTACTTCTTCACGCGGAAGCTGATGTTCGTCAAGGAGTGCGACGCCATCTGCCTGTTGCCCGGCGGCTTCGGGACGCTCGACGAGGGCCTCGAGGTGCTCACGCTCCTGCAGACCGGCAAGCGGGACATGGTCCCCGTGGTCTTCCTCGACGAACCGGGGGGCGACTTCTGGCGGCACTTCGAGGATTTTGTCCAAGGGCAGCTCATCTCCCGGGGACTGATCTGTGCCGAGGACCGGGCGCTTTACCGCGTCACCGATCGGGTCGAGGAGGCCGTCGCGGAGATCGAGGGCTTCTTCCGCGTGTACCACAGCATGCGCTATGTCCGCAACCGCCTGGTGCTGCGGCTGACCCGCCCGCTGGAGCCGGGGCTGCTCGGGGCGCTCGACAGCCATTTCGCCGACGTCCTCACCGAGGGCCGCTTTGTCGAGAGCGGCCCCCTGCCCGAGGAGAAGGACGAGCCCGAGCTGGCCGACCTCCCGCGGCTGGTCTTCCACTTCAACCGCCGCGACCTGGGACGCCTCCGCCAGCTCGTCGACGCGATCAACCGCGGTGGGGTGGACGCCGCCCCGACGCCGGGACCGGCGATTGACGCGGCCGAGGGTGGCGCCTAGATCTTCCACTGCCGCGGAGGGGCCGACGCCCTGTGCCCGATCGGCAGCGCCCTCTGGGAGATCCCCATCCGCGCGGCCGCCGACGCGGAACACTCCGCAATACCCCCCGCCACGGGCTCTAGCGGCGCCGGCCCGCGGTCGGGTGAGACGCGCCGCGAACTTTTGCCTCCCCACCCGGCGCGCCGTTCAGTCGAGGTACTGGGAGAGCTGCCGGACGACGGTGCCGTCGGCGCCGCGGAGGTTCACCTCCAAGGGCATCTGTCCGGGGAGGCTGTGGGCGGCGCAGCCGAAGCAGGGGTCGTAGGCGCGGAAGGCCATCTCCACCATGTTGAGCAGTCCCTCGCGGACCTCCCCCTTGCGGATCAGGCCCTGGGCGGCCTTCTTCACCGACATGCAGATGGGCGCGTTGTTGTTGGTCGTGCCCACGATGAGGTTCACCTTGGTGAGGATGCCCCGCTCGTCGGTCGTGTAGTGGTGGGTGAGCGTCCCCCGGGGGGCCTCGACGGAGCCGACGCCTTCGGTGGGCGTTTCCGTGGGGAGGGCGCGGTACTCCTTGCCGGTGATCTCCGGATCGGTGGCCAGGGCGACCCACCGCTCCGTGGCGTAGAGCAGCTCGATGAGCCGTGCCCAGTGCGTGGCCAGGGTGTGGTGCACCGGCCTGCCGCCGAGCGTCTCGTAGAACCGCTCGTATTCCTTCTGGGCCAGCGGGGTGGCCATGCCCTCGGCGGCGTTGAGGCGCGAGAGGGGCGTGGCCTTGTAGACGCCCGACTCGGGGCCGTCGACCATCCCCTTCCAGCCGACCTTCTTCAGGTAGGGGAACTTCAGGTACGACCAGGGCTCGACGCGCTCGGCGACGTAATCGAGGTAGTCGGCGGCGGGGTACCTGGCGTGCTCCTTGCCGTCGGGCCCCACGACGCGGATCGCCCCGTCGTAGAAGCTGACGCGGTTCTCGGCGTCCACGGTTCCCATGTTGTATGTGCGGTGGACGTAGACGTCGCCGGTGATCAGGTTGACGTAGTCGGTGTTGCCGAGCACCACGTCGCTGAAGAGCTTCAGGGAGAACTGGGCGAACTCGACGGCCTCGCGGCCCCGGGCTTCGATCTCCTTGCGCTGCTCCTCGTTGATGCCCCGGGAGACGCCGCCGGGCAGGCCCCAGTTGGGGTGGATGGGCCGGCCGCCCATCAACTTGATGAGGTTGTGGCCGTCGCGGCGCATCTTGAGGACCTTGCCCGCGATGTCCATCCCCACCTTGGCGATCACCCCGAGGATGTTCCGCTGCGCCTTGGGGGCCTCCGGGCCGACGACGAAGTCGGGGCCGCCCAGGGCGTAGAAGTGGGTCGTGTGGTCGGTGGCGAAGAAGATGCTGTAGAAGAGCTCGCGGAGCTTCTTCGCCGTGGGGGGCGGGTCGACGTGGAAGACCGCGTCCAGGGCCTTGGTGGCCGCCATGTGGTGCGCCTCGGGGCAGACGCCGCAGATGCGCGCCGTGAGGTTGGGCATCTCCTCCGCGGGGCGGCCCACGCAGAACTTCTCGAAGCCGCGGAGCTCGGGAATCTGCAAATAGGCGTTGGCGACGTCCCCCTCGTCGTCGAGGAAGATGTCGATCTTGCCGTGGCCTTCCAGGCGGGTAATCGGATCGATGGAAACGCGCTTCATCGTGGAGTTCTCCTACTGCGACGCGGCGGGCGATGCGGCACCGCCGTTGCCGCCGGCATCGAGCTTGTTGCGGCGGAGCAGACTGTGGGCCAGGCTGAAACGGTAGAAGCTGCCGACGGGATCGGGGATCCCCTCGCGGATGATCCGCTCCACCTCCTCCGGGTCGGAGGAATCGATCACCGAGGAGAGGGCGCTCATGAGCCGCGCCCCGTAATCCTCGACGCCCTCGTTGGGACCGTAGCAGCCGATGCACGGCGAGTTGACCTGCGGGCAGAGGGCCCCGCAGCCGGCGCGGGTCGCCAGCCCGCAGCAGACCAGGCCCTGCTCCAAGAGGCAGGTCTCCTCGTCGGGGATGATCTCCCAGGTGCGGTAGAACCGCTTGATCTTCTTCTCGCTCCGCGTCCGCGGGCAGACGTCGCACACGGTGGTGTCCTCGCCGATCACCGAGCCGGGCTCGGGGAGCTTGTTCTCGAGGATCGCCGTGATGGCCTCCCAGATGCGGTCCGCCTCGGGGGGGCAGCCGGGAAGGTAGTAGTCCACGGGAACCGTCTGATCGAGGGTCCGCACCGTGTCGTAGAAGACCGGCAGGTGCAGCGTCCCCTCGGGGACCTCGGTCTCGGCCTGGGGCCGGACGCGGTCCGGGTTCTCCGTCGAGGGGGTCTCGTCGTAGGAGTTCTCGAAGATCGCCTCGCGCGTGTTCAGGTTGGCCAGGCCGGGGATGCAGCCCTCGTGGGCGCAGGAGCCGAAGGCCACCAGGACCTTGGACTTCCGCCGCATGAGGCGGGCCATGTACTCCTGCTCGCTGGTGCGGATGCCGCCGTTGAAGAGGCAGACGTCGATGCTGCCGTCGGCCATCTTCTCGACGTCGCGGACCTTGCCGTCGGTGGCGCAGGGCCAGAAGACGATGTCGAAGGCGGCGGCCACGTCGAGGATCTTAGCGTCGATCCCCAACACGGCGATCTCGCAGCCGCCGCAGGAGGCGGCCCAGTAGAGGGCCAGCTTCCCCTTGGTCGTGGTCGCGGTCTCGCTCATCTACTTGACCTCCATCACTTCGGCGTGTTCCTTGGCGATCTCTTCCACGGCGGCCAGGCGGTCCGGGTCGGTCTCCCAGTTGGCCGGCCAGTCGAGGGGCCCGAGCTGGCGGACCTCCTCGACGAACTTGCCGATCTCCTCGGCGAGGATGTTCCCCTCGGCGGCCGAGGCCCAGACCAGCCGCAGCCGCTGCGGCTCCAGTCCCATGGCGAGGAGCGTCTGCCGGAGCATGGCGTAGCGGCGGATGGTCTTGTAGTTCTGCTCGATGTAGTGGCACTCGCCGGGATGGCAGCCGGCGAGCATGACCCCGTCGGCGCCCAGGGAGAGGGCCTTGAGGACGAAGAGGGGGTCGACCCGGCCGCTGCACATCACGCGCACGATCCGCACGTTGGGCGGGTAGTGCATCCGCGCCAGGCCGGCGGTGTCGGCGGCCCGGTAGGAGCACCAGTTGCAGAGGAAGCCGACGATTTTGGGCTCGAAAGAAGTTGTGCTCATCGATCATGCTCCGAAACGCGCTAGACGGAAACGGCCTCGCCCTTCCGGGGAACGGCGTCCCAGAGGGCCCCCTCGATCTCGGCGAGGATTTGCCGGTTGTTGAAGTGGGCCCCGCTGATCACGCCCGCCGGGCAGGCGGCCACGCAGGTGCCGCAGCCCTTGCAGAGCGCGGTGATCACGTGGCTGACCTCTTTCTCTTCGAGGTACTCGATGGCGTTGTAAGGGCACATGTTGTTGCAGATCTTGCAGCCCGAGCAGTTCTCCTCGTCGATGGTGGCGACGATGGGTTCGATCATCACCTCGCCGCGGCTGATCATCCCCGCCACCCGCGCCGAGGCGGCCGCCGCCTGGGCGACGGAGGCGGGGATGTCCTTGGCCCCCTGGCAGGCCCCGGCGACGAAGACGCCGTCGGTCATGGTGGCCACGGGGTCGAGCTTGGGGTGCCGCTCCGTGTACCAGCCGGCCATGCTGCAGGAGATGCCGCACTTCAGCCCCAGCTCCTTGGCGTCGGCCTGGGGCTCGATGGCCCCCATGAGGATCACCATGTCGACGGGCAGCCGCTGCTGCTTGCCGATGAGGGTGTCTTCGTACTGGACAATGAGCTTGCCCTGCTCGGAAGGGAGGCGGGCGGCGTCGGTGACCTCGGCCACCTTGCCGCGGAAGAAGCGCATCCCCTCGGCGAGGAGCCGCTGGTAGAACTCCTCGTATTCCTTCTGATTGGTCCGCATGTCGATGTAGAAGGAGTAGACGTCGGCGTCGGTCTTCTCCATCACCAGGTGGCCGAACTTCAGAGCGGCCATGCAGCAGACGGCCGAGCAGTGCTGATTGAAGTTCGCGTCCCGGCTGCCCACGCAGTGGATGATGGCCACGCTGCGGGGGACGGTCTTGCCGTCGCGGAGGACGACCTTGCCCCCCGTGGGGCCGGCGGCGTTCGTGAGCCGCTCGAACTCGAGGTTCGTGTAGACGTTGGCCAGGCGGCCGGAGCCGTACTGGGGAATCCGCTTGGCGTCGAAGAGCTTCCAGCCGGTGGCGATGATGATGTTCCCCACCTCGACCTCGACGATCTCGTCCTCTTGCTCGTAATCGACGGCGTCGGTGGGGCAGATCTTCTGGCAGACCTTGCACTTGCCGCGCTCGAAGTAGGTGCAGTTGGCGGTGTCGATCACGGGGACGCGGGGGACCGCCTGGGGGAAGGGGGAGTAGATCGCCTTGCGGTAGCCCATCCCCGCCTCGAAGACGTCGTCGATGACCTTGCGGGGGCACTTGTCGACGCAGACGCCGCAGCCGGTGCACTTGTCGTAGTCGACGTAGCGGGCCTTCTTGCGGATTTTCGCCTTGAAGTCGCCCACCGAGCCGCTGACCTCCTCGAGCTCCGAGTAGGTCAGCATGGTGACGTTCTCGTGCTGGCCGACCTCGGACATCTTGGGCGTGAGGATGCACGCCGAGCAGTCGAGGGTGGGGAAGGTCTTGTCGAACTGGGCCATGTGGCCGCCGATGCTCGGCTCGCGCTCGACGAGGTAGACCGGGTAGCCCGCGTCGGCCAGTTCCAAAGTGGCCTGCAGGCCGGCGATGCCGCCGCCCACGACGAGGGTGGCGGGATTGACCTTCACGAACATCGGCTCCAGCGGCTCCTGGAGCTTGACGCGCTCGGCGGCCGCCGAGACCAGGGACTTGGCCTTGACGGTGGCCTTCTCCCGGTCCGACGACACCCAGGAGACGTGCTCGCGGATGTTCGTCATCTGGCAGAGGTAGGGGTTCAAGCCGGCGTTCTGGCAGGCGCGGCGGAACGTCTTCTCGTGCAGGTGGGGGGAGCAGGCGGCCACCACCACCCGCGAGAGCCCCTCGTTCTTGATGTCCTCCTCGATCATCGCCTGACCGAGCGAGGAGCACATGAACTTGTAGTCCTTGGCGACGGCCACGTCCTTGAGGTTCTCGCCGGCCCACCGGGCGACCTCTTCCACGTCGACCATGCCGGCAATGTTGCTGCCGCAGTGACATACGTAAACGCCGACCTTCTCGGCCATTTGTCGACCTCCCGATGATGCGTAAGGCACCGCCGCCGGCGGCGCGTGGTGTTTCTCTCGGGTAGTAATCCGCGCGTGGCTCGCCGTACTCGATCCACCTTCCCGTTCGCCCCTCGCCCCGCTCCTCTTACGTCCCCGCCGGCGCGGCGGCGAGCTTCGCCTTGAGCACGCCCTCGGCGGAGACGATCTCCTTGCCGAAGCCCAGCTTCTTCGGGTCGATGCCGAAGGCGATCCCCACCATCTGGGTGAAGAAGACGATCGGCAGCTTGAAGCTCGTGCCGAAGTGGCCGTTGACGCGGCTCTGGTAGGCGTCGAGGTTGAGCTGGCACATCGGGCACATGCAGAGGATCATGTCGGCCTTGTACTCCTCGGCGCTCTGCAGCAGGCGGCGGATGAGCTCGAAGGCGGCCGGCTCGCTGATCTGCGTCATGTGGCCGCCGCAGCAGTGCGCCTTCACCGGGTAGTCGACCACCTCGGCGCCGAGCCACTGGAAGAGCTCGTCCATCTGCATGGGGTACTCGGTGTTGTCGACGCCCTTCAGGGGACGCACGACCTGGCACCCGTAATAGGGGGCGATCCGCAGGCCGGTGAGCGGCTTGACCACCTTGTCGCGGACGGCGGTCTCGCCGAGGTCCGTGAAGATGACGTCGAGCAGGTGCCGCACGCGGACCCGCCCCGGCGTGTAGTTCAATCCCCCGGCGGCCAGGCACTGGTTGATCTTCTGGTTCATCTCCGGGTGCTCGGCCATTAGCCGGTCGGTCTTCGCCAGGTTCAGGTAGCAGGCCGCGCAGGGGGCCACCACTTGCGTGAGCTGGGGCTCGACCAGGGCCAGGTTCCTCGCCACCACGGCCGAGGCCGTGAGCTCGTCCTGCGAGAAGTACTCGGTGGCCCCGCAGCAGTTCCAGTCGTCGATCTCCATGAGCTTGATGCCCAAAAGGTCGGCAACGGCACGCACGGAGACGTCGTACGCGGCGCTGCTGCACTCCAGCGAGCAACCGGGGTAGTAAGCATATTTCACGAGGCACCTCCCAGTTCGCGGGCCTTTTTGATGATCGCCTGAAGCTGGTCCACCCGCTTGATCTTCGTGGGCGTCAGCGCCATCCGCCCGCGGCTGAACATGGAGAGCCCCAAGGGCCCCATCTTGAGCATGGCGAAGGGTTTGTTAAAGAGGTAGTAGCGGCTGGCCAGACCCAGCTCGAAGCTCCGCCCGTAGCGGTCCAAGAGGTCGGTGAAGGTCTTGGCCAAGGCCGGCGCATCGGTGTTGCGGGCCTTCCCCCCGGCAATGGCCAGCCGCTTCAGCGCGTACATGACCTCGGTGATGGGGATGTTCTGCGGACAGCGCGTGGTGCAGAAGTAGCAGGAGACGCAGCACCACATGGTGTTCGCCGTGAGCACCGCGTCCCGCTGGTCGGCGTGGATCATGGCGAAGATGGTCCGCGGCGTGTGCTCCATGTCCGCGCCGTTGGGACAGGAGCCGCCGCAACTGCCGCACTGCAGGCAGTGGACGAGCTGCTCCCCCCCGGGCGTGGCGTTGATCACCTCGTGTAAGAACTTGGAGCCACGCTGTGTCGTGTGATTCGTTATCATGAAGTCTCCTCCGGCGCCGCCCGGGGGCGCCATCTTTCGACGGGTCCTCTGCCGCGTCGGCCTCGAACAGCCGCCCCGCGGCGAATGGCGAGCCACCGTAACAGCAAAGCGCGTGCCACGCACGGCTCAATCGCCCAAGTAAGTGCGCAAACTATTGTTATATAAAGGCTTGCGTCTTCATTGCGGTGCTTGGGCCACACCGGCGCGAGCGCGCTGCCTCACGGGAATCCGCTCGCACCAAACGAATTCCCGTGGGACACCGTGGTTCTCCGAAAGCGAACGCCGTCCGAACGAAGTACCTCCGCAGGCCGGACCTCCCGGTCCGCCACCCACCGGATTGTCGTGATTTCCCCAAACTGCTCCGGCGCGGCCGGCCATATCGGATCGGAAAGACTCTTGATGCAGGCAAGCGTTGGATCATAATGGGCCGACGAAGCCGTACCTCAGTCGATGGAGCCCGGCCGGAATGCAAGTCCTGGGCCTCTTGGGGGGCGTCAGCAGCGGTAAGAGCTTGGTGGCCCACCATTTGGCCGCGTTGGGCGCCGTGGTCTTCGATGCCGATCAGGCGGCCCACGAGGCCCTCCGCGACCCGGATGTCGAGGTGGCGATCCGGGCCCGTTGGGGCGATGGTGTCTTCGATGCCGGCGGCCGCGTGGACCGAGCCGCCGTGGCGGAGATTGTCTTCAGCCCTTCTGAAGAGGGGCCGGGTGACCGGCGATTCCTCGAGGCCCTGGTGCACCCGCGGGTCGAGCGGCGGTTCCGGAAGCAGTTGAAGCAACTGGCGGCGGCGCGCCGCCCGGCGGCGGTGCTCGATGCGGCGTTGCTTTTGGAGGTCGGTTGGGATAGATTGTGTAATGTCCTGATCTTCGTCGATTCCCCGCGCGCCCTCCGCGCCGAGCGGGCTCGGGCGCGCGGCTGGGACGCGAGGGAGCTAGCCCTCCGCGAGGCGGTCCAGTGGCCACTCGAGCAGAAGCGCCAGCGAGCCGACTTCGTGATAGACAACTCCGGGTCGATCACCGAAACGCGTGCCCAGGTAGAACGATTGTGGCGTGATCTGGCCGGTTAGGCCGTTTGGGCTGCTGGGGAAAGACGGCGAGAATCGCCAGCCTGCTACCTCCTGTCCGGGTCGCTTGCCGCGGCGCCCCCGCAAACCTGCAATACCGTAGTCCCGTCCTAAACTTTCCCGTCCCCAGGCGACCCGTATGGGCCGCCTTTTGATCCCCCTGCCTTCGATCGGTCGGCTCGCCTGCCGCAGAACCGCGGATTTCCCGCGGCTGGCCTGCGCTCAGCCCGGGGAGGGGGCCGACCTCCTCCAGCTTTTCGGATGTCCCGCCGCCGGCCCCTTCCGCGTGCCGGCACCGAATCCCGTTCCGGAGCTCGTGATTTCATGGCCGCCAAAGACCCGAAGCCGGTACCCCGTCCCCTCTCCCGGTCGCGAGGTCCCCGCCCTCCGCAGGGCACCGACGCGGTGTCCTCCTCAGGCGACGGCGGACTCCTGAGCGACGTCGACGATCCCCTCTCCCTGGCCGAAGAGCTCGCCGACCGGCCCCACTTGCTCGACGGCGAACCGGACGAGCGCTACGAACGGATCAAGAAGTCGAACGACATCCACATCGCCCGGCTGCAGCGGATGTCCATGACCGAGCTCATCGAGGAGGCCCGCAAGGAGAACCTCACCGACTACATGGGCATGAAGAAGCAGGACTTGATCTTCCGCCTCCTCAAGGAGCGCGTGAAGCTCAACGGCCTGATGTTCGGCGAGGGGACGCTCGAGGTCCTGCCCGACGGCTTCGGCTTCCTTCGCAGCCCCGACTACCATTATCTCTCCTGCCCCGACGACATCTACGTCTCTCCCAGCCAGATCCGCCGCTTCGGCCTGAAGACCGGGGCCACCGTCTCCGGGCAGATCCGGCCCCCCAAGGAGAACGAGCGCTACTTCGCGCTCTTGCGCGTCGAAGCGATCAACTTCCACGATCCGAACCTCGCCAGCCAGAAGATCGTCTTCGACGACCTCACGCCCCTGCACCCCGACGCGCGCCTCTGCCTGGAGACCACCCCCGACGAGCTCTCCATGCGCGTCGTCGACCTCATTGTCCCGGTGGGGTTCGGGCAGCGGGGGCTGATCGTCAGCCCGCCGCGGGCGGGGAAGACGATCCTCCTGCAGAAGATGGCCAAGGCCGCCCTGACCAACTACCCGCACCTCTACGTCTTCATGCTCCTCATCGACGAGCGGCCCGAGGAGGTCACCGACATGGAGCGGCAGGTCAAGGGGAAGAACTGCGAGGTGGTCAGTTCCACCTTCGACGAAC
>SKOZ01000062.1 GCA_007119795.1 Planctomycetales bacterium | reverse complement strand
CGCTCGCGGACGCGGTGCAGGTTCCCTTCGAGCGCCTCGTAGAACTCCCTCTCCTGGCGTCCCCCCACGGCGCCGTAAAGCCGGAAGTCGATGCGCAGCGTACTGTTCGTCTCGGGGCGAAATGCCGTAACGCTGTACTCGCCCAGGTCCACCTCCACTTGATCGGTGGGGATTTCTTCCTCCCCCGAGATCGCCTCCACCTGGAACTCGGGCGCCGTGTCGACCTCGATCGTGGCCTCCGCCAAGGCTGGCACGTCCATCCGCGAGAGGAGATAAACCGCCACCCCACATTCAGCGACAATAATGCCCCCCAGGATTAGTGCTACCTTCAGCCGCGCGAAGAGCGAGGTCCCAATCCCCCCCGCGGGACCGGCTTCTGCCGCACCCACCGCCTCAACCTCTGTCCCAGTTTCCTGCTTGCCCATGGCGTCGTGCTGCTGACTGACTCTCGGGTTTATCGGACGACCCGCCAAGCCACTCCTGCGGATGGCCAGGGGGGCAATCGCGTGGACGAAACTCTCTATTGATGGGGAAGACGACCCCCACGCCGGGGGTGTGGTTGCCGGATGGCGGGAAGCCCCCGTACGCGCCACCCGTTCGCTCCACACCGCTACTCCTCGGGGCCCGCATCAACCATACCTTATGCTGGGCGTGGCGCGCGGCGGCGGAGCGAACACGGCAACAGTGCGCCAGCCGAGTAACGCCGGGAGACGCGGCGGCGGACTCCTCGCGAATGAAGACGCAAGCCGCGTCCCCCCGCCTGCCGCCATGGCCGACTGCCTGCCGCCGGCGGCGATCTGCGTCGTTGCCCCGCCGGCGTTCATTGGACCTAGGCAGCGGCGATCACCTAGAATAGGCGAGGTGGGCGACGGTACGGGCAGGCGGTCTTGCATGATTTGTCGGTAGCCTGAAGAGCGGTCGATATCGGCAGAGTACACAGAAGGAGGGGGGATGGCCTGGCGTGGCATGAGGAGAACGGCGGCGGCCATGGTCTGCGGCTGGCCGGTGGCTGCGATCGTCGCGGCGACCGCCGCACGCGCGATTTTGGCACTGCCGCTGGGGAGCTTGCCGGCCGGCGAGGCCCCTTCGTCTGCATCCGGGCTCACCCCCCGTGCCGGCTCGATGGCGGAAGCCGCAAGCGGCCCGACGGCGAGTGGGGATCTGGTTCTGGCCCAACGGCGCGTCCCCCGAGCGGCCTCGCCTCATTCGGCGAGGCGGTCGCCGCCCGCGGAGATGCCGCGGCCTCTCCCCATGCCCCGCCGGGAGATCGACGAATCGGCCGCCGCTGCCGAAGGGATCCGCCGCATCGACGGCCGGCACCTCATCCTCTACACCGATCTCCCCGCGAGCGACTCGATCGATTCCCTGGTGGAGGTCTTCGACCGCGCCTTTCCGCTCTGGTGCGATTACTTCGGACTGAACGCCCGAGAGCTCGCCGGGTGGGGGATGCGCGGCTATCTGATGGGCAACCGCCAGGCCTTTCTCCGCTCGGGGCTCCTACCCGAGGATCTCCCTCCCTTTCCCAATGGCTACTCGCGCCACGACGAGCTCTGGCTCTACGAGCAGGGGTCCGACTACTACCGCCGCCACCTCCTGCTTCACGAAGGGGTCCACGGCTTCATGAACGCCATGCTCGGTGGCTGCGGACCCCCGTGGTACGAGGAGGGGATGGCGGAATACCTGGCCACGCACCGCTGGGAGCGCGGCCGTCTCGTGCTCCCCTGGATGCCCACCGATGCCGACGCCGTCGCCGGCTGGGGCCGCATCGGCATGATCCGCGGCGCACTGGAGTCCGGCCGCCGCTTCGGCCTGCGGGAGGTGATCGAGTTTCCCCCGGAAGTCTTCCGCGAGTCGGAGCCCTACGCCTGGTCCTGGGCGACGGTGGCCTACCTGGAAGCCGACTCGCGGTATCGCGAGCGCTTCCGCACCCTCCCGGCCCTGGTGACCGACCCCCATTTCAACGCCCGCTTCTTCGACCTCTTCGCCGACGATTGGGAGGAGCTCGCCGAACGGTGGGCGGTCTTCGTGGCGGAGCTGGACTACAACTACGATTTCGCCCGCAACGACCCGGACCTGGCGTCGGGCCGCCCCCTCGCATCGGCCGGCGTCACGGTCGCCGTGGCTGCCGACCGCGGCTGGCAGAACAGCGGCCTCGCCCTGGCGGCCGGGCAGAGCTATCGCCTGAGGGCCGCGGGGCGGTTCCAGGTGGGCAATGATCCACAGATCTGGTGGTCGGAGCCCAACGGCGTCTCCATCCGCTACTACCGCGGCCGCCCCCTCGGCGAGCTCCTGGCCGCCATCCGGTGTGAGGATGGAGAATTCCCCAGCGGCTTGGTGAACCCTCTTCCCGTGGGTCTGGGAAGCGAGCTCACTGCGTCGGGCTCCGGCACCCTCTACTTCAAGATCAACCACGCCCCGGGCGAACGCCACACTGCCGCGGGCGGGCTGCACGTCCGTATCGAGCCGATCGCCGAATGAGCCGCCTCCGCCGCGGGGGCCGGGCGGGGCGTGCCCCGCGCATCACTCAGCAGCGCCGCTCCCGACCGGCAGCCAGGCGTCGATGAGCGCGGTGAGCTCGGCGACCCGTGTGGGCTCGTCGCCGGCCAGGTTCGTCCGCTCGTGGGGATCGTTTTCCAGGTGGAACAGCTCGACGACGCCGTCCGGAACGCGCGGCGGGTGGGGGAGGATCAGCTTCCACCAGCCGCGGACCACCCAGCGGTAGCGGAGGCTGGCCACCGGGTCGTTCAGGTCCTGAACGTCGTGCTCGTACACGTCGCCGAAGACGGCTTCCCTGCGACCGAGTGCCTCCCGGTCGAGCAGGTCGAGGCCCTGCATCTCTGCGGTCGGTGCCAGGTCCACCGCGGCCAGGACCGTGGGGGCGAGGTCGATGCTGTTGACCGGGGTGCTCGTGTCCAGCCGCGGCTCGACCCTGCCGGGCCAGCGGACGATGATCGGCGTCCGCAGACCGAGGTCGTAGGGCGAGCGTTTCGCCCCGGGGCCGCCGACGCCGCCGTCAAGACGATCGGCGGGATCCTCCGGCTCGTTCCAGCCGTTGTCGCAGACGAAGAGGACCATGGTCTCTTCGGCCAGCCCCTTTGCCTCCAGGAAGTCGAGCAGCTCACCGCAGGTCTCGTCGAACCATTCGCACATCGCCCAGTAACGGGCCACGCTGGGACTGGGCGCCACGTCGAGATACCGCTCCAGGAGGCGCTGCGGAGGATTGTGGGGGGTGTGGGGGAGGAAGGGAGCGTACCAGACGAAGAAGGGCCGCTCCTCCTCGACTGCCATATCGATGAACTCGAAGACCGGCTCCATCCCTTGCCGGCCGATGGCGAGCCCCTCGTCGCCGTGGCGCCCGCCGCGGGTGCGGTCGCCGTGGGTCATGCCGTGGGTGAAGCCGCCGCGGCTGTAGTGCCCCTCCCACCACTTGCCCGATTGGTGGCTGAGATACCCCCGCTCGGCGAGCATTCGCGGCAGCGTGGGCACGCGGTCGATGTGCTCGATGAAGCGGTGGCGGATTTCCAGGTAGCGGGGGTCCTGGCGGACCTCCCGCATGGGTTGACCCGCCAGATCGGGCGGGGGCGGGGGGTCGTTGCCCACAAGGCGGTGCTGGTAAGGGTAGAGGCCCGTGATCATCGAGGCCAGCGATGGCCGGCAGAGCGAACTGGGCACGTATCCGCGGGTGAAGGTGAGCCCCTCCTCGGAAAGCCGGTCCAGGTGGGGGGTGGCGATGTGGGGGTGGCCCATGAAGCCGTAGTCGGTCCAGCCCTGGTCGTCCGAGATGATGAGCACGATGTTGGGGGCTCTTTCCGCCGCCGCGTTGGCCGCTCCCGTCATCGTCGCACCGAGGAGCACGAGCAGTAGGGCGGTTGCCCCGGAGGTGGTCGTCGTTGCAGGCATCGTCACTTTCCCATGACTTTCCGAAGGGCAGTTCATCGCTCCGGCGGCGATGCCGGATCGCTCCGCGGCGGGATCGGCTCGTCGGGCCGCACGCCGTACTTCCGCTGCCGCGCCCGCCCCCAGGGGCAGCCGCCGAAGGTCAACCACAACTCGAGGGTCTGCAGGGCCCGCGCCAGGCGGTGGCCTTGGCGGGCCCGGGTGCAGATCGGGCAGCTCCGTTCACAATAGTCGGGGTCGAACACGTTGCCAACCTCGCGGGTGCGGCGGGTATTCGCTCCGGGTGCGCCTCGCGGCGGGCCCTTGCGGGCGCGCCCGTCGGCGGTGCGGGAGCGCGAAGGCTAACGGGATTGATCGAAGAGGGAATCGAATTCTTCGATGGGCATCGCCGCCGCGGTGAAGAACGAGATGTCCGTAAGCGCTTTCAGGGTTACGGAGGCCTGCATGGCCACGGCCATGCGCGGCAGCTCGGCGACGATCACGACGTCGTGGTCGCCGAGCAGCGCGTAGATGGCCTTCACCTTGCCGCCCAGGCCCTCGATCACCTCCTTGACCTTCGACGTCCGCTCGGCACGGATTCCCTGCGCGGCCTGCGAGGTGTACTTGCCGAACATGAAGAAGGTATCCATCGCCGGTCTCTCCTTTCCCAATCCTGTTTTGGATCCGCGCCATGGCGACGGACCGCGTGCACCCCTCCCCCGACATTCACCAGCTTACGCGCGCGGCGGGAGAAAGCAACGGCTGACGTAGGGCGGACCTCCACGTCCGCCGCCCACCAGCCTACGCGCGGGGGGAGAAAGCAGCCGCTTCTCATCCCGCAGATGAATGAAACCTTATCCCCCTCTGCGGGCCTGGCTTGCTTCTCGGCGGCGGTTCCGGCCACAACGGCCGCGCGGAACGGCCGCGCATGGACCAGCCAACGAATCAACGAATACTGACCCGCGGGGGGGGAGCGATCAGGTGGCAGGAGGATGCTGCTGCTGGAGGGCGACGAAGGACATCCGCAGCTCGTGGAGGACGTCGCTGAACATCTGCGTCTCCTCGGCGGTGCGGTTGCCCGCCGTCTTCTCCTCGAGCATGGCGATGGTGTCGATGACGTGGCGTGCCCGGTCGATGTCGCGCTCCACCTTGCCCGACAGGGGGTGGGCGACCACGCCCATGGCGACCATCGCCTCGGTGGCCAAGGTCGTCACCAGGAGCGGCAGCGAAGGCTGGGGCCAGGAGCCGCCGGCCTCCGCCGCCGAGGGCTCGCCGGCCGCCTGCGTCTTCTCGTGAGCGGCGGCGCGCTCCGCCTCGACCTGCGCCTTCCAATCCTCGTCGACGATGATCTTCTTTTCGCCTTGTTGTGGATCGTTCATGGACTGAATCTCCTCTTCTGTTCGTGGTCCGCTGCCAGTTGTCGGTTGGACGCCCCCAAGGCGCGCCGCTTAGCACAACGGACCGCGGACCAAACCCGTTACGGCTCGACTTCCTGGGGGCGTTCGCTGCGCTGCTTGCGCTGCTCGACCGCCGCGCCCACGAAACCGGCAAAGAGCGGATGGGCCTTGATCGGCTGGGACTTGTACTCGGGATGGAACTGCACGGCCACGAACCAGGGATGGGCGGCGACTTCCACGATCTCCACGAGGTTCCCGTCGGGGCTCGTCCCGGTGACCTCCATCCCGCAGGCCGCGAACTGCTGCCGGTAGACGTTGTGGAACTCGAAGCGGTGCCGGTGCCGCTCGGAGATCTCCGTCCGCCCGTAGCACTCCGCCGCGCGGCTTTCGGGGCGGAGCACGGCGGGCTGGGCTCCCAGGCGCATGGTTCCCCCCATCTCGGTGATCGCCTGCTGCTCGTCCAACAGGCAGATGACCGGGTGGGGATTGTCCTTTTCGAACTCCGTGGAGTGGGCCCCCGCCAGGCCCACGGCGTTGCGGGCGAACTCCACGACCGCGCACTGCATCCCCAGGCAGATGCCGAAGAAGGGGATGCCCCGCTCGCGGGCGAAGCGGATGGCGTCGATCTTGCCCTCAATGCCCCGTTCGCCGAAGCCGCCGGGGACGAGGATGCCGTCCACGCCCGCCAGCAGCCGCTCCGGCCCCTCGCGCTCCACCGCTTCGCTCTGGATCCGCAAAATGCGTGCCTGGGCGCGGTGGTGGATGCCGCCGTGGTCCAGGGCCTCGTAGATCGACTTGTAGGCGTCGCGGTGCTCGGCGTACTTGCCCACCACGGCGATGCTGATCTCGTGCTTGGGGTTCCGCAGACGGTGGAGGAGATCCTGCCAGTCGTCGAGGTCGAGGCGACCCGCCTTCAGCCCCAGCCTCCGCACGATGAGCTCGTCCAACTGGTGGTCCACCAGGCTCAGGGGGACTTCGTAGATGGAAAAGTCCTTGTCCTTCTCCTCGATGACCGCCGCGGTGGGGACGTTGCAGAAGAGGGCGATCTTCGCCTGCTCGTCGGCGCTCAACGACCGCTCGGTGCGGCAGATGAGGATGTCGGGCTGGATGCCGATCTGCCGCAACTGGCCCACCGAGTGCTGGGTGGGCTTGGTCTTCAGCTCGCCGGCCGCCTTCAGGAAGGGCACCAGCGTCAGGTGGATGTAGAGGCAGTTCTCCTTGCCCGCATCGAGGGCGAACTGGCGGATGGCCTCGAGGAAGGGCTGGCTCTCAATGTCGCCCACCGTGCCGCCGATTTCCGTGATCACCACGTCGACCTCTTCGTCGTCTAGCTTGGCGATCACCCGCTTGATCTCGTTGGTGATGTGGGGGATCACCTGCACCGTCTGCCCGAGGTACTCCCCGCGGCGCTCCTTGTGGATCACCGCGTGATAGATCTTTCCCGTGGTGTAGTTGCTGTCCGCCGTCAGCGGGCTGTTCGTGAACCGCTCGTAATGGCCCAGATCGAGGTCGGTCTCGCTGCCGTCGTCGAGGACGTAGACCTCGCCGTGCTGGTAGGGGCTCATCGTGCCGGGATCGACGTTGATGTACGGATCGAGCTTCTGCATCCGCACGTTGAGCCCCCGCTTCTCCAATAGCATCCCGATCGAGGCGCTGGTAAGCCCCTTGCCGAGGGAGCTGACCACCCCCCCCGTGACGAAAATGTGCTTGCTCATGGAGTCTCCGGAGTCGACCGCGCCGGCGCCGACGGAGCCGACCGGCGCGTAGGCCCTGAAAGGCGCATTCTAGCCGACCCTGGAGGTTGCCGGGAGGTCCACCCCATAGGCCGCTCGCAAAGGGCTCGACTCCCCTGTTCAGGGTGGGGCTGCGGGCGACGGTGGAGAGGTCGCCGTGCTTGACGCGATACTGCGGCCCGCCGTAGAGTGCGGGGAACGCGGGGCGGGTTGTACCGGGGTTCGGAAGGGAGGCGAGTGCGGCTATGGCGGTTCTCCATCGCGAAAAGAGCAGATTGCTGGGCCTGCTCGCTGCGGCCCTGGTGCTGGCGGCCGCTGCGGCTGGCTGCCGCGAGACGGAGCCGGGCGGCCCCCGCGTGCTCCGCTTCGCCCACGTCTACGAACCCGGTGCCCCCACCCACCGCGCGGGGGCAGCGCCGCTGTCGGAGCGGATCGCCGAGGCCGGCGTGGGTCTCACCGTGCGGGTCTTTCCCGCGGCGCAGTTGGGGAGCGAGGCCGAGCTGCTCGAACAGCTCGCCACCGGCCAACTGGAGATGGCCATTGCGGGGCCGTCCTTCCTGGCCACTTGGCACGAGCCCATCGGCGCCTTCGACGCCGCCTACGCCTTCCGCGACTACGAGCACCTCATGGCCGTTGCCGAAGGAGAGATCGGCGACGAACTCTGGGACGCGCTCCGCGAAGATCGCGGCATCCGCGTGCTGGGGACTTGGTTCTACGGCGTCCGCCATGTGACCGCCAACCGGCCCATCCGCCGCCCGGAGGACCTCCGCGGCTTCCGCCTGCGGATGCCCGACGCTCGCGTCTGGCTGGCCACCGGCCAGGCCTTGGGTGCCACACCCATGCCGGTGGCCTTCGCCGAAGTCTACCTCGCCCTCCAGCAGGGGCTGGTCGACGGGCAGGAGAACCCCGTCCCCACCATCCAGGCGATGGGGTTCCATGAGGTGCAGAGCCACCTCAACCTCACCGGTCACATCCAGTCGTCCACGCAGGTCCTCATCGCCGAATCGATCTGGCAGCAGCTCAGCGCCGAGCAGCAGGAGGCGCTCCGCGCCGCCGTCCGCGAGCTGGCCGAAGAAGTCGCGGCCTGCATCGCCGAAGACGAGGAGCGGATCCTTGCAGCCTGGGCGGAAAGCGGAGCCATGGAGGTCGTCGCCGACGTCGATCTGGCCGCCTTCCGCCGCCGCGCCCGCGAGCACTTCACCGAGGGCTGGGTCTTCAGCGACCTCTACCAGCAGATCACCGCCGCCCACCCCGAGGAGTAGCCGGACTCCCCCGCGGCTGAATTCAACCATTGGTCCCCTCTCGCACCGGTCAATCGTGCGCCGATTCGTTGTGCGACGCGAATCTCTTGCCAGTGATGGCACGGAGCGTCGCAGTCGTGCCAAGGCCAATACCCAGGCCGCCGACGATGGAACCAAGGAATAGCAGGCAGTCTTTCACGGTGCAATGACGAAAAACGCTTTGAAGCTACATCTGGGACGTGGTCCGCCAGCTCCAGCGGGCAGAAGCGGACTCGATCATCACCTTCGGCGACGTCGCCTTCGTCTCTCCCCATGCGGCTTCCCCTGCGGAGTCCCCGATCGGCGCGACGCTCGGGCTGGCCGGGGCTTGCCGCGCGGCGGCCCGCCGGGTCCGCGGTGTCGCCCAAAGCGGTTGTGGCATCCGCGGGGAAGGCGGCCTATAATTTGCCTGCGGTGGGGTTTTCCCCCATTGTACCGCGATCCGCCTCTCTCGGGGCCGTCTTCCAAGGAGCATGAGCCATGACGCATCGCATCGACCGCCGCCGCTTCCTCACCACCACGAGTGCCGTCGCAGCCGGAGTGGGGTTGGCCGGGTGGCGGCCCGCACCGGTCCGCGCGGAGGAGCGATTGGCCGACGGGGCCCCGCACGCCGAGAAGCTCGGCTGGCGGCTCGGCTGCCAGGCCTACACGTTCAACCGCTTCACCTTCTACGAGGCCGTGCAGAAGAACGCCGCCGTGGGGCTGAAGGTCATCGAGGCCTATCCCGGTCAGCGGCTCAGCGACGACGGTCCCGAGGGGAACTTCGGCCTGGGCATGTCGCCCGAGGTCCGCAAGGCCGTCCTCCAATACCTGGCCGACCACGACATCGAGCTGGTCAACTTCGGCGTCGTGGGGCTTCCCAACAACGAGCCCGGCTCGCGGGCCGTCTTCGAGTTCGCCAAGGACATGGGGATCGAGACCATCGTCTCCGAGCCGGAGTTCGAGGCCCTCGACCTCATCGAGGATCTGGCCGACGAGTACGAGATCAACGTCGCCCTGCACAACCACCCCCGGCCCTCGCGGTACTGGGATCCGAAGACGGTGCTCGAGCAGTGCGAGGGGCGGAGCGAGCGGATCGGCGCCTGCGCCGACACGGGCCACTGGATGCGCTCCGACATCGAGCCCGTCGAGGCGGTGAAGATGCTCGAGGGGCGGATCATCTCCTTCCACTTCAAGGACCTCAACCACTACGGCGGCGGCGCCCACGACGTGCCGTGGGGGACCGGCGAGGCCGACGTACCGGCGATCCTCCACGAGTGCCACCGCCAGGGCTTCCAGGGCGTCTTCGCCGTCGAGTACGAGCACAACTGGCTCGAGTCGCTCCCCGAGATCGCCGAGTCGGTGAAGTTTTTCGACAAGGTCGCCGCCGAAATCCTCGAGGGTTGAGGAGGGTAACCGTTCACGGGGGACCGTCCCGATTTTCGCGGCCATAGAGCGTATTCCTCGTGGATAACCCGATTCGGCCGATCGCCGGACGGTCGGGCGTGGGCCGGACGGGTCCGTGCGGCCCACGAAAACCCCTCGCCGGACGGAACCTCCTACACGGCGATCTCATCCGCGGCGCAGTAATCGACCCAGAGCGGGGTGCTGCCGTCGCGGACGGGAAATCCGAACGTCTTGTCGGTGAGCAGGTTGATCAGCGGCTCGCCCTGACGGTAACGCCGGAGATTTTCGCAGAAGAGGTCGGTCATGTCGTCGATCCGCCGTGCCGATTGACCGCCGACATGGGGGGTGATGATCGCGTTTTGCAGCTCCCAGAGGGGGCTCTCCGGCGGCAGGGGCTCGGGGTCCGTCACGTCGACCCCAGCCCCGGCGAGGTGGCCGTCGCGGAGCGCCTCGATGAGGGCGGCGGTGTCGACCAGCGGCCCGCGAGCCATATTCAGAAAGTAGGCGCCTCGCCGGATGCGGTGCAGGCGGGGGCCGTCGAAGAGCTGCCGGGTGGCCTCGTTCAGCGGCAGGCAGAGGACGACGAAGTCGGAGGCTCCCAGCAGGTCGTCGAGCCGTTCGGGCGGCCAGAGGGCCGCGACGTCCCGGGGCTTGTCCACCGGGAAGAGGTCGGTGGCGAGGATGCGGGTGCGGAAGGGCGCCAGCAGTTGGGCCAGTCGGCGGCCGACGCCCCCGAAGCCTGCGATGCCCACCGTGCTGCGGTGCAGGTCGCGCGTGGGGCGGCGAACGAATTCCCTGGCCTCTTGGGCGCGGAAGAAGAGGGGCAGGCTGCGCGAGAGCGCCGTGGCCAGGGCGATGGTGTGCTCGGCGACCTGGTCGGCAAGGACGCCCGAGGCGCTGGTGACGGTGATCGGCGAAGCGATGACCGAAGGGACCAGGCAGTGGTCCATCCCGGCTGCCGAGGACTGGATCCAGCGCAGCCGCCCTTGGGCCACCACGCCGTCCCAGTCGACGGGCACCTTGGCGTGACCGCAGAAGATGTCGGCCCGGAATAGTTCGCTGGCGATCCCCTCCTGGCCCGCGTCGACGACCTCCCAGTCTCCGGCGGCGGCACGGATGCGCTTCAGGTGGCGGGACTCAACCGGGTAGCAAAGGACGATGCGCATGATGGGACTCGATGGGACCGTGAAGAGGGGCAGTTGCGGATCGAGGCGCCCCATCCGTGGCCGGCTGCGGAACGTCGGGGCGGGGAACCGGCCGCGAAGGCATTCCGATTGTGCCCCAAGCGGTGGTGGCCGAAAAGCCCCTCCGCCGAGGGCGTTTGCCGCTCCGGAAAGCCCCCCCTGGCTCACTGGACGGGCTTGCTGCGTTGCGCTTACAATGGGGCCTTCGCTTCCGGCGGGGCAGGGCGGCTGCATTGGGAATTCATCGATGTCCACTACATTCCACCAGAGCAGTGCGACGCGGGCCTGGCAGGGCGAACCCGTATCGCGCTGTTCCGAAGAGCTGCTCGGCCACTACCAGACGCTCGTCGAGCAGCAGCGGATGAGCTGGACGGAGCACCTGCGGTTGATCCGCCGCCTGGGGGCGGGCGGCCAAGGGATCGTCTACCTCTCCGAGCGCCGCGGCACGGACAGCTTCACCCTGCCGGTGGCTATGAAGATTTTCTCCCCCGAGCGGTACGAGAGCGATCGCGCCTACGACGAAGCCATGGGCCGGATCGCGCAGGTGGCCGCGCGGGTGGCGCAAATCCAGCAGGACAACCTCCTCGACGTGCATAACTGGGTGGACCGTTATCGCATCCGTCTGATGGAGATGGAGTGGGTGGACGGATTCGACCTCGCACAACTGCTGACTCCGCGGATGCTGGAACACATCCGGGTGCGCGTCGACGCCACCCGCTGGCACTACATCAATGAGGTGATCGTCACCGACGGTAAGATACAGCCCCGGCTGAAGCCGGGAATTGCCATCGCCATCATCCGGGATTGCCTTGCGGCACTGGCCGCGCTGCACCGGCGGAACATCGTCCACGGCGACATCAAGCCCTCGAACATCATGCTCAAACGGACGGGGAACGCCAAGATCGTCGACATCGGATCGGCATTCGAGCTCAACAACGTCCCCGCGATCCGCACCTGCACCCCCTCCTACGCGGCTCCCGAAGTGCTCGATGGCGGCGAGTGTACCGCCCGCTCCGATCTGGCCAGTCTCGGGTACGTGCTCATCGAGATGCTCTCCGGGGCCTCCCCCTTCACGGGGCTTACCAAATTCAGGGATCTCCTCGAAGCCAAGCGTTTCCTGGCCCAGCGGCTCAGCCATTTTCTCCCTTACGAAGTCGTCTGCAACGAGTTGCTGATGAGCTTCTGCCGGGGCCTGGTAGCGCCGGACCCCATGCGACGCTTCCCCAGCGCCGAGGCGGCCGATCTGGTCAAGGAGGGGGCCGCCAGCTTCCACCGCCAATTGGTCAAGGGCGATCTGGCCAGCGAGTACGACAACGAGATCCGCCTCTGGCTCATGGAGTTGGAGGAGTATGCGTAGGAGCGACTATGCTTCATGCTGTGATCATGGCAGGGGGGGCGGGTACGCGGTTCTGGCCGGAGAGCCGCCGCCGCCGTCCCAAGCAGCTTCTGCCCATCGTGGGAAACCGCTCCATGCTGGCGGCCACCGTGGAACGGTTGGGCGATCTCGTCGCGCCGGAGCGGATCCTCGTCGCCACCACCGCCCAGTTGGCCGGGGCGATTGCCGAGGAGCTCCCTTTCCTCCCTCGCGAGGCGATCCTCGCCGAGCCCAGCAAGCGCGACACCGCCCCCTGCATCGGTCTGGCCGCGGTGCGTCTGCTCCGCGACGACCCCGATGCGATCATGGCGGTGATGCCTTCCGACCACGTCATCGAACCGGTCGAAGGCTTCCGGGCGGCCATCCGCTACGCCGCCGAGCTGGTCGAAGCCGTGCCCAACCGGCTGGTCACTTTCGGCGTCCGCCCCACCTATGCGGCGGAGTCGTTCGGCTATATCGAGCGAGGGCAGTCGCTGAAGACCGTCGATCCCGCTGCCGCGACGTTCCGGGTGGCCCGCTTCCGCGAAAAGCCCGACGCCGCCACGGCCCGCGAATACCTCGAATCGGGGCGTTTCTATTGGAATGCGGGCATCTTCGTGTGGAAAGCCGGCACGATTCTCGACGAACTCCACCGCCGCCAGCCGGACCTCGCCGCCGGCCTGGAACGGATCGCCGCGGCCGTCGACCGGCCGGACTTCGTCGAAGTCCTACAACGCGAGTTCAACGCCCTGACGAAAATCTCCATCGACTACGCCGTCATGGAGCACGCCGACGAGGTGTTGGTGGTGGAGGCCCCCTTCGAGTGGGATGACGTGGGCACCTGGCAGTCGGTTGCCCGGCTGATGGGAACCGACCAGGAAGGCAACACCGTGGCCGCCAAGCACCTGGGGATAGGGACCCGCGGCACCATCATCCGTGGCGGCAGCGACCACCTTCTCGTCACCGTGGGGCTCTCCGACTGCATCGTGGTCCATACTCCCGATGCCACGCTGGTGGCCGACAAGAACCACGAGGAATCGGTCCGTGAGATTACCCGGCGGCTCGAGGAGCTCGGCTGGGACGAGTACCTCTAGGCCGAACGGTCACCGAGGGGGCGCTGCCGGCGGAGGATTGCGAGCTTCGAGCCGGCGGCGTAGGATCGGAATGATGCCGGTTTCCACGCGTTTCTTCCTAGAATAGGCTCCTCCTTATGCCCAGAAGCCTCCGGTGCTCGCCCGCGGTTCGATGGGCCGTTGCGGCCATGGTGGCGGTCGTTGCGAGCCAGCGGGGTGAAGCGGCCGATCTGACCGTCGAGCTCGTCGGCGGCGAGGCGGTCACCGCGGTGGGTGCCTTCCGCCGCTGGGACGAGGACGGCAATCCGAATCGCCCGGTGAATCCCGACGCCCGCATCGACGCCCCCGAGGTCCACCGCGAGGCCGTTCACGCCGGCGGCGGGCGGTGGGTATTCCGCAGTCTGCCGCCCGGCAGCTACGACCTGGTGATCCTTGCCGACGACCGTCTCCGCATCGAGGGGTGGACCTACGCGCCGATTCTCGAGTTCGATCCCTTCTTTCCCCCGGATGCCGATGCTCCGGAAGAGGCGCGGGCGGTTATCTTGGACCACGTCGCCAAGTCCCGCCACTACGAAAACAAGGTGGTTCCCCTGCACCTCGGCGGCGACGACACCGCCGTCCGCGTCCTGGTGATGCTCGTCCGCGACCTGCCGACGACCTACATCGCCGGGGCCGGGACGATCCGCTTCGAGCTCTGGCAATACACCGAACGCTACGGCGGCTGGGTCAAGGAGCGGCGCACCCGCGTCCTCCACCGCATCCTGATGCCGGTCGACGAGATGCGGCGGTGGACCTGGGTTTGGGACCCGCAGCTCGGCGGTGTCGAGGTGGGCCATCGGCCACGCGCCCACCGCTACGAGGTTCCTGCCGGCCGCCCTCTCGCTGAACTTCCCGGGTTGCATCCGGATTAGGGAGTCCCCGTCGCGGTCTGCGCGTGGCCCACACGGTGAAATGTGCGATCTTGGCGGTCGTGCGATCGATGGCAGGTTTAGGAATACACCGCATCGGCCGGTGCGTCGAACTTTCCCTTTCCCGTGCCCGCTACGCTACGGGTTGGGCAGGCGTGCCGGGTCGACGCCCGGCGGGTCGGTCGAATGCAAGGGCGCCTGCCAGCGGACGAGTTCCTGGTCGGCCGCGGTGCCTTCGATCGGGCCGGCGAATTCCACGCGGCTGCGGACAAGCCCGGCGATAGCGAGCTCGCTGTCGTCGAGGGGAACGACTTCCCCGCCGGCCTGAAGACCCGCTACCAGCGTCTGCGGACCGACTAGCGATCCCTGGCCGCTCCACTGCACGCTCCGCAGCAGTTCGGCGGGTGCCCTCGTGCCTTCGAAGAGCAGGAGCGACGTCGATTCCTCGGTCAAGAGCACCGAGGCGTCGGTCTGGATGGCGATCTGGGCGGTGGGCAACGCCGTTTCGGCCGAGCGGCAGGCCAGGAGCGCGCCTGAGCCGCGGAGGGTGGTGCGGACCAGACGGACGAAGACGGGCTCGTCCTGCCGGGGCGGCCGGTCCAGTTCCAGGAGCGGACCGCTGCGGAGAAAGGCGACGTTGCGGAAGTCGAGCAGTATGGCCGCCGCCGTCCGCGACTCGACGCCTGCCGACACGTCGCGGATGAGGCAATCGGCAAAGACGATGCGCCCGCTGGGTAGGGCCGGCGGGGAATCGGCCGGATCGGGCGGATATTCCCAACGTACGCCCACCGGTGCGAAGGGGCGTTCCCGCCGCGCGGAACCGTCCGCGTCGTCCGTTCCCAGGAATGTGCAGCCGACAAAGGTGCACCGCGAAGCCGCCACCCGCACCAGGGCCCCCGGCTCGCCGCCGAGCCCTCCGCCTGCGCGTTCGAGGCTGGGGGCCTGGGGGCGGAAATCGATGTTCTCGAACCGCACGTCCTCCACGGCCACCAGGAGTCCTTCTCGCGGCACCAGCACCGTGGCCCGCTCCGCTTCCGGCGCCACATGCATTCCCGCCGAGAGCGCCAGCGACTCGGCCCTGATCGGCTCGGTGGCGTCGACCAGGAAGGTCGGCGGTTCCGCGGGAGCACCGCGATTGGCCGGAGAAGTTGCAGCAGCCGATGTCTCGAGGAACTCCCGCGCTTGGCGGAACGCTGCCGGCCCCGCTCGTGCTGGGCGATCTTCTCCTTGATCAACTCCGACCGGGTCCGGCTCGGGGCGGGATGTCTGGGATGTGCTTTCCAGGGCCGCGACCTCGCTCTCCCCCCGGACTCTCGGGGCGGTCGGCGGACCGCCCGCGAACCCCAACCAGAGCCACCATCCCAATAGGGCTGCCGTCAGGCCGCCTCCCGCTGCAGCGGCCAGGAGCAGCGGGGCCCGGCGGCCACGGGTCGCCGACGAGAGCGGTGCCAGTATGCGGACGGTCCGCGGCCGGCCGTGAACGAGGCAGCGCACCAGGGCCAGGCGACCCCTGCGAGTCGGCGCGCCGAGCCCCTCAGCGATTCGGGCCATCGATTCCGGCCGTCGCCGAGGGCTACGCTGCAGGCACGCCTCGACGACAGCGGCAAGGGGGGGCGGTGTATCGGGGGCGATCTGGCGGATGTCGCCGATCCTGTGCTTCTCCGCCGCAAGGAGTTTGGCCGTGGCGCTCGCCCCCGGCAGCGGCGGCCGGCCGGCAAGCAGGTGCCAAAGAAGGCATCCGAAGGCGAAGCGGTCGCCGGCCGGTTGCGGTGGACCGCCGCCGGCGATCCGCTCGGGCGGGAAACCGTCGTAGGCCGCCGGTGGCAGGGCGGCGTGGCCATAGCCCTCCTGAGGCCGGAGTACACCCCGCAGCCCCGGATGCGGCAGAAAGACCCGTCCATCCCACGACAGGACCAGCGACATCGCGCCCAGGTCGCCGTGCGTCAGCCCTGCCTCCTCCAGGGGCACCAGTCCTTCGAGCATCTGCCTGGCAATCTCCAGCACGACTTCCGGCGGAAAACGCCCGTGGTGAACCATCCACTCGCCGGAGGCCACACCTTCGACATGCCGGCTGGCCGCCCACAGACGTTCTCCTTCCTCTCCGACGGCGGTGATCGGCCCCAGCGTTTCTACCTCTGCCAGGGAGGAGGAGTGCTTTGCCACAGCCTCCACGGCCTCGCGAAGCGCCGCAGGATCGTCCCCGGCAGGGAAAGCGGCCAAGCGGACCCGCTCTCCTGAGCCGATCTCGCGGGCCAGAAACGTAGCCGCGATCGGCGAGGCGGCCAAGGGACGCAGCAGACAGTAGGGGCCCACCCGCAGATGGGATTCTCGGCCCGCGTTGATCTGGGCGGCCTGATAAGGGGTGAGGATACGGGCCTGGGCCAGGGCGTCGACCCACACCGATTCGAACCAGGGCAACCCGCGTGCCAGCCGGCGCATCCGCCACCGCACGGCGCGGAAGTCGGACGCCGCTGCCAAGCGGAGAGCCGTCAGCGAGTCGACCAGTCGCTGGGGCGGGCCTTCGGCCATAGAAGCGGCTTCCTTGCACAAAACGCGGACCGGCCGCGGAACCCTTCCGCAGCAGTTCGGCTGGGGGCTTCAGTCGGATGCCGACCGCGTGACGAGGGCGCAGCGAGGTCGGTAGCGGCGCGAAAGCGCATCTTCATCCAGCGCCGGTCTTTGCTTGGTAGTCCTCCGGCTTCAGCCGCTCCCGTCGCCGCGACGACCGTCCCACGGCCATGATCCCCAACACGACGCAAAGGAGGATCAGGAAGTAGGAGGGTGCCCATTTTCGGGCGGCGATACCCTCGCCTTGGGCGAAAGCGGGTGCCGCATGGACGAGCCACGCCGCCGCCACCGTCCACGCACCCAGGACCTGGACGCGAATCCGATTGAAGTACTGCATCATCGCCTTGACTCCTGGAGGAGTATCCATCTTACCTCCAACCGCCCGCATTCTGCCAGGGCCGTTTTCGAACCCCGGGGCCAAGCTGCCCGGGTAGGGCTGCTCACGGCAGGATCTCGTAGAGAACCGGCTTCCCTTCGGCTGGCGACGATTCGGCAGGACGCCTCACAGGTGGGGTTTGGGGTGGCGCGGCAGTGTCCGTCCTCGAAGGGGGCCGGTTTTCTGCCGCAGCGAACCCCTGCTTGCGGGGGGAACGAGTCGTAATCGCGTTGGTTTGGGGTGGATGGCAAGTGCGGGGTGGTTGATGCGATTTTTCCGGTTGTGTTGACTTTGCCGAAAGTCCGGGGCCATGGCCGTCCGATACACTCGCTGACGCCTGGGGGGGCCCAGTTCCAAGCCACCTGACACGAACCTGCCGAGGTCACTGCCATGCGCTGTGTTCGGCCTGTGATTTGCCTCGCCGTCGTCGCCGCGTTCTGGATCGCCGGATCTCGATTGCCGGCCCAGCAAGCCGCCAGCCCATTTCGATCCGCGCCCGCCTCGGGCACGGCGAGTTGGGAGCAGCGGGTCCTCCGTACCGGTCCGGCCGTCGCCCCGGCCGTGCTGGGGGCAGCCAGGCATCCGGTCCAGTCGTCGGGGGGAAACCTCTGGGCACCGAGCCGGCAGGTTACGTACACGACGGGCCGCTACCTTCAGGAAGAAGAGTACCTTGGGCAGCCCAACAACGAAATGCTGGTGGAGCCCATCCCCCGACCCGATCCCACACCGCACCCCCATCGAGCCTACGATTCCCACGCCCCCTGGCCGGCCGCCGGGGCCGACTGTGCCGGCTGCGGCGACTACCCATTCGAGCCCGGGTGCGGCGGCTGTGGAGAGGTGGTCTACGGCGAGCCGCCCTGTTTCGGCGTGGGTTGCTTCGCCGGCGGCTGGTTCGAGGACTTCTCGGCGTTTGCCGGCGTCCACGGTTTCAAGGGGCCGCTCGATCTCGGCCGCAACGGCAACTTCGGCTTCCACGAAGGATTCAACTGGGGCCTGCCCCTGGGCGGTCCGGAGAACGTGGGCGTGCAGTTCGGCTTCATGGCCACGCACAGCAATTTCTCCGGGGACCAGGTCGTCGGCTTTCGCGAGTCCGACCGCAACCAGATCTTCCTGACGACGGGGGCCTTCCGCCGG
This sequence comes from Planctomycetales bacterium, assembly GCA_007119795.1. Next base: position 3,015 of record SKOZ01000062.1, on the reverse strand, counting down.
CCGCCGTGCGGCGGACTGCAAGGGGGCGTGGTCTACGATTACTTCCACGACAACTATTACTACGGCAAGCTCGACCTGAATCAGCTTCGCGCCGAGCTCTCCTACGCCCAGCCGGGATGTGAGGAGATCGGCGTGCTCGCCTCGGTGGGTTCGGCCAGCGCCGACGTGGTCATCGGCGGGGAGGAGCTGACCGTCGAGACCACGCAACTGTACCAGTTCTTCTACCGCCGGTACTTCGAGAGCGGCGGGGACGGCCGCATCTGGTTCGGGTTCAGCGGTCACGGCGACGGCCTGATCGGCGGCGAGCTGATGGTGCCCATCAGCGACCGCTGGGCACTCGCGAACCGCTTCAACTACCTGATTCCCAAGGAGCCGCGAGGCATCGAGGGGCAGCCCGAGGAATCGTGGTCGGTGGCCATGCAGCTCGTCTGGTTCCCGAGGGGGTCAGCCCGCTGCGCCTCATCGAGCCCCTTCCGCCCGCTCTTCAGCGTGGCCGATAACGCCTTGATGATGTTCGACCTCCGCGACGGGCCGTGAGCGGTTCGCGGGGGCTGCCGCTTCCCTGCACTGGGCGACCCGCTTAGAATAAGGGTTTTCCGGATCGCGTGTTCGGCAGCCTGGCCAGCCGGGGCCGAGGGCACGAGAGGCAGCTCTGCTCTTGGGTGCGGCGGTCGCGTACCGAGATTCCGTGGCTTGGCCTGCGAAGGTTCGGCACCGAGAGAGAGCGAGTCGATGAGAGGCCGTGTGGGCGTTTTGTTCTCGGGCGGGTTGGACAGCGCCATCCTCGTCGGCCATCTGCTCAGGCAGGGCCGGCACGTGCAGCCCCTGTTCATTCGCTCCCACCTCTGCTGGCAGGCCGCCGAGGAGCGGGCGGTGGCCTCCTTTCTCGCCGCTTTGGCTTCGCCCCGGCTTGCGGAATTGGTCGTCCTGGAGATGCCCTTGGGCGACCTCTACGCCGGGCACTGGAGCGTGACCGGGCGGCAGGTGCCGGACGAGACGAGCGCCGACGAGGCCGTATACCTGCCCGGCCGCAACGCTCTATTGATCGTCAAGGCGGCGGTGTGGTGCCGGCTCCGGGGGGTCGAGGAGCTGGCCCTGGGGGTGCTGGGGGCGAATCCCTTCGCCGATGCCACCGACGCCTTTTTTTCCGATCTGGAGGCAGCGCTCAACGCCGGTCCGGGGGTATGCCTGCGGATCACCCGCCCCTTCGCCGCGCTGAGCAAGAGGGAGGTGATGCGGCTGGGGCGCGGTTTGCCCCTGGAGCGGACGTTTTCCTGCCTCGCCCCGGTCGACGGCCTCCATTGCGGGCGATGCAACAAGTGCGGGGAACGGATGGCCGCCTTTCGCAGCGCCGCCACGGCGGACCCGACCCGCTACGCGGACCCGGCCGCCGTGGCCCGATAGGGCCGCGACCCCGCGGCGCTCGGGCCGGCCACGCTGCGGGAATCCGCCCCAGCGCGGCAAAGGGACGCCTCGGCAGTCGATCACCTCTCGAGAAAGCCGGAATTACTGACCAGCCCCTGAGGGAATACGCCGATGTTTCGCGTCACCCGCGAGATCGATTTCTGTTACGGGCACCGCCTGCTGCACTATGAAGGGAAGTGCAAACACCTTCACGGCCACAATGGCCGCTTGGAGATCGTCATCGAGGCCGCGTCGCTCGACGAGCGGGGGATGGTGATCGACTTCACCGACATCAAGCGGGTCGTGAGCGCCTGGATCGACCAGGAACTCGACCACCGCTTGCTCCTGCACCGCGACGATCCCCTGGTGCCGTTGCTGCGCGAGCAGGGCGAGCCGGTCGTGGTGATGGAGGAGAACCCCACGGCGGAGAACATCGCCCGGCTGATCTATCGCCAGGCAGCCGGCCAGGGGCTGCCCGTAGTCGAAGTCCGCTTCTGGGAGACGCCCCGCTGTTCGGCCAGCTATTGCCCTGCGGGCGCTGCGGGCCACAATAGTGTAGGAGTAGGGATTGCCGCCGAGGGCGGCGCCTCCGGCTGCGGGGTGCCTTCTCAGGAGGACAAGCGATGAATCGGTTCACGCGGAGAGTGCTTATCGGGGCTGCTGTTGTCGCCCTGGTTGCCTTTGCCGGCTCGTCGACGGCGCTGGCGCAGGGGATTCACGTGGGCTTCCATATCGGCCCGCCGGGTTACTACGTCTACACGCCGTACGCCGCCGTGCCGCCCCCCGTGGTCGCCTATCCGCCGCCGCCGGTGGTCGTCTATCGGCCGCCGGTGGTCGTCTCCCCTCCGCCGGTGGTCGTGGCGCGGCCCCCCGTGGTCCATTTCCGGTACGGTCCGGTCCGGGGACCGCGGGTCTTCTGGTAGTTCGCAGTCGCTGCCGGCCGCAGGGATCCGGCCAGCTCATCACCCGGCGTCGGTGTCCAGCAGGGTGACGCCGCATCCGTTTTCTTCGGGAAAACGGATGCGGCCCCGATCGATGGCGACGCCGCGGGCGACGTCTTCGCCGAGGAGCACCGCACCGTCGAGGTCGGCGTAGTCGAGCAGCGGCAGGAGCTGGGCAGCGGCCGAGATCCCCACGCTCGACTCGGTGAAGCAGCCGACCATGGTCTTCATGCCCATCCGCCGGGCGCGGGTGAGCATCCGCCGCGCCGGGGTGATGCCGCCACACTTGGCCAGCTTCACGTTCACGCCGTGGAAGGCGCCCGCGCAGCGCTCCACGTCCTCCTCGGCCTGGCAGCTCTCGTCGGCGATGATCGGCAGCGCCGCCCGGGCGAAGACTGCGCGAGCTTCGTCCCAACGCTCCCGAGGCAGCGGCTGCTCGATGAACTCGACGCCCAGCTCCGCCAGCGCCGCGGCGTTGCGGATCGTCTCGTCGACATCCCACGCGCAGTTGGCGTCCACGCGAAACAGAGCGTCGGTGTGCGCGCGCAGCGCGCGGACGATGGCCAGATCGTCGGGCGTGCCGAGCTTGATCTTGTAGACCGGCCACCCGGGGAACTCCGCCATCTTGCGGAGCATGACCTCGGTCGTGTCGATGCCGATCGTGTAGTCG
>SKOZ01000064.1 GCA_007119795.1 Planctomycetales bacterium | reverse complement strand
TCGCGTAGCCTCGAATTAAGCCACATCCTCCACCGCTTGTGTGAGCCCCCGTCAATTCCTTTGAGTTTCAGCCTTGCGACCATACTCCCCAGGCGGAGCACTTAACACTTTCGCTACGGCCAGAAGGTTATGGAAGACCCTCCGACCCAGTGCTCATCGTTTACGGCTAGGACTACCGGGGTATCTAATCCCGTTCGCTACCCTAGCTTTCGTGCCTCAGCGTCAGAAAAGACCCAGTGAGCCGCTTTCGCCACCGGTGTTCCTTAGGATATCAACACATTTCACCGCTCCACCCTAAGTTCCGCTCACCTCTGTCTTCCTCAAGCCCTGTAGTTTTGGGCGCCGTTCCTCGGTTGAGCCGAGGGATTTCACACCCAACTTACAGGACCGCCTACGCACCCTTTAAGCCCAGTGATTCCGAATAACGTTTGCACGGTTCGTCTTACCGCGGCTGCTGGCACGAACTTAGCCCGTGCTTCTTTAGAGGATTTGTCAAACCGGGCGGTGAACCACCCGGCATTTCATCCCCTCCGAAAGCGATTTACAACCCGAAGGCCTTCATCTCGCACGCGGCGTCGCTCGGTCAGGCTTGCGCCCATTGCCGAAGATTCTCGACTGCAGCCACCCGTAGGTGTCTGGGCAGTGTCTCAGTCCCAGTGAGCGGGGCCATGCTCTCACACCCCGTACCCATCGTAGCCTTGGTGAGCCATTACCCCACCAACAAGCTAATAGGATGTGGACCCATCCTCGGGCGGAATTGCACCTTTGGTCCGGAGACGTTATCCGGTATTACCCGCAGTTTCCCACGGCTATCCCGGACCCCAGGGCAGGTGATCCACACGTTACTCTCCCTTTCGCCGCTTTCCACCCCCCGAAGGGGGCTTATCGCACGACTTGCATGCCTAATCCACGCCGCCAACGTTCATTCTGAGCCAGGATCAAACCCTTCAAGTAATTATGCTCTTTTCCGCCTTGCGCAGCACACCGGCAATCAACTCGCCGGCGCACCCCCAAGACGGGCAGTGAGCCCTTGAACGATCTGACTCCAGCGCCTCTGGTCAAGAGGCGCCATCTCCCGGCCATACAAAAGGCCGATAGAAGGAATTGAAGTCTCGTCTGCCAAATTGCCAAAGATCGCGTCTCGCCCTCGAGCGGCCGCCGTACGCGGCAGCTCCACTGGGCGAAGTAAGTCATTCTATCGAATCGTCGCCCAAGGTCAATAGGCCCTCGGAAGATTTTTTTTGGATGACCATCCCGCACTGGCGTACCGGGACGTCGCCGGCTCCGCGAATTCCCTGCCCTTACGGAGCGGTCTCTCCTGCGACGTTTTTCATTCTATCGCAGCGCCGGACACTGTCAACGGGCTTGCGAACCAGATTGTTGTCCTCCCGGGGAAGCCGCTGCAAGTAAATGCTGTAAAGTGACTTACGTCGCCTCACTCCCACCGGAAACCCGGCCCAGCCAGCATTTCTCCCACCCTCGCTCTGGCACGACGGGACCCCGGGCTAGTCGGCGGCGGCCAGTACCACATCCACGTGGATTTCCCGCCCCTGGCGAATCACGGTCAGCGTGACCTCCTCGCCCGGCCGCCGAGATTCGATGGTGTCGAGAAAATCGTCCGCCGTGCGGACCGGCTCGTCGTCGATGGCCACGATGAGGTCGGCCGCCGTGCGGTCGATCGTGCGATATTCGTAGACGACGGACCCCTGGCGGCGCTGCTCGCGGACCACTCGAGGACCGCGCAGGCCCGCCTGCTCTGCGGGCCCCCCGGGGATCAGGTCGGCGATGAGCAACCCCCGCTCGGTCTGGTAGACGCGGGCGATGCCGATCTCCGGCCGCACCACCCTTCCGGTGGTGATCAGTTGGGGCACGATGCGGGCAATCGTGCTCACCGGAATCGCGAACCCCACCCCCGCACTTTCCCCGGTCCGGCTGGCGATAGCCGTGTTGATGCCGATCATGCGGCCCCGGGTATCGAGTAGCGGGCCGCCTGAGTTTCCCGGATTGATTGCGGCGTCGATCTGGATGATCGACTTGATGGTCCGGTTCCGCTGCCGGCTGGGCAGAGAGCGGTTCAAGCTGGAGACAATCCCCGTGGAGAGGGTCCTTTCCAGACCAAACGGGTTCCCGATAGCATACACCCGCTGGCCGACGCGCAAGGTGGTCGAGTCGCCGAATACCACCGGATGGAGCGATTCGGAAGGGGCATCGATGCGGAGCACGGCCACGTCGGTGACGGCATCGCGACCGACAAGATGCGCCTCGTAGCTGCTGCCGTCGAAGAGGGTGACACGGATTTCGCGGGCATTCTCGACGACGTGGTAGTTGGTGAGGATATGGCCCTGGTCGTCGAGCACCGTACCGCTCCCCTCCCCCTCCGAAGGCACCTTGATAAAGAAGTAGCGGTCAGTGGTCACGGCGCGGGTGTTGATATGGACCACGCTGCGGTTGACCGTCTCGTAGACAGCAATGTGTACTTGTTCCTCCGGCGTGAATGCGGCCTCGGCCAGTTCGGTGGCCGCGGTCCGCGGCCCGAATTTACCTCCATCGGCTAGACATGCAGCCCATTTCCGGAGGGGCGGGGCCACCGATTCCTGGACCTGGGTCGTCTCGTCGGCCGGAGGCGGATCGGTCCAAACCACCGCGGCTAAGGCACCGATCCCGCCCGAGATCAGGCAGAGGATCGCGCTCTTCTTCATGGACAAGTCGCTCCGCTGGGATGCGGCGGCGAGTGGCCACCAGGAAAATGAAATCAGAAAATCGCACCTCCGGCGCGCCGCAGTCAGCTGAAATGGACCAACGACACTCCGGTCCGCAAGGAGCTCAAAGCGGCCCTCGGCGAAACACGGGGCGGCCGGAGGTGGATGAGTTTGCGGGCAAGGGGCGTGTAGCCGGCAGCTTTGCCACAACCTGATTATCTCCATCGCCGATGGCCGAGCAAACGGAAAATCCGATACGGCCCGACTGCCGCATTCTGCGCATAACCGCAAATCCTTTTCCAGCTTCCCGGAGATCGCCGGAGTCCCGGCTCACTCGAGATTTCGCAGATTGCTCAACAGCCTTCAATTGCCTAATGGTGCCATTTTTGTCTCACCGATACCGTTACCGACCGGAGCGGATCGACGTGTCCGATCCGCAGCACGACGCACTGTCACTCGGTTACACGCCACGACAGGGGTTTACCAGGAGGGTTGAGGCTCATGCGCTATCTTTCCATGCGATGTACGGTCTTTCTGGGTTTGCTTGCCGCCGCGACCGCCGGGCCGGCAACGGCCAGGGCGGAGGGAGGGGCAGAAGAGGCACCAGCCGCCGAGGGGAGCGACCATTGCAGCGGCGACGGCTTCTGCCACTACAGGTATTACGGATACGGGTACGGTTACGGCTACGACAACGCCTACTGGAACGACAAGCGCGATTACTACACGACGGAATCCTCGGCGGACGCTGACGAATCGCTCCCCGCCGAAGCGGCAGACTCCATTGCATTGGCCGACGATGACGAGACGGCGACCGACAACGACCACCCCCGTTACGAGTACGAATACGACTACCACTGCTACGGATACGATTACCTCCACGGATGCGACCCCCCCTACCGCTACGACTACGGTTACGGCTACGGCTACGAGCCCTATGGGCACGAAGCCGAAGTCGGGCTCGACCTGGACTTGGACGAGACCCAGGCCCGGGAGTTCGAGGCTGAGGTGGCCACCCTCCGCCCCCTACCGGAGTACCAGGGCTACAGTCTGGCCTATCCCTACGAGGAATACGCCTATGAAGACCCAGTCGAGAGCGACGTAGCGGTACTGGATTACTACAAGGAGTACGCCTTCTCGTACTACAACCGGTACGGCTATTTGGAAGACCTGGCTGAGGAGGGGTACCGCGACCGCTTTCGGCCGGGGATCGCCCGAGAGGACTCCCTGCAGTCCTGGATGGGGTTCCGGTCCGGCGTCTCGCGGGGCCTGGAGACGGGTGGTTGGCTGCCGGGCCACGTTCTGTTGCACTCCGACGAAGCGCTCATCCGCCGGATGGCCCGATTGTACGAGGAACCGCTCGAGGAACGGCAGGCGGCCCTCCAGCAGCACCTGGAGAGCATCGGTACGGTTGCCCTCGACGTAGCCGACCGCTTCGAAGGGCAGTCCCCCATGGCGGCCGAGGACCTGACCGAGGATCTGCCGGCCCTGGGGGCCTTCTTGGCTGTAATCCGCTTCGTCGAGCAGGGCGAGATGGCGGCTGGGGACGCCGCCGAGGCCTTGGCCGGCTGTGTTTCCAGGCTCTCCACCGTCTGGGTCAGGGAGATTCAGCGGATCGCCAACGAGGAGATCGACGCCCCCAGCCACCGTGAGCTGCCGGCGGCGACCGCCAGCGACGCCCCCGCACATACCGCCGGCAGGACGCTGGTCCACGTGATTCGCTCGATGGGAGCCCGCTCGTTGGATGCCGCCGCAGCGGCCCTCCTCGACCTCTCTCGTCAAATCGCCCCCTACGAGACCGACGTTCGGCCCCACGGTGGGGATGCGGAGGCCGCCGTGTCGCTCCGCGGCGCCGAGGGACCCCGCTAGCTCAACGAGCACCTCGCCGCTGCACCGATTTCCCCCTTGCGGGGCGCCGTTTCTGCTGATCCAAAGTCCCGGAGGGACCGGCGGGCCCCTTCGGGACTTCTGGGTTGGATGGATCCCCTATTCGTCATCGTCTGCGAGCCCCGCGGGCCCGGTTCAGCGTGGAATATCCGATTCGCACGGGAATCCTGCCGGGATTAGCCGAGCTTTTCCTATTTCCCAGCCTCGGCCGGCGGGGCGCCATTCCGCCCCCGGGCCACGAGCGGCCGTACGAACGGGCCCCTTCGGGGCCCAGTACTGCGGCCGACGGATCGGCCAGCCCTACTTGTCCCCGGCGGCAGCCATCGCGTAGCATGGGCGGCGAAGTGTGCTGCGCAGGGGAGATGGGAAAGGGAAGTGAACATGGCCGAAGGATTGCAGATCGGGTTGATCGGGGCGGGCCAGATGGCGACAGCCCTGGCAGGGGGATGGGTCCGCGCCGGACTCGTGAGGCCAGGCGACCTGCTCGCGGCAGACCCTTCCGCCGAGGCACGCCAGCGGTTCGCCGAGGTCACCGGCTGCCAAGCCACCGCGGACAACCTCCGCGTCGTCGAGCGGCCGGGGGTCGTCGTGCTGGCCGTCAAACCGCAACAGACGGCCGCGGTTCTCGGCCAGATCGCCGCAGCCGTCGGGGCCGAGCACCTCGTCGTCTCCGTGGCCGCCGGCGTCACGTTGGGGCAGTTGGCTGCGGGCCTTAGCGGCGCGGCTCGCTTGGTCCGGGTAATGCCGAACACGCCCTGTCTGGTCGGACAGGGGGCGAGTGCCTACTGCCGCGGCGGCACGGCCACGGCCGACGACGCCGCCCTGGCCGGCCGGCTGTTCTCGGCGGTGGGGTTGGCCGTGGAAGTGGAGGAGAAACTGTTGGACGCCGTGACCGGCCTCTCGGGTTCGGGCCCGGCATTCGCCTATGTAATCATCGAGGCACTCAGCGACGGCGGCGTGCGGATGGGGCTCGGCCGCGACGTGGCGACGCGGCTGGCCGCGCAGACGGTCCGCGGGGCGGCGGAGATGGTGCTCGCGGGCGAACACCCCGCCGCGCTCAAGGATCGGGTGACCAGCCCAGGGGGTACGACGATTACCGGGCTGGCGGTCCTGGAAGGAGCGGCCGTCCGCGGGGCGATGATGGCCGCCGTCGAGGCGGCGGCGCGGCGCGCCGCGGAGCTTTCCGCCGGATAAGGGGCCGGAAACGAGCGTTCTCCAGAATAAACGCGAGGTCTCCGCGATGTCGATGTTCGAGAACGACCAGTACCGCTGGCGCGAGACCTACTTCGTCCTCTTCCGCGCGAAGAAGCGGCCCACGCTCGAAGCGATGCAGGAGGCCCTCGGGCACCTGAGCGACCGCTTCGTGCTCACCAACCTCGTGGCCGATGAGAAGGGGCGTTTCGAATCGCTCACCCTGCTGGCCCCCGACGACTTCGCCGCCTTGGACATCTGTTACCTGGGCGGGGAAGAGGTCCTCGAACAGGGCGAGCAGTTGGTTCAAGAGATCACCGCGGCCGCCGGCGAAGGGCTCGAGCCGGAGCTCCTGCAACGCATCCGCGCGGCCGACGGCCGCTTCGACGTCCTCCACTTCGAGCAGGCCGCCACCCTCGAAGAGGACGAAGAAGAGGAGATGTTCGATCCCAGTGCCTTGCTCGTGGCCCTCGACGCCCTCGTCGAACTCACCGACGGCATCGCCGTCGACCCCCAAGCCGGAACCATCCTGTAAACGCGCAGCCCTCCCTCCATGCTCGCCAAAGAAATCAAGACCGGAAGCATCGTCAACCACCAGGGAGCCCCCTGCCTGATCGAGAACGTGAGCGTGCAGTCGCCCTCGGCCCGCGGCGCCGCCACGTTCTACAAGTTCCGGGCCCGCAACCTGGTGACGCGGCAGAAGGTCGATATCGCTCTCCGCAGCGGCGAATCGCTCGACGAGGCCGATTTCCGCCGCCGCCCCGTGAAGTTCATGTACGCCGACGCGGAGCAGGTCCACTTCCTCGACCAGGAAGACTTCAACCAGTACTCGCTGGCCAAAGAGGGCACCGCCGAGGAGATGAACTACATGACCGAGGAGCTCGAGGGGGTCGTGGCCCTGATCCACAACGACGAGTGCGTGGGGGTGCAGGTACCTACGACCGTAGAGCTCACCGTGGTGCAGTGCGACCCCAGCGTGCGGGGCAACTCGGCCACGGCGCGGACCAAGCCCGCCACCCTGGAGACCGGCCTGGTGGTCCACGTCCCCGAGTATCTCAGCGAGGGGGAGCGGATCAAGGTCGATACCCGCACCGGCCAGTTCCTTTCGCGCGAGTAGGACGGCAGCGGACCGGGCGCGCCCAACACCTGACGCAGCGGAGAAACGATGCCCGAGGCGAGCAACTTCGACCGTTCCGATTGGCACACGCTCTCGGCCGACGAGGTCCTGGCCGCTGCCGGGAGCGGCCGCGAAGGGCTCTCCAGCGACGAGGCGCAGCGGCGCCGGGAACGGTTCGGGCCCAACCGGCTCGAGCCGCCCCACCGCCACGGGCCGCTGGTCCGCTTCCTCCTCCACTTCCACAACGTCCTCATCTACGTGCTCCTCGCGGCGGCAGTGGTCACGGCGCTCTTGGGCCACTGGATCGACACCGGGGTGATTCTCGCCGTGGTGGTGATCAACGCGGCCATCGGCTTCATCCAGGAGGGAAAGGCGGAGAAGGCCCTGGCGGCCGTCCGCGGAATGCTCACCCCCGAAGCAACCGTCCTCCGCGACGGCCTCCGGGTGACGATCCCCGCCGAGGAAGTCGTCCCCGGCGACGTGGTCCTCTTCGGCTCCGGCGACAAGGTACCCGCCGACGTCCGCCTGGTGTACGCCAAGGATCTGAAGATCGACGAGGCGATGCTCACCGGCGAGTCGGTGCCCGTGGAGAAGTCGCTGGCGCCTTCGCCGGCCGAGGCCGTGCTCGGCGACCGCTTGGGCATGGCCTTCTCCGGGACCCTAATCACCTACGGCCAGGGCCGGGGCGTGGTGGTGGGAACGGGCGACAACACGGAGATCGGCCGGGTCAGTCAGATGATCGCCGAGGTCGACGCCCTGGCCACGCCGCTCCTCCGGCAGGTCGACCGCTTCAGCCGGGCGCTGAGCGTAGCGATCGTGGTGCTCGCGGCGCTCACCTTCTTCTTCGGCTGGGCACTGCGGGATTACGAGCTCGTGGAGATGTTCCTCGCCGCCGTCTCCGTGGCCGTGGCGGCGATCCCCGAGGGGCTGCCGGCGATCATGACCATCACGCTGGCCATCGGCGTGCAGCGGATGGCCGGCCGCCACGCCATCATCCGCCGCCTGCCGGCGGTCGACACCCTGGGCTCGGTGACCGTGATCTGCTCGGACAAGACGGGGACCCTGACGCGCAACGAGATGACCGTCACCCGGCTGATCCTCGCCGACGGCGATTTCGTCGTCGAGGGGGGCGGCTACGCCCCCCGGGGCGGCTTCCGGCGCTTCGTCGGCGAGCTCGAGCGGGAGGCGGCCGCGAGCGAGGTGCCCGACGATCCCTCCCAGGACCGGCAAGGGGCGGGCGAGGCGGTCGATCCGGCCGCGCACGGGGGGATCACAGCCTTGGCCGAAGCCGCGGCGCTGTGCAACGACGCCTCCGTACGTCAAGGAGAGGGGGATCGCTGGGAGATGATGGGCGATCCGACCGAAGGGGCCCTCATCACGTTGGCCATGAAGGCGCGCCTCGATCCCGACGAACTCCGCCGCCGCCGGGCGCGGCTGGACGAAATCCCCTTCGAGTCGGAAAACCGCTACATGGCCACGCTCAATCCGGCCGCCGGCGGCGGCCGGGCGGTCTTCGTCAAGGGGGCGCCGGAGCGGATCCTGGAGATGTGCAGCCACCAGGGGAGCCTCGGCGCGGAGGCGCCGCTCGACCGCGCCTATTGGGAGGGGCACGCCGAGGCCGCCGCCGCCCAGGGGCGGCGGGTGCTGGCCCTGGCAGCCCGGCACGCGGAGGCGGATGAGGCTGAAGTGAATCCCGAAGACATAGCCGGAGGCCTCACCCTGCTGGGCATGGTGGGGATCATCGATCCGCCCCGCCACGAGGCCGTTGCCGCCATCGCCGAGTGCCAGCGCGCAGGAATCCGCGTGAAGATGATCACCGGCGACCATGCCGTGACCGCCCGCGCCATCGGCCGGCGGCTGGGGATCGGTGATGGGACGACCTCGATGACCGGCCGCGACGTCGACCGCGTCGACGACGTCGCGCTCGAGCAGATCGCCCGCGACGTGGACGTCTTCGCCCGCGTCAGCCCCGAACACAAGCTCCGCCTGGTCCGCGCCATCCAGGCCCGGGGCGAGGTCGTGGCCATGACCGGCGACGGCGTCAACGACGCCCCGGCACTGAAACGCGCCGACGTTGGCGTGGCCATGGGGATCAAGGGGACCGAGGTCTCCAAGGAGGCCTCCGACATGGTCCTCACCGACGACAACTTCGCCTCCATCGCCCATGCCGTCGAGGAAGGCCGCACGGTCTACGACAACCTCCGCAAGGCCATCCTCTTCCTCCTGCCCACCAACGGCAGCGAGGCGCTGGTGATCATCCTGGCCATCCTCCTCGGCCGCACGCTCCCCATCACCCCCGTCCAGATCCTCTGGGTCAACATGATCACCGCCGTCACGCTGGCGCTGGCGCTGGCCTTCGAGCCCACCGAGGCCGACGTCATGGAGCGGCCGCCGCGCGATCCCCGGCGGGGGCTCCTCGACGGCTTCTTCGCGTGGCGGATCTTCTTCGTCTCGGTGATCATCTGCGCCGGGACCTTCGGGCTGTTCATCCTCATGCGGGCCTGGGACGCCCCCATCGAGTTGGCGCGCACCGTGGCCGTAAACACGCTGGTCGTCTTCCAGGCCTGGTACCTGCTCAACACCCGATTCCTCCGCCAGCCGGTGCTCTCCCCCCGCGGGCTGACCGGCAACCCCTACATCCTCGCCGCCATCGCCCTGGTCATTCTCTTCCAGCTCACCTTCACCTACCTGCCGCTGATGCAGAGGCTATTCGGCTCGGCGGGCATCCCGGCGATGCACTGGCTCATGATCGTCGCCGTGGCCTCCACGGTCTTCTTCCTCGTCGAGCTCGAGAAGCTCTACCTTCGCCGCCACCAGGAACTGGCGCCGTAGCCGCGCATGGCGCGTGCCAAGCCGTGCCGGCGCAGGAGGCCGAGGGAGAGCCGCAGGGGGCTTGCTGGCGGCGAAGCGAGGGGGAAAATGGACGCTGCGGGTCAAGTTTGCATGGGGTGTCTGTTTTCGCTGAGGAGAAGGCGGCCATGGCACGGCGGGACATCGAGGGTTCGCGGGCACTGGTCACAGGGGCCTCGAGCGGAATCGGTCGGGCCCTGGTCATCGAACTGGCCCGCGTCGGTGCCCGCGTCGTCGCCACGGCTCGCCGCGAAGACCGCCTCTTCGATCTTGTCGAAGAGGCGGCCGCCGAGGGAGCCCGCCTGGAGACGGTCGTCGGCGACATCACCGACGCGGTCATCCGCCAGCGGGCCCTGGACCGCGCGGTATCGGCGTTCGGCGGCCTGGACATCCTCGTGAACAACGCCGGGGTGGGGGCCATGGGCCGTTTCGAGAAGGCCGACCCGATCCGCCTCCGCCGCGTCATGGAGGTCAACCTCTTCGCTCTGGCGGAGATGACCCGGACCGCCATCCCCGTGCTCAGGCAGGGACGGAAGCCGATCGTGGTGAACGTGAGCTCGATCCTCGGGCACCGCGGCACGCCCCACAACAGCGAGTATTGCGCCAGCAAGTTCGCCGTCCAGGGCTTCAGCGAGGCGCTGCGCGCCGAGCTGTCGAGCCCCCCCCCGATCGACGTACTCGTCGTCAGCCCCGGCACCACGGAGACGGAATTCTTCGAGAGCGTCCTGGAGCGGACCAGCGCGCCGAAGTGGCCGGAGCACAAGGCCGTGCCGGCAGAGGTTGTGGCCCGCAAGACGGTTCGCGCCATCCGCCGCGGCAGCCACGAGATCGTCCCCTACACCTACGGCAAGATCCTCCTCTGGCTGAACCGCCTCTCCCCGCGGCTCGTCGATGCCCTCATGACCCGCTACGTCTAGTGGTCTGCCTAACTCGAGTGACCAGTAGTGGGCGGCACGCTCGGCCGTGAACCCTTTTGGGAATGACAGGACGCGTCCTTCCCGGAATGAGCGGGAGAGCGAATAGGCTATCTCTTCCCTCAGTTTCCTCGTGCTCGGTCTTCTCGACCGTTTCTTATCCCCTTCCCCTCCTCGGTTCCCCTCGGCGCCCTCCTGTCCGGTAAAGATCAGGCGATTGGAGGTGGTTCTTGCTCGAACAGGAGGGAACGGAGGAAACAGAGGAGTGGTTGCACAGAGGTGGACATTAGTAAACTCCAGCTGGACAGACCACGAGGCGCGTGGGGCTGCGCGGCGGCCGCCCTCTGCCGCCCGTTTTCAGCGGATGAGCTCGGCGTCGATGCGGTAGACGGCGCCGATGTACTTCTCCGAGCGATCCACGTGGAAGACGCCCCCTACGGCGACCCGCTTCGTGGTGTAGGTCGTGGTGCGGTCGCCGACGAGCCGCACGTGGATCATCTCCGTAGGCCTCGGGTTGGGAATGCAGTAAGCGCAGTCGGCCGAGGCCGGCGACATGAGGAACTCGGTCAAGCCCACGAGTTGGCGCCCCGGGTACATGAACCCGTGGATGAAGATTCGCTGCTTGTCGAGGGCCTCCGCCGCCTCGGGAATCGACTCCTCCTCGTCGTCGGGGTCCGGTTGGAGCATGCTGTAGGTGACTGGAGTGTAACCGCTGGGGATCTCGTTGTAGTAGCTGTAGATCCCCCACGCCCACCCGACGGCCCAGAAGACCAGGGCCAGGGCCACGCCGGCCACGGCGAGGGAGCGGCCGGTCTTCTCCTCGGGGGCCGCCTCGATCCGCGTCCACCCCCGCCAGGCCAGGGCCAGCGCCGCAAGGGGGACGGCGAAGAGCATCCAGTGGAAAAAGGTCACTACCGAGAGGAACCCCGCAACCAGCGCGGCGACGGCCAGGCCATCGACGTTGCGGTACTGTTGGATCGCTTCCTCGGCGACCAGCTCGTCGTCGTCGAAGTCGTCGTAGGGGTCGTAAAGGCGATTCGGGTCCAATTCGGTATTCATGGGGACGTCACGTCACGGGTGTGCCGTCAGCGAGCGGGCCACGTCGGTGCGATAGGCCGACAGGGCCGGTAGGTAGCCGACGATCGAGGCCAGCACGATCAGTGCGGGAATGAGGACCAACTCGATCGGCTGGAACTGCAAGGCGCTTACCGCCACGCCCGTGTGTTCCAGGATCAGGGGGCTGAAGATGCCCACCAACCCGTGGGCCAGCACCAGCCCCAGAATCCCACCCCCGACCGAGAGGAGGATCGACTCGAGGAGGATCACCAGCATCACCGTCCGCCGGCTGGCCCCCAGGGCCCGCATGATGGCGATCTCCCGCCGGCGGTCGCTCATCGAGTTGTAGATGCTCACGAGGATGCCGATGCCCGCCACCACCACGACCAGGGCGGCGAAGGCCAGGAGGATCATCTGGATGGGGCCGATGAGCCCTTCGAAGAGTGCGGCGATCTCCTCGGCGGGGGCGACCGCCTGGGCCACCCCCTCGGATTCGATGATGCGGCGCATCGCCATGGCGTCGCCCGCCCGGCCCATGCTCGTGGCCACGAGGATGGCGGTGACTTCCTTCTCCTCGTCGGGAATGGGTCCCTGGTGATGATGGGCGTGATCGCCGTGGCGCTGATCCGACGGATCGCGGTTGCCCCGGTCGTTCTCGTCGGGCGCCGTTTCCGCGGCGGCGGGATTCTCGGCGGCCGCGGCGGTCCGCCGCGGCTGCAGGGTGAGGGGCGCCTCCTCGTGGGCGTGTTCGAGGTAGAACCCCTCGATGTTCACGTAGAGGGCCTGGTCCACCGGCGTGCCCGTGTGGTCGAGAACACCCACGACCCGGAACGCGTTGTGCTCGTACCCGGTGTCGTCCGCGGCACTGAGGCCGTGCGTGGGGCGGAACGTATCGCCCACCTTCAGACCCGTCCGCCGGGCGACCACCGAGCCGACCACCGCGTCGTAATAGTTCTCTTCGAAGAAGTTCTGCCCTTCCGCGAAGGTATAGTACTGCCCGTCGCGGTACTGGAGGCGGTTGAACATGTCGGGCGTGGTGCCGATGACGCGGTAGCCCTGGTAGTTGTCTCCCATGGCAACCGGCACGGCGACCTCGGTGGTGAGCTGATACCGCCCGTCGACAAACTCCCGGTAGTAGGAGTGGGGGATGTTGCCGATGGGCCGCCGCATGTGGAAGACGGTGTTGAGGACGAGCTGGAGGCTGTCGCCCCGGGCTCCCACGATGAGGTCGTAGCCGCCGGAACCGCGGCGGAAGGACTGGTCGACGACGGAGTGGATGATCAGCACCGAGGCCACCAGGGCCACGCCCAGGGCCATGGAGACGGCCGTCAGGCTCGACGCCAGCGACCGCTGCTGGATGCTGCGCCAGGCGATTTTCCAGAGGCTCATCAGGCAGACACCGCAATCTGAATGTGATTGAAGGATTCCAGGCTCTCGCGCCGCTCGAACTGTCCGGCCACCTCGGGGGAATGGGTGACCATGAGCAGGGCCACGTTCTCCTCGTTGCAGGTCTCGCGGAGGAGGTCGACGATCTGCTGCTGGTGGCCGGAATCGATGTTCGCCGTGGGCTCGTCGGCCAGCAGCAGCTTGGGGCGGTTGACCAGCGCCCGCGCCACGGCCACCCGCTGCTGCTCGCCCACGGAGAGCATGGGCGGCTTGTGCGTGAGGCGGTGGCCCAGGCCCACGCGCTCGAGGAGGTGCTGCGCCCGCGACGTGTCGCTGCGGCCCGCCGCGAAGGTCATGCCCAGAAGAACGTTCTCCAGGGCGGAAAAACCCGGGAGGAGGTTGAAGGTCTGAAAAACGTAGCCGATCTTTTCGGCGCGGTAGCGGTCGCGCTCGGCCTCGGGCATGAGGGTGATGTCCATGCCGTCGACGCGGACCTGGCCCGAGTCGGGCCGGCTGATGCCCGCCACCACGTGAAGCAGCGTGGTCTTCCCGCAACCGCTGGGGCCCACCAGCACCGCCTGCTCCCCCCCCTGGAGCTCGAAATGCCGGATATTGAGGATGGGGAGCTTACCTCCGTCCGGCTCGACAAATGCCTTGCGGATCTTCTTCAATTCCAACATGGCGGGAATCCCCAGCTCGAGCGACCTTGTGAGGAGGTGACTTGCCAAACTGTACCGACGCGCCCACTATGGGGTGGCACGCACGTGCCCGCCTAGGACTGGGTGGTACCTGCCCAATCTAGAAAGCGGCCCATCGCCACCAACTCCCTTCGCATCCTGCTACGCATCCTGCCGAGGTGTGGTTCGCAATGCCCGGCAGCCGATGCCTACCAACCAGTTTAACCTACCATTCCCGGGTAGGCAGATGGGTGACCATTCAGCGGGAGTGGTTCAGTATTTCGGCAGCCTGCCTGGACGAACTCCGGCGGATTGTGCCCTCATCGCTGCTCGAGTCCTTCCGAACCACTTTTTCATCGTGCAGCGACCAGGAAGTCACCCGCAAAGAGGTGTACACCACCACCCCAATACGGCTGGTTCGGAATTGTGGCAGGATGGTGCCCTCACCGTTCAAACCGTCCCTTATCCGCCGCCCACACTTCAGACGCGTGGACTGGGAATCCCCGTAACCGTTCACGGGCCGGCCGGGGACTGGTCCATTTTTCGGCCAATAGAGTCTTTAGCGACCGCCGATACCCGAAAAATGGACCTGTCGCCTTACCCCGCCGCGGCGTGCCGGGCGAAGGGGACAGCCCCATTTTCGCGGCCGAATAGCGTTACCCACGAGGAATACTCTCTATGGCCGCGAAGATCGGGACGGTCCCCGGTGAACGGTTACGAATCCCCTCCGGCGTCGCCGCCGCCCACCTACTCCTCGCAGAGCGGTTTCTTCTTCTCGGTGATGTTCGGCGACTGGGGCGCCATTTCGGCGTTCAACTCAATGTACTCCTTCCACTCGTCGGGCACATTGGCGTCGAGGAAGATCGCCTCCACGGGACACTCAGGGACGCACGCCTCGCAATCGATGCACTCGTCGGGGTGAATATAGAGCATCCGTTCACCCTCGTAAAAGCACTCGACAGGGCAGACCACCACGCAGTCGGTGTACTTGCAATCGACGCACGGCTTGCAGACGACGTGGGTCATTCGCGGAGTTCTCCTGGAAAGTTGCAACGGGCGAACAGGGAGCGAGGAAGGGTTTTCCGCCCCCCCACCACCGCCTCCCTTGGAGAAGTAGACAAGACGGCAGACGGCAAGTCAACAGGACCGGCTGGAAGAACGCGGGCCGGCGCGCAAAAAAAGCCCGCCGTGCGCCAGTCAGGCATCGACGCACAACGGGCTCCCACCGCGGGAATAACGCCTGACGCCTCGTGCGGTGTCCCTGTCGGGCCGCCGGCGGTGAGGCAGCCGCACCTGGATAGGCCCGACACCCTAATCCTACCTCGAAAGAGAGCCGAGGCAAGTCTCCGCCGGACACCTTGGGTGGTGACCCGCTTCCAGCCGTGCTCGCACCCTGCGAGGCTTTGCGACCGCCTGACGGCGCCGTGGCCGAGCAGGGGTGGACCTGCCCGGCCACGGCAGATGGCCCGCTCAATTGCCGCGAATCACCACGAAGCGGTTGCCCGCGGGGGTCCGAACCAGCAGCAGTACGCCGTTCTCGAGCGAAACGCCTTCCATCGCCTCCTCGAACTCGGCGACCGAGGTCACGGTCTCCTGACCGACGCGAAGAATCAGCTGCCCCTCGCTCAGACCCGCCATTGAGGCCGGCGACCCCCGCGCCACGCGCGTGATCAGCGCTCCCTTCTGGCCGGTGTAGCCGAGCTGCTCGGCCTGCTCCGCGGTCATCTCCGAGACCTCCAGCCCCAGTTCGTCATGGGAGTAGCCCTCCTCAGGAGCGGGGGCCCGCCGGGAGATGTCCGGCTGCGGGGAAAAATCTTCGGCCATCGACTCCAGGGTTACGGTGAGCGTCATCCGCTCGCCGTCGCGGAGGATCTCGATCTCCTGCTCAGCACCCGGCGCCGAACGCTCCACGACCTCCTGGAGTTCGCGGGTGGTCGTCACCGGCCGGCCAGCGAAAGAGAGGATCACGTCGCCGGGCTCCAGGCCGGCTTTGGCAGCGGGGGTGTCGCGGTGGGCCTCCATCACCAACACGCCGCCGCGGACCGGGACGCCCACATGGTCGGCCAAATCCGCGGTGATCGGTCTGATGGACACCCCGAGATACGCCCGCCTTACCGTGCCGTGCTCGACGAGTTGCTCGCTGACCCATCGGGCCAGATTGATGGGGATGGCGAAGCCGATCCCCTGGAACCCGCCGCTCCGCGAGGCGATCGCCGTGTTGATCCCCACGACGGTTCCGTCCAGCGCCACGAGCGGCCCCCCCGAATTGCCGGGGTTGATGGCCGCGTCCGTCTGCAGAAAGATCGCCCGCTCGGCACGGCGGGAACCGCTGAGGGTACGCCCCTTGGCACTGATGATCCCGGCACTCACCGTGTGGCTGAGCTCGAAGGGGTTCCCCATCGCGACCACCCAATCGCCAATCTCGAGCTCGTCCGAGTCGCCCAGGCGGGCCACCGGGAGCGGCGAATCGGTCTCGATTCGGAGCACCGCCAGATCGGTGCGCAAGTCGGACCTGATGTCCGTGGCTTTGAATTGCCTGCCGTCGGCCAGCTCCACGAGGACTTCATCGGCCCCATCGACCACGTGACTGTTGGTGAGGATGATCCCCTCCGCATCGACGATCACCCCGGAGCCGACTCCGCGGCGCATCGGTTGGTCGGGCATCTGCGGGAGACCCTCAAAGCGATCGAAGAACTCCTCAGGGAAGAAATCCTCCCATGGCGTTCCCTCGAAGGGGTGGGGGCGACGCGGAGCCGGACGGCGCTCGGCAGGCTGGGGTCGCACGGTGCTCTCCACCTTGACCACTGCCGGCATCACTTCGCGGACCGCCGACCGGAAGGCCCGGGAGATCGCCTGCGCTTGCGCCACCGCCTCTTTGTCGGCCGGGTCGCGAGTCTCTCCATTGATGGCATAGACCGCGGCACCGCCGGCGAGAACGCCGAGGAGCAGCAACCCCACCAGCAACGGCGACCTCTTGCAATCCAACATACCTGGACGATCGATCATGTTTCTTTCCTCCTTTCGACCCGCCTTGCCGGCACGAGCGTGGGGCCCTCGCGGGGGAGCCAGCCGGCACTCTAACGACCCATTACGAATCCTCGCGACGCTTCGTTCACTGGGGAGGCAGCCGCAGGAACCGGTGGCAGCCGCGAGATCGGCCCGAAATGGGCGGACTGCTGACGTCCGGAAGCCGGCCGGCACACCACCAGTGCCACCCCTTATCGGGGACCATTCCCAGAGCTGCGGCCCGTACCCCGAGGCTAATCTACCCTACTGCTGCGCGCTGGAAGAAGCCTTCCCCTTACAAGAGAATTGTTGCCGCCGCCCGCCGGCGTCTTGCACCGCCAACCGCGTCCCGGCCCGGGCTACGGGGCTTCGGCCGTGCGAATGCCGCGGGTTTTTCCAGGGCGACCCCTGCGCGAGGCGGAGGAGGGAGAGTAGGCGTCCAGCTCACCGAGCCGAGACCCTAAGCCGTTTCGTGCTCGTGCGACTCACTCGGACGTCACCTGGGCGTGGACCTGCGCCTCGGCGGTGGCCGAGTCCGCCGCATCCGTGCGGATGACCACCCGCGCGGAATGCCGTCCCAGGTCGCGGGCGGTGAAGGTTACCGGCACCACGTGCAGGGGCCGCGAGCCCTCGGGGACGGCGAAGCGGAACTGCCCGTCGTCGCACTCGATGGCCACGATCTCGACGGGGGCGCGGCTTTGCACCACGAGGTTCCGCGTCACGCTCTCTCCGAGGCGCACGACCCCCATCGTCAGCGAGGCGGGGCGGACGGACAGCGAGGGGACCACCAGCGCCTCCACCTGAACGGGGACGCGGGCCTTTCGCCGATCCTCGTCATCGCTGACCAGGATCACCTCCTCGTGGAGGTAGCCGGACGGCGCGTCGGTCCCCAGGGTGACGACCAGGTTGTAATCCACGCGTTGGCCGTCCCGCGCCGCCTCCTTAAGAACCACGTCGAGGAACTCGCTGGGGTTCTCCACGTCGAGAAGCTGCCAGTCGCCGCGGCCGGCGTAGCGGACCGAAACCTCGCGCCGCGCCGTCTCCCCCTCCGAGACAGAGCCGAATTCCACCTTTCCCGGCTGAAGAACGACGTCTCCGCGGATGTAGCACTCCAGGTAGAGCTGCACTTCGGCAGGGAACGGTTCGTCGAAGACCACCGTGAGCGTCGAGTCGGTCCGACCCAGGAACCGCCGGGTGTCGAACGCGGCTACGACGCGGCCCGTCTCGTAGGTCCGCACCGCCTCCTCGGGATACTCGGGGACCGTACACGCGCAGGTGGAGCGGATCGAGGCAATGCGAACATCCTCGACATACGGGTTGGTGAAGGTGAAGACGTGCTCGATCTTCGACCCGCGAGCCACGACGCCCAGATCGTGCCGGAGCTCCTCGAACATCGCCCGCGCCCACTCCTGACCGCCCGCGACGCCCGCGCCGACGAGTACCACCATCGCGCCCGCGAACCCCCGTAGCGCCATCGATTCGAACCCTCCATTCTTCCGGAGTCCCCCAGCCGCTCCGGCCGGCCCACATCCGTGCGGCGGCGAAGTATCGCCGGATCGCCTGCCGGTGTCAACGGCGACTGCAGCGGGAAAAAAGACGGGACCTCAGTAGCGAAGCGGGCGAACAGGATGGTGAGCCGGTGGGGCTACGACGGTCCAAGTCACCGAGAACTCATCGATGTCGAATTGTGAAGGCAGACCAGGCAAAGGGTTGTGGAACAGAGGATTGCCCTTCTCTTGCCACCCATAGCGGCAGGAGGGGTTGACGGGGGAGCTGAAATCGCCCAATCTTCGCCGTTTCGCCCTGTTCGCCCGGCAGTGCCGGTTGCTGGCTTCTGGGAGGCCGATTCGTGGACTATTGGAAAGACAAGGTGGCACTGGTCACCGGCAGTTCGAGTGGTCTGGGACTGGCCATTGCGGAGGGGTTTGTCGAGGCCGGCGCCCGCGTGACCGTCGTAGGGCTCGAGCGCGAAGCGGTCGAGGAGGCGGTCGCCGGAATGCAGCGCGCCGGGGCCGAGGTACTCGGCCTGGCAGCCGATCTTAGACGGCAAGAGGAGGTGCAGCGCGTGGTCCAGGAGACGGCCGAGCACTTCGGCGCGCTCGATGTCCTCGTCAACAATGCCGGCCGCTCCATGCGGGGAATGGTCGCCGAGACGACCGCCGAGCAGTTCCGCGAGCTGATGGAGTTGAACTTCATTGCCCTGGTCCGCTGTACGCGCGAAGCCCTTCCCCACCTCCTGGCGCGCCGGGGCCACGTGGTGAACATCGGCTCGCTGGCGGCCAAGTCGGCATCGCGGTGGGTGGGCGCCTATCCGGCGACGAAGTTCGCCGTAGCCGCCTATTCGCAGCAGCTGCGGCTCGAGTTGGGCGAGTCCGGGCTCCACGTTCTCCTGGTCTGCCCGGGACCGATCGCCCGCGACACCCCGCGGCTCTACCCGCTGGAAGGCCTGGAGGGCATCCCCGAGCGGGCCCGCCGGGCGGGGGCCGGAGTGAAGACGAAGGCCATCGACCCGCAGCGGTTGGTCGGCGCCATCCTCGATGCCTGCGCGCGCCGCCGCCCCGAACTGGTCGTGCCCGCCAAGGCTCGGGTCCTCTTCGCGCTCGCCCAGCTTTCCCCCCGGTTGGGCGACTGGCTGGTGAAGCGATTCACGTAGCGGCTGCGAACCGCCCCTTGCCCGGCGGGGGGCCATCTGGCACCATAGAGGCTCGCCACAGATCCCCATGGTTACCTGCCGGGCCCGCCTTCGGGCGGCGGACCGTACCAGCTTCACCCCTCACGGAGACTGCCCCATGGCCGCGTTCCCCGAGATCAGCAAGATCCAATTCGAGGGCCCCGATTCCCGCAACCCGCTCGCCTTCCGCCACTACGACGAGAACGAGCTCGTCGAGGGGAAGCCGATGAAGGAGCATCTCCGTTTCAGCGTCGCCTATTGGCATACGATGCGGGGTGCGGGGAGCGACCCCTTCGGCCCGGGCACCATGCTCCGCCCCTGGGAAGGGCCCGAAGATACGGTGGAGAACGCCGTCAACCGCGTTAAGGTGGCCTTCGAGTTCTTCGAGAAGCTGGGGGCCGGCTTCTTCTGCTTCCACGACCGTGACGTGGCCCCCGAAGGGAAGAACCTCGCCGAGACGAACAAGAATCTCGATGCCGTGGTGAAAGTCATCAAGGAGGAGATAGACCGCACCGGCGTGCGGCTCCTCTGGGGCACGGCGAACCTTTTCAGCAACCCCCGCTACGTCCACGGCGCCGCCACGAGCTGCAACGCCGACGCCTTCGCCTACGCCGCCGCCCAAGTGAAGAAGGCCCTCGAGGTGACCAAGGAGCTCGGCGGCGACGGCTACGTCTTCTGGGGCGGCCGGGAGGGCTACTCGACCCTTTGGAACACCGACATGAAGCGCGAGCTGGACCACCTCGCCCGCTTCATGCACATGGCGGTCGATTATGCCAAGGAAATCGGCTTTTCGGGCCAGTTCTACTTCGAGCCGAAGCCCAAGGAGCCCACCAAGCACCAGTACGACTTCGACGCCGCCGCCTGCATCAACTTCCTGCGGGCCTACGGCCTGACGGACCACGTGAAGCTGAACATCGAGACGAACCACGCCACGCTCGCCGGCCACACCGTCGAGCACGAGCTCGAGTACGCCGGCTCACAGGGTTTTCTCGGCTCGGTGGACGCCAATTCCGGCGACCTGCTCCTCGGCTGGGACACCGACCAGTTCCCCACCGACGTCTACCTGACGACGAAGATCATGCTCGCCTTCCTCAAGTACGGGGGCGTCGCCCCGGGCGGCGTCAATTTCGACGCCAAGCTCCGCCGCGAGAGCTTTGAGCCGGTGGATCTCTTCTACGCCCACATCGGCGGCATGGATACCTTCGCCAAGGGGCTGAAGATCGCCGCCGCCATCCGCGCCGACGGCGAGGTGGCGCGCATGGTCCAGGATCGCTACAGTTCCTGGGACGGTGGCGTCGGTGCCGAGATCGAGGCCGGCAAGCACGACTTCGCGTCGTTGGAGAAGTACATGATCGAGAAGGGCGACGTGACGCCCAACACCTCGGGTCGCCAGGAGCTCTTCGAGAACGTCGTCAATCGCTACACGATCTGACGATCTGCCGTTCCTGGTACCATGAAAACGCCGTCGATTCGCCGAGGTAGGGGGCCTGCCCCGGGCCGCCGCTGGTCGTGGGGTACTCTGACCATGTGGATCGCGGCCTGCCTGGGCGTGGCCGTGCTGGTGGGCTGGGCCTCGATGACCATCGAGAGTCTCTTTGCCCCGCTGCTCTTTTTCCCCCTGCTGGTCGGGGTCTTTTTCGGCGGACTGGCGCTGGGGCTTCTCCGCCAGTGCAACGTGGGGAGCCGCGCGGTGGTGACGGCGGTGCTCGTCGTCGGCGGCGGGGTCTTGGTGGTCACGCAGCACTACGCGCACTACCACCAGGCCCTGGAAGAGGACGCCGCGCTCGAGGCCCGCCTCGAGCCGTGGAGGGGCGCATTTCCCGAAGGCCTCCCGGAACGGCTCGAGCCGCAACGCGGGTTTTTCAACTTCCTCGTGCAACAGGCCGCTGCCGGTCGGCCGTACCTCTACGGCTGCACGGCGCGGGGGGTGTGGGCCTGGGCGAGCTGGGGCCTGGACGCGGCCATCCTCATCGCCGCGGCGTTGGGCGTCGTCCTGCCCGCACTCGGCCAACCCTACTGCACCGAATGCCGCCACTGGTATCGCACGACCCGCTCCCAGCGCTTGGACCGGGAGCAGGCGCAGCGGTTGGCTGCCCTCGCCGGGGCCGAGGTCCCTGCCGTCGTGCAGAGCGTCCGCGTTCGCCTGCTGAACTGCCAGGGGGGCTGCGGGCCGACGGGACTGGTCCTTACCGCCCGCCGCCCCGAAGGCGTCTTCGCGGCCTCCGCCTGGCTCGACGCCGCGGCGCGCCGGCGGGCG
>SKOZ01000093.1 GCA_007119795.1 Planctomycetales bacterium | reverse complement strand
GGCCTCGGCCGTTACGTCGAACCGGGGTGTGGTGACGTTGGTGATGTTGTCGTCGTCGAATGCGCCGCTGTCGTCGGCGGCGAGAAGGTCGGGCGCGCTGGGGGCCGCGGGGGCGGTGCGGTCGAGCGTGAAGGTGAAGGTCACCGGCACGTCGTGCCGGTTCTCCAGTTCATCCTCGGCGATGAATTGCAGCGTGTGAGTCCCCTCGGCCAGCTCGCCGTTGAGGGATGGTGCCCCGCGTGAAAGGAGGAACGCCTCGTCGAGCGTGAAGCTGCCGTCGTCCTGGACGAGGCCCGAGGCCCAAAGGTCGAACCACTCGCCCCCCGCGTAGCGCACGTCGAAGGCGACGATCTCGCTCTGGTCGGTGATCTGGCCGGCGATGGTGGGGTCTTGCGTGACGCGATTGCCGGGAAAGGGCCCCGTGTCATTGGCCAGGCCTACGGCGATCTCCGGCGGCTCCATGTCGCCGACCAACTCGACGACGGCTGGGGGCGCGCCGTGGTTGTTCTGTTCGACGATGTTCCGGTCGAAGGTGGTGATGACCCCGTTGAGATTGGCATCCAGCTCGCGGCGGTAGAGGTCCTCGCTGACGTCGATGCCCATCATCTTGTAGTAGGCCGCGGTGACGTGGTTGCCGCCGCCGCTGCTCTGCAAGACCGCCGCCGATGCCCAGAGGTCCTCAAAGTCGTCGACCACGCCGTCGCCGTTCAGGTCGCCGGGGAGGAGCGCGTCGATATAATAACTTCCCACCGTTCCCTTCTCGCCGCCGGCGTAGAGCGTGTATTCGCCGGGCGGGAGCTGGATGAGGAGGAGGCTGTCCTTGTTGCTGCTGGAGATGTCGTTCTTCTGCAGGAGCGGCGTCATCCAATGACCGCTCGAAGACTGCACGCGCATCATCCCGGGATCGAGACCGGCGCCGTCGGCCCGCATGACGAACTGGTAGACCGTCTTGGGGCCCCCCTCGTGGATTGTCAACTGCAGCTCGTTGACGTCGCCGGAGTTGTTGATCAACCCCTCGACCGATTCGTCGAGGAGGCCGATCGTCAGCAGGTGGCGGTCTTCGAGGCGTTCCAACCTCGGAGAGAAGCGCCCCAAGGGCCTGTGCCCGCCGGACGCGCGGGCGCCACGACGGTTCTTCCGGTCCCCTGCAATCTTCCTGGAAAGCTTCATGATCTCGACCCCGGGTGGCGACAACTCGACCTGGACCGCACGTGGAGAAGGCAGCCGGCGGACTGAATGGATTCGATGGCAAAGCGGCAGCTAGAGTTCCATCTTTGCCAGGGGCTACAAGCGTGTCAAGAAGATGGTTTGAGTAGCATGGGTAGGCCGGCCGGACTGAATTGCCTGGAAGAAACCCGCCCCAAATGCCTCTCCGGCAAGAATTCGGGTCTCTCTTGAGAACGAAGAGGGGGCGCAGCTTGCGCAATACGAAACGCCGAGATGACCCGCAGCAGCGATTCGATCAGTGCCCCTACTCATTGTGAGGGATTTGCCGAATCCGTCGGCAGGTTCACGAGCCGTGTGGGCCGCCCCTACTATCCCGGGGGCCGAGTTCTTCGGCGTGCTCGGTGAACTCGATCATTCCTCGATCCCCTCGAAGAGGGCCGAGCCGACGCGGACGATCGTCGCCCCCTCCTCGACGGCTATCTCGAAGTCGCCGCTCATTCCCATCGAGAGCTCGTCGAGCTGCATCCCCTCCGGGCACTCGGCCCGCAGCCTGTCGCGGAGTTCTCGGAGCGCGGCGAACTCGGCGCGGGCTTCGTCCGGTCCGCTCGCCAGGCCTGCCATTCCCATCAGTCCACGGACGGAAATATGGGGAAGGGCCGCCAGAGTGGGGAGAATCGGTCTGATCCGCGCGGCAGCGAAGCCGTGCTTGGCCGCTTCCCCGGAGAGATTCACCTCGAGGAGGACGGGGACCCGGATTGCCAACTCGCCGGCGATGCGGTTGACGGCCTCGGCCAGGCGCCGGCTGTCCACCGACTGGATCAGCGCCACGTGGGGGAGGACCTTGCGAACCTTATTCCGCTGCAAGGGGCCGACCAGGTGCCAAGCGATGTCTGTTCCGGTGAGGGCCGAGGCGCGTTCGACGAGCTGCTGGGGGCGGCTTTCGCCGAGTTCGCGGCAGCCCGCCGCCGTCAGCGCGCGGACGGCCGCGAGACTCACATATTTGGTGACCGCCACGAGGAGTACCTCTTCAGCGGAGCGGCCGGCTCGGCCCGCCGCTTCCCTGATGCGCTCGCGAACGGCGGCGAGGTTTGCAGCGATGGTGGGGACCAGATCGGGCATTCTTCGCCTCAGTCGAAGAGCACGCTCACCGATTCGTTGCGGTGGATCCGTTTGATGGCCTCCCCCAACAGGCGGGCGATGCTCAGGACCCTGATGTTCGGGAGGCTCCGCTCGGGCGGGAGCGGTACGGTGTTGGTGATCACGATCTCCTCGACGGGCGCCTCGCTGAGGAGCTCCATGGCCCGCCCGCAGAAAATGCCGTGGGTGGCCGCCAGATAGATCTCGCGGGCGCCGGCCCGCTTGACCATATGAGCCGCCCCGCTGATCGAGCCGGCGGTGCTGATCATGTCGTCGAAGATCAAGGCTACGCGGCCCTCCACGGGCCCGCCGATGAGGTTTGCCTGGCGGGTCGTGGCGCCGCTGCGGCGCTTGTCGACGATCGCCAGGCGTCCCCCCAGGGCGGTGACGTGGCTCATGGCCCGCTTGATGCTCCCCTCGTCGGGGCTGACGATCACCGTCTCCTCCAGGTCGAAGCCCTTCTGCCGGAAGTACTCGTCGATTTCCGGGGCCGCGTAGAGGTGGTCGACGGGAACGTCGAAAAAGCCCTGGATCTGCGCCGTGTGAAGATCCATGGTCAACACGCGGTCGGCCCCGGCGCGGGTGATCAGGTCGGCTACCAGCTTGGCGGTGATGGGGACGCGGCCCTCGTCCTTGCGGTCCTGCCGGGCGTAGCCGTAGTAGGGGATCACGGCTGCGATCCGTTCGGCACTGGCCCGCTTGAAGCTGTCGATCATGATCAACAGCTCGAGGACGTTCTCGTTGACCGGCGGGCAGGTGGGCTGAACGAGGAACACGTCCCGGCCACGGACGTCCTCCTCGATCTTGCAGGAGATCTCCCCGTCGGGGAAGTTCCCCAGCGCAATCCGTCCCACCGGCAGGCCCAGGTATTCGCAGACCTGGCGGGCCAGCTCGCGGTGGGCGCGTCCGCTGAAGATCTTCAGGTCGTTCATGAGCGCTGTTGAACTCCTCCCCACTCGCAAGCGAACCTCCCGGCAGATGGATCGAGGAAAGCCAAGGGTTGCGACAAACGGGAACGTCATCACATGGAGGGGGCAATACCCCCCGAGCGAGCGCGGCCGCAGCCCGCGGCATCGATTGTAGCCGCCCTGCCGGGCAGCTACGAGGGGTCCAACCCGGCCGTTTCTCCCACGGCGGGCACCGCGTAGCCGAAACCGACATGGGGCTGGCGGATTCGCCGGTCACGCCGCTGAACAGGCCCCAGCCCAGCCGCGAGAACCTCCGGGACCCTTGCACATACGCCAACTATGAGAATTGTCGCGCCAACTCAGCTTCCACGGCAGCGAGATCGTCGACGGTATTCACCCCCAGGGCCTCGCAGGCTTCCAAGACCGGCAGGGCGCGAACCTCCTTGCCCGCGGCAAGCAGGTGTCCGGGGCAGTCGGTGATGTAATACTCCCCCTGGGCGTTGTCTGTGCGCAGCTCGCCCAAGGCGGCGAGGAGATCGGGAACGTGAAAGACATAATAGCTCATGTTGACCTCGGTGATTCGCCGCTGCTCGGCAGTGGCATCCTTCTCCTCGACCACGCCGATGAAGTTCCCCGCGGCGTCGCGGAGGATGCGTCCCAGCCCGGTGGGATCGGGCCGATGGATGGTCCCCATGATGCAGGCCGCCGGCCGGCGGTGGTAATCGGTCAGCAGGGCGGCCAGCGAGGGGCCCTGCATGAGGGGCGAATCTCCCGCCACCACGAGGACGGGGCCCTCGTGGCCCTCGATGTGCTCGCGGGCCGACATCACCGCGTGGCCCGTGCCGAGCTGCTCGGCCTGGAGGGCGAAGTCCAGACCGCCCTTGCTTTCCAATGCCGTCCGCACTCGATCCGCCTCGTAGCCGACGACGACGACCACACGCCCAATGCCGGCGGCGTCGATCGCGTCGAGGACGTACTCGATCATCGGCCGGCCCAGGACGGGAAAGAGGACCTTGGGCAGCTCGCTCTTCATGCGCGTCCCCTTCCCCGCCGCCATCACCACCGCAATCGCTTCACTCGTGGTCATCGACCAGTCATCTCCTCGAAAAAAACAGGTTTCAGGCCGCTGCCGCGCTCCTGCGAACGCAACACGCGGTGCCCCTATCTACTCGGTATCGGCTGCCCGATTGGCCGCGGCCAGCCTACAGCTCGGCAGGCTGGGGAGCCGGCGTCGGCACCGTAACTGCCTCGAGCGTTTCCCCTTCCGGATCGCGGACCTCAACGGCGATGGCCCCCCGCGCCGTGAGCCCTCCAGCGGCCAGGGCGACCTCGTCGGCCGCGGGAAGGAGCATCACCGCGCGGCCGGCGGCGGTAGCAGCGGTGAGAAGGTAACCGCCCTCGATCTCGGTCAGTTCGGGGGGCGGAGGGGCGGCGTCCGTCAAGCGGTAGGGGCGCACGACGGTGAGGAATTCGACTTGCCGACTCCGCGCGGGGGAAGTCGCCGTGAGGTGCCACTCGCGAACCTCGATCCGCTCGCGAGGATTAGGATCGTACTGGTCGGTCTGCGTCCGGGAGAGCCCCGCGGGCACGAGCATGGCGATCGTGCAGCCGGCCTCGCCCACGGCCAGGCGGATGTCTTCCTGCCGGCGCGCCTGGAAGGTCTCGGGGGAATGCAGCCAGTACTGGTACTCGGCGGGTTCGCGGGCCCTCAGGCGGTCGTACAGCACCACCAGATCCGGCTTGACGAAGACGATCGACATCCGCATCAGAATGCCACCGTGGAGCCGGGCAGCGGCGCGGCATAGCGGCCGTCGGGACCGGCCTTCACGGGAGCCGGCGTCTCCTCGTTCATGTGATCCACGTCGGCGAGGTATTCGAAGTCGGAGTTCAGCGCCTCGTCCCAGGTGACGTACTGGCCGCTGTGCGTGGCCATGCGGCCCATGAGCCCCGCCAGGTTGGCCTCGGCGGCGCGCTGCGCCTCGTTGTGGGGCTTATCCTGGCGGATGGCCTCCAAGAGCACCCGCCACTCCTCGTGGTACGGGTTCGGCTCCGGCTGACCGAACCGCCAGGCAAGATGCTCGTCGGTCATCTGTTGGCCGTCGTAGATGCGGGTGTTGGCGGCCCCCAGGCTGGTCATGAGGACGGCGGAGCCCTTGGTGCCGTGGGCGAAGTCGGCATACTCCTGCCAGCAGTTGGGCATGTGGCGGGCGAAGGCGTACAGCTTCGTGCCGTCGGGGAACGTGTACTCGACGGTGTAATGGTCGAAGAGGTTTCCGGCCTCGGCGTAGCAGCGGCCGCCCATCCCTTGCGCGGCTACGGGCCAGGCTCCCTTGGCCCAGCAGGCCACGTCGATGTTGTGGCAGTGCCAGTCGACGAGGAAGCCGGCACTGGTCCAGTTGAAGCAGGCCGGCCGCTGGAGCTGGAACATGAGTTCGTTGGCGCCGTCCGGCAGCGGCTCGATGTGGACCGGCCCGTGGACGCGGTAGATCCGCAGCGACTGCACCTCGCCGATGGCGCCGTCGTGGATCCGCCGGATCACCTCCTGGCGGGCCTTGCAGTGCCGCCACATGAAGCCCACCCCCACCTTGAGGCCCTTCTCCTCCGAGGCCGCGGCGGCTTGGAAGAGGCGGCGGTTGGCGGGGGCGTCTACGGCGAAGGACTTCTCCATAAAGACGTGCACGCCCTTCTCCACGGCGTATTCGAACTGCATAGGGCGGGCGTAGGCGTGGGTGGCGAGGATGGCCACGTCGCCGGGGCCCAGCGTATCGATCGCCTTGCGGAAGGCGTCGAAGCCGGTGAAGCGGCGCTCCGGGGGCGCGTCGACGCGGTCGCCGAACTGCTCTTGGAGGAGCGTGTGCCGCCCCTCGACGCGCTCCTCGAACACGTCGGCCATGGCGTGCAGCTTGATGGGACCCTCGCTGACGGCGAAGGCATCGGCCACCGCCCCCGTCCCCCGGCCGCCACAGCCGACGAGCGCCAGCTTGATGGTGTTGTTTTCCCCGGCATGGACCCGCGGGACGGTCCAGCCCGCCAGCACCGAGGCCGCCGCCAGCGTACCCGACTGCTTGAGGAACTCCCGCCGCGACGACTGCCGTGAGGAAGTGGCCGACCGATGCGATTCGCCTATCATGACAGGGCTCCGGGTATGGGGGGCTGAAGTCGATGCCTCGCTGCCGGTCGGCCGCCCGACGGGAGGTTTGGGTGCCGACCGCACGTCTACTTTACTCTAAGTCGCGGTACCCGGCATCCCCACTGCCGCGCCAAGCACGAAAGAAGCATCTGCAAGCTCTGACGGAAAACGTACGCCCCCAGCTCGATCATCGCGAGGATTACGCCGAATCAATGCAATCCATCCCGCGGCCGAGAATGACTCCAATCAACGCGTGCCCCTGCGGTGAGGAGACTCAGGGACGTCAGCCCGAGGACACGACGAGGTGGCCGCCCTTGACGGGCGGAGAGGCTATGCTTCTCCTTGGAGGTCGGCTTGCCGTCGGCCACCGAAGGGAGGAACGGTGCTCGGGCGGCGATCGAGACCGGAAGACTGCGGGCCCGGTGGGTTGCGTCGTAGACCGCGACGCTGCTCTCCGTGCGGAGATGACCGGCCACACTGCCGGCACTTGCACTTGCAAACAGGAGACGTGATCGATGACCCATTCGATACTTGATGGCGTGCGGGGCAGCCGCTCCGCAGTGGGCCGGACCGTCCTGCTCGGGGTGCTGGCCGGAGTGGCGGTCAACCTGGGATCGCCCGGGACCGGCATGGCGCGGGTCTACGAGGTCGGTCCCGGGCACGCCCTGGCCGAGATCGAAGAGGTCCCGTGGGAGTCGCTCGAGCCGGGCGATACCGTCTTGATCCACGCCCGCGAGGAGCCTTATCGATCGAAGTGGGTCATCTGCCGGCGGGGGACCGCGGAGCGGCCCATCGTGGTCCGCGGCGTGGCAGGGCCCGACGGGCGGCTGCCGGTCGTCGACGGCCGCGACGCCGTGACCCGGCCTGAACTGAACTACTGGAACGAACCGCGAGGCATCATCAAGATCGGCGGTGCCAACCGCCCCGAGGACACCACGCCGGCGTTCATCGTCGTGGAAAACCTCGAGATACGCAGCGCCCGCCCCCCCTACCGGTTCACCGGCCGCGACGGCGTAACCGCCTATGCCAAGAACGCGGCGGCGATCTTCGTCGAGAAGGGAGACGACCTCACCATTCG
Source organism: Planctomycetales bacterium (assembly GCA_007119795.1). The sequence goes on along the minus strand of SKOZ01000093.1, from coordinate 14,484 downwards.
CGGCTGCGTGCTCCACGACTGCGGCAACGGCCTGTTCACCGCTTCGGCCTCGCAGCGAGTCACCATCGAGCACTGCTGGATCTACGACAACGGCATCGAAGACAGCATCTACGAGCACAACAACTACACGAACTCGCAGGGGATCGTCTTCCAGTTCAACCACTTCGGCCCGCTCCGCGACGGTTGCCCGGGAAACAACCTCAAAGACCGCTCCACCGACCTGGTGGTCCGCTACAACTGGATCGAAGGGGGCAACCGCGCCCTCGACCTCGTCGAAGGGGCTCACGGCAGGGAACCTCGCGGCGCCGAGTCGCCCACGTTCGTCTACGGGAACGTCCTCGTCAAGCTCGACGAGCGGGGCAACAATCAGGTGGTCCACTACGGCGGCGACAGCGGCCGGGAAGACCGCTACCGGCGCGGCGTGCTCCACTTCTACCACAACACGGTCGTCTCCTACCGGCCCGGCAACACGACCCTCCTCCGCCTCTCGACCAACGAGCAACGCGTGGAGTGCCGCAACAACCTGGTCTTCGTCACGGCACCGGGCCACCACCTTGCCTTGCTCGCCGGCGCGGGCCGGGCGGAGTTGGATACCAACTGGTTCAACGCCGGGTGGCGGCCCAGCCACACCGCGCTCGCGGGGGATATCCGCGGAGAGCAGACGACCCTCGCGGGGACGCGCCCCGGCCTGGCCGACGTCGAGGGGGGCGATTTCCGCCTGGTCCCCGGCTCGCCCGCCATCGGCGCAGCCGCGGCGCTGCCACCGGCAATACCTGAAGATTACCGCCCGCGGTTCCTGTATGTCCCCCACCGCCAGCGCGCGGACCGCACCGTGCAGCCGGCAAGCAACCTCGGGGCCCTCGAACAGGTGCCACCTTGAGCTTCGCTGGAAAGCGGGCGATCAGTGATCGTCTTCTGTCTCGTCGGCCGAAACGGTTCGGTTGCGGCCGGTCTGCTTGGCGCGGCGGAGGGCGGCATCGGCCGAGGCAAAGAGGGCTTCCGCCTCGCTCGCCCAATTCCCCATAGGGCGGGCATCCTGGTCCGCCGCCGCCACCTCGCCCCGCGTCGCCGCCGCCAGGGCCAGGCCCGCACTGGCCGTAATGCCTGCGGCCGGGTGGGACGGATCATCGACGTTGCCGAGGGCGGCCGCGCCGGCCGACGAGACCCGCCGGCGGACGCGTTCGACGACGGCGACGGCCTCGCCGGCGTTGCGGACCCAAAAGAGGAGGCCGAATTCATCACCGCCGAGGCGGGCCACGAAGTCGTCGCTCCGTAGCGAGGCGCGCAGTGCCTGCCCCACGGCGCGGAGCAGGTGATCGCCCGCGGTGTGGCCGAGGCGGTCGTTCACGAGCTTGAGTTGATCCAGATCGACGACGGCCGCGCAGAGCCGCCTGGCCGGTTCCCCCGCCGAGCCGGCTTCGTTGAGGCTGCTGCGGCTGCCGGCCCGCGCGGCGAGCCGTTCGGCGAACTCGACGTCCCACGCGCGGCGGTTTGCCAGTCCCGTAACCGGGTCGGTGTGGGCTTCGGCGGCAAACCGCTCGCGCAGCCGCGAGGTGCGGGCCAACTGCCGCCTCAATCGCGCCATCTGCCCCCCGAGGGTGCAGGCGAGGCGGAGCTCGCGGTCGGTCGCGTTGTGGGGAAGGTGGACATCGGCTGTGCCAGCCCCCCCCACACGGACCGTTACGGCTGGCCGCTGGTCCTTTGCGAGGTCCTCGCCCGCGGCCGGCGCTGCCTCGCCGGCGAGGATGACGACATCCGGCTCACCGGGGAGTCGCGCAGCGTCGGTGGCCACAACGGTCGTTTCGCTCGCGGCGGCGCGGCCCAGGCGGGCCGCCGCGCCGCGCTGCTCGGCAACGATGAGGATGCGCAGGGGCTGCCATTCGGTCATGGCGGACATTATAGCGACAGCGGCGCGGGGCGGTCGCGGTGCGCACCGGTAGGACGAGGAAGGGTGGTGGCGTACGATGCGCCACGGCACTGAGGCCGGGGGGAGCGGCCACTTCGAAGCGCCGCACGACTCCGCTCGCCCGCCGCCGTCCCCGGGGAGCTGCTTTGTGGCCGTACCCTACTTATCGCATCCGGCGGACTCGTGTAGAATCGCCGTGCGGATGCGGGCCCCTGATATCGACCCGAGGAGCTGCGGCGGTGAACGCAGAATCGCAAACGCTCGAAATCGGCCCTGTGCCGGCCGCTTGGACGCGGCGGCATCTGCTGGGCTTGGAAGACCTCTCGGCGGAGGAAATCACCCTGATTCTCGATGCGGCCGACCATTTCCGCCGCCGGATCGATGCGGGGCGGAACCGGATTCCCCTGCTCTCCGGTAAGACATGCGTAAACCTCTTCTTCGAGAATTCTACGAGGACGCGCACGAGTTTCGCCCTGGCGGCCCGGCGGTTGGGGGCCGACGTGGTCGATTTCTCTTCCGGCAGCAGCAGCCTCGCCAAGGGGGAGACCTTCATCGATACGGCCAAGAATATCGAGGCTATGGGGGTCGATTTGGTCGTCACCCGTCACCGCACGCCGGGAACCCCCCACCTCCTGGCCCAGAACCTGGGGTGCTCGGTAGTCAACGCCGGTGACGGCCCCCACGAACATCCCACTCAGGGATTGCTCGACATTCTCACCATTCGCCAGCGGATGGGCCGCGTCGAGGGGCTCACCGTCGCCCTGGTGGGCGACATCGCCCACAGCCGCACGGCAAGGTCGAACATCTGGGGGCTGAAGCGGCTCGGCGCGCGGGTCATCGTCTGCGGTCCCTCGACGCTCGTCTCGCCGCGGTGGAAGGAACTGGGAATCGACTATTCGTACAGCCTCGATGCCATCCTCCCGGAGGTCGACGTGCTCAACCTCCTTCGCATCCAGTTCGAGCGGCAGTACACGCGGCCATTCCCGTCCGTCCGCGAGTACGCCCACCTCTATGCCATGGACCGCCGCCGGCTGGAGCGGACGAAACCGGAGATTCTCATTCTCGCCCCCGGTCCGATCAACCGGGGAGTCGAGGTGACGCCCGACGTGGCCGACGGCCCCCAATCGGCCATCCTCGAGCAAGTGACCAACGGGCTCGCCGTGCGGATGGCGGTCTTGTGGCTATTGATCGGGGGGCGTTAACGCTTATGGTAGCCGAATTCGCAAGAATTCGGACTGGCGGATCGAAAGGGGTGGAATAAGGGCGAGACGGCCTGGACACCATCGGAACTCTTGTGAGTTCCGCTACCTCGGAACGCGTACGAGTTCGGTTACCGACTCGGGGGAAGAATCGATGTCGACCATCCTCATTCGCAACGGCCGGGTGATCGACCCCAGCCAATCGATGGACCGGGTGACCAGCCTTCTCATCCGGGAGGGCAAGATCGCCGCCTTCGACGTGACCGAGGGGGAGTTCGATGAAGTCGTCGACGCCACGGACCGCATCGTCGCGCCCGGCTTGATCGACATCCACGTCCACCTCCGCGAACCGGGCGGAGAAGAGGACGAGACGATCGAGACCGGTTCCGAGGCGGCTCTGGCCGGCGGCTTCACCTCGATCGCCTGCATCCCGAATACGGAACCGCCCATCGACTCGCGGGCCGCCATAGAGTTCGTCCTCCACCAGGCGGCCCGCGCCGAGCACTGCCACGTCTTCGTGATCGCCTGCGTGAGCAAGAACCGCGAAGGCAAAGAGCTCGCCGAGATCGGCCAGTTGGTCGAGGCGGGGGCGGTGGCCTTCAGCGACGACGGCGCCCCCGTCTACGATCCGGAGCTCATGCGTCGGGTATTCGAGTACTGCCTGATGTTCGACAAGCCGGTCCTCAACCACTCCGAGATTCGCGAGCTGACCCAGTTCGGCGTCATGCACGAAGGGCTCGTTTCGCTGATCCTCGGGCTGGACGGCTTCCCCTCGGCGGCCGAGGACGTCATGGCCAGCCGCGACATCGCCTTGGCCGAGGCCACGGGCGGGCGGTTCCACCTCATGCACGTTTCCACGGCGGGGAGCGTCGACGCCGTGCGGCGGGCCAAGCGCCGCGGGGTCCGGGTCACCACCGAGGTCTGCCCGCACCATTTTTCCCTCACCGACGAGTGCCTGCGGAGCTTCGATGCCAACTACAAGATGAATCCCCCCCTGCGCGAGCAGCGCCACGTCGATGCCTGCATCGAAGGGCTCGCCGACGGCACGATCGACTGCATCGTCACCGACCACGCCCCGCACGCGAAGGAAAAGAAAATGCAGGAGTTGGACCGGGCTCCCTTCGGCATCGTGGGCCTGGAGACCGCTTTGGGCCTGGTGGTCAGCCGGCTGATCGAGCCGGGCCACCTCGACTGGCCCGCCGCCCTGGCGAAGATGACCGTCAACCCGGCACGCATCCTGGGCATCGACAAGGGGACGCTCCGCATCGGCGCCGATGCCGACGTGACGATCATCGACCCGAGGGCCCGATGGATCGTCGACCCCGCCGAGTTTCGCTCCAAGAGCACCAATACGCCGTTCGCCGGCTGGGAATTGACCGGCCGCGCGGAGACGGTGCTGGTCGACGGCCGGGTGAAGCTCGCCCGCCGTTAAACCTGGGGGGGGCCTCCGTACGCGAGCCCCCGTGGCCAAGAAAAGGACAACGCCCCTGCACCGCGGTGCGGCGCCGGGGCGTCGTGGAACGCTTTTCGGAGGCTGGACGAAAAGCACTTAGTCTTTAAAGTCGAGGAACCACCAGCCGTTGTCCCACTCGAGCGTGACTTTGCGCCAACCGAGGGGGACCTGCGGGTAGGGATAGAAGGGGCCGATATAGGGCCAAGCCATCGGCGAGTACTGCTTCGGGTAGCTCAGAGCAGCATAGTTCGGGTAGGCAGCGTAGCTGGGCCAGGCGTGCTTCGGCATGTAGGGCTGGTCGTAGCGGGCCGGGGCACCTCCGGCGGCCATGGGCGGGACGTATCCCGGCACCACGTGCTGGGCTTGTACCGGCTGGCCGGTGGTGTAAGCCACGGGCATGGGCCGGCCGCTGCGGGGTATGGCCTGCACCGACTGGCCGGCGGGCTGCGGCGCCCTGGCCTGCGGAATCGGGCTCCCTTGATGGCCGTTCGTGGCAGCCTGCTGCGCGGGCGCCGGATTGCGCGTCACCTGCTGGAGGCGGCGAGCCGCGTAGTTGGGGTTCACGGGGGCGGGGGCCGCCGGGGCCGCGCCGGGGAAGACCTGCTCGGGTTCCAGGGCGCCGCCGGTGAGCATCAGTTGCGGGCCGTCGGCCGTCGCCGTCCCCCCGGTGGTGTCCACGGTGACGTCGTTGACCACCCGGTTGACGCCGGCCGTCTCGAAGACGACCGTGAGCGCGGCGTCCAACTGCTCCTCGCTGCGGACTCTCCCCCGCAGCCAGGCGGTGCCGTCCTGGTACTTCACCCCGATGTTGTAGTCCTGGAGGCGGCCGCTTTCGCGCAGATTGGCGGCGATCTGCTCGGCAACCTCTTGGTTCGAGGCCAGGGCCCATGTGGGGATCATGACGGTGGCTGCCGCAACCACCAACCCAATCAACATTCGTCGCATGCCTTCCCTCCTGTAAGGATTCACCCCATGGTGGGTCGTTTCCGGAAACCGAACGGCGGGACCTGCCCGGCCACCCCACCGCAGGCCCATCACGCCCACCAGAGCGTCATTAGGGCTCGGTCTCCGCGCCTTCGGGGACGCTGATCTCTTCTTGTCCTCCCCTCGGCTGCGCTGCCCGCGTCTCCGTGTTCACCGCCGATCACGGGGAAACCCGCTCGAGGACGCCGCATGGATTCCGCAGCCAACAACCTCAGGAGCGTGCGGAGGAACGGAAGGAGGGCAGCCGCGCCCGGCGGCGGGCCCGGCCGAAGTCTCGCAGAGGCCCCCCTCGCGCAACTTCCGTGTCCCGTGGTTGTCTCTGGTAAATAGGTTTCGGTTCGCCCCTCTGCGTCCACGGAACCTTTTTTTCCGTTTTTGCCGTCCGCTTCGGTCGTGCCTGAGGAATCGGTCGCGCCGTTCATGCCGTAAACACAGGCCTTATAACGATTTGCAGATCAGGAACCACCGCCAGAACTGCTAGGGAATTCGCAGCCGGCAAACTCGCCGCAACCCGCACGGCCGGCAAGGTTTAACACGTTCTCCGCCCCGCTGCTCCGCACGTCCCGCCCGCGGCGGTCACCCGCATTGCCCGGCGGAACCGGCAACCGGTCGTTACGGTACGTTGCGGAGCACCTGCCGTGGAGTTACCATGCTGTAATCCCTTCCGCCGTTCTTGCCGGGGTACGGCCACGGCGACTGTCGGGGGGATCGGCCCCGCACCCTGGCTCGCCACGGCGGTCGCCTCCCCCAAAGTCGATCCGGGGCGCTCGGCCCGTCCATCTCACCCTCCGCATCCAGGGAGCCATCGGTCATGCATGCCGACCCGACCTTTCCCCACCGCCTCCGCTCACGTCGCAGCTTCCTCCAGCAGTCGGCTTCCGCCCTGGCCGCCACCTCGCTCACGGCCACCCTTGCCTCTCGTGTCCACGCCGCCGAAGACCACACGATCAAGGTGGCCCTGGTTGGCTGCGGAGGCCGCGGCACGGGAGCGGGGGCCAACGCCCTCTCGACGGCCGGGCCTACCCGGCTGGTAGCCCTGGCCGACGTCTTCCAGCATCGCCTCGACGGCTGCCACCGCACCCTCTCCGACCAGTTCGGCGACCAGGTCGACGTCCCCGAGGACCGCCGCTTTCTGGGCCTGGACGCCTTCCGCAAGGCGATCGACTGTCTCGACCCCGGCGACGTCGTCCTCCTGGCCACGGCCCCCGCCTTCCGCCCCCAACACCTGGAATATGCCGTCGAAAAGGGGTGCCATGTCTTCATGGAGAAGTCGTTCGCCGTCGACGCCCCCGGCATCCGCCGCGTGCTCGCTGCCGGCAAGCGGGCCGAGGAGAAGAACCTCAAGATCGTCGGCGGGCTCATGTGCCGTCACAATCTGCCGCTCCAGGCAGCCATCCACGAGGTGCACGAGGGGACCATCGGGTTGCCGATCACCGGCTGGATCTACCGCATGCACGGTGCGGTGGGCATCGGTGCCAAGCAGCCCGGAATGAGCGAGCTGGCCTATCAGGTTGCCAACTACAGTTGCTTCACCTGGGTCAACGGCAGCTTCTTCGTCGACTGGTTGATCCATAACATCGACGTCGGCTGTTGGGTGATGGACGGCTGGCCGGTCTCCGCCCAGGGCCAGGGGGGACGCCAGGTCCGCCAGGCCGCCGATCAAATGTTCGATCACTACGCCGTCGAGTTCACCTTCGCCGACGGCCGGCGGCTCCTCGCCCAGGGGCGCCACCAGGACAACACCTGGGGCTTCTTCGGCAACGTCATCCACGGCACCACCGGCTGCGGCGTCCTCGGCGAAGGCATCTCGCGTCCCGAGCTTTACCGCGGGCACAACGCGGCCAGCGCGCACCGCATCTGGCAGCACGAGGGATCGGCACCAAGCCCCTACCAGGTGGAGATGGACGTCCTCTTCGAGGCCATCCGCAACGACACACCCCACAACGAGACCGAGCGCTGCGCCATGGCCTGCATGACGGCCATCCTCGGCCGCATGGCAGCTTTCTCGGGCGGGACGATCACCTTCGAGGAGGCTCTGGCCTCGAACCGCGAACTCGCCCCCGGCCTCGATGAGCTGAGCTGGGACGACGATCCCCCCGTGATGCCCGACGAAGACGGCAACTACCCCATCGCCATGCCCGGCTACACCGACGTCCTCTAGAGGGGGGAGTGAGCGCGGGGGTGGGCGCGCGTCCCACCCCGTGCCGTTCCCGAGTTCCAGCCTGGAATCACCGGTTCGCAGCGATCTGCCGGGAAGTTGTAAGCGAAGATTCGCAAGGGGGAGGTATCCAGCGGCAAGGTCAACGGCGCCCCTTCTCTTGGAGGGGTTTGAGCTCGTCTTGCCTTGCAGGCGCAGGGCGTGTTAGACTCTCCCCTCTAGGATCACGCTGTGCCGGGAAGCTGATGGTTCCGAGTACGCTACTCTCAGCGGAACCATGGGCTTCGTCGGCAACTCCAGGGACGAGGGATTGCGACAGGGAGGTCGCCCATGCTGCTGAAGTGGCCGATACGTGCGAAGGGCCTGGTCGGCCTCGGCCTGCTGCTGCTCCTCGTGGTGATCCTTGCCAGCGGCGGGTTATACGCGACCTACTCCTACCGCGGGTTGGTGAAGACGCTCAGCAGCCGCGTCCCCGAGCTGACGGTGGCGGCTGAGTTGGGCCGCGACGTCGGCGAGTTGCGGATGGCGCTGGCCGAGTTGCGGGGACTGTCGATCCACGCCTTCTCCCTCTCCGACGGCGAGCCTCCCCCCTTCCTGCTGCGGGCCACCCGGGACGAGTTCCGCTATCGGCTCGGCCAGGTCGCCTCGACGCTGGAGGAATACCGCCACGAGTTGGAGAACAACTGGCTCAACCGCTCGCAGATGGGCGATCTCTCCGCGGAGTGGTCTACGGTCCGCAACATCGAGGCCTCCCTGCTGCGGATCCACGAGCTCGACCGCGAGCAGCAGTGGCTCCTTTCCGACGTCGGCCTCGAGCAGCTCGACGCCGAGCTCGCCCACTTGCAAACCCTCGTTGCCGCGCTCCCCGATCATCTCCACCAGCGGATGGCCAGCATCGGCGACGAAGTCCGCAGCCGGTACCGCACGCTCATCGTGGGCACCTGGGTGACGGGAGTGACGGCGGCGCTGGTCTTTCTGCTCCTCGTCCGCCTCTCCTGGCAGTGGATCTTCTTCCCTTTGCGGCTTCTCATCGAGGGCTCGCGGCGGGTGGCCGCCGGGCAGTTCCACTACCGCATCTGCCTCGAAGCCGAAGACGAGATGGCCGAACTGGCGGCGGCACTCAACGACATGACGGCCCGCTTCCGGGAGATCCGCGACGACCTCGACCGCCAGGTCCGCGAACGGACCGCCCAGGTCGTCCGCAGCGAACAACTGGCCAGCGTGGGCTTCCTCGCCGCCGGGGTGGCCCACGAGATCAACAACCCCCTCGCCTCCATCGCCCTGTGTGCCGAATCGCTGCACCGGCGGGTCGAGGAGTTCCTCCCCGCCGAGCAGTGCGGTGCCGCCGACGTCTCCGCCGAGGATCGCACGGTAGTCGCCGAGTATCTGGGGATGATCCAGCGCGAGGCCTTCCGCTGCAAGGAGATCACCGAGAAGCTCCTCGACTTCTCACGGATTGGTGAGGTCCGCCGCCAGGACGTGGAGATCGGCGATCTGGTGCAGGAGGTGGTCGACATGGTCGGCCATTTGGGCAAGTACCAGGACCGCCGCATCGAGGTCCACCGTCCCGGGGCAGCCGTTGCCGAGGTCAGCCCCCGGGAGATCAAGCAGGTGGTCCTCAACCTGTTGACGAACGCCCTGGACAGTTCCGAAGCGGGGGGCACGGTCCGCATCGAGCTTGCCGAAGGGACCGAGTGGGTGGAGCTTGCCTTCAGCGACGACGGCTGCGGCATGGAGCCCGAGGTGCTGCAGCACATCTTCGAGCCCTTCTTCACGCGGCGCCGCGGCGGCGGCGGCACGGGCCTCGGCCTGTCGATCACCTACCGCATCGTCAGCGAGCATGGCGGCGAGGTCCACGCCGAAAGCCCCGGCCGCGGTCAGGGGGCCACCTTCCGCGTCCGCCTGCCGAAAACTCCCGTACATAAGGAGTCCAGCCATCGCTACCAAGCGGCATAACCGCCTGGCGCTGCTTTTCGCGGACGACGAGCGGTCGCTTCAGGAGCTCATGCGTCTGGAGCTGCCTCGCATGGGCCACGAGGTCACCGTCTGCCCCGACGGGACCACGGCCATCGCGGCGCTGGAGAAGAACACCTACGACTGCCTCCTCGTCGATCTCGACATGCCCGGCGCCAACGGCCTGGAAGTCATTGCCCACGCCATGCGCCTGGCCCCCGACACGGAAGCCGTGGTGCTCACAGGCAAGTCGTCGCTGGAGACGGCGGTGGCCGCGCTCCGACAAGGCGCGTTCGACTACCTCACCAAACCCTGCAAGCTCGTCGAGCTCGAAGCCGTGCTCGACCGCGTTGCCGAGCGCCGCGAACTGAACCGCAAGTACCGCGCCGTCAAGCAGCGGTTGGAACGGCTGGAGGGCTCCTCGGAGCTGATCGGAACCACGGCGTCCATGGAACAGGTCCGCGACCTGATCGCCAAGGTGGCGCCCACCCACTCCACGGCCCTCATCCTCGGCGAGACCGGCACAGGGAAAGAGCTCGCGGCGCGGGCCTTGTACGAGCAGAGCCTCCGCGCCGAGATGCCCTTCGTGGCCGTCAACTGCGGGGCCCTGCCGGAGCAGCTCATCGAAAGCGAGCTCTTCGGGCACCGCAAGGGCGCCTTCACCGGTGCCGACGAGCATCGCACCGGCCTCGTCGAAGTGGCCCACGGCGGCACCCTGTTCCTCGATGAAATCGGCGAGCTTCCCAAGGCGATGCAGGCAAAGCTGCTCCGCTTCCTGGAGAGCGGCGAAGTCCGCCGCGTGGGGGAGAACCAGCCGGTCACCTGCGACGTCCGCGTCCTCTGCGCCACGCACCGCCGCCTGGACGCCATGGTCGCCGAAGGCGAATTCCGCGAGGACCTCTACTTCCGCATCAACACCTTTGAGATCCCCCTTCCCCCCCTCCGCGAGCGCGCCGAGGACATTCCTCTGCTGGCCCAAAGCCTTGCCTGCCGCTTCCGCCGCTCCCTCCGTGTCGCCGATCCCGGATTCACCGACGATGCCCTGGCTATGCTCCGCGGCCACTGCTGGCCCGGGAACGTCCGCGAGCTGGCCAACGTCATCGAGCACGCCATGATCCTCTGCGACGAGGGCCCCATCGACGTGGCCCATCTCCCCCGCCATTTCACCGATCGGCGGCTCAAGCCCGCGGCCCGCGCGTCGGCGGGCAAGTCGCTCAAGGAGATCGAGATGCAGGCCATCCACGACGCCCTGGACCGCCATAGCGGCAACAAGCCCAAGGCCGCCGCGGAACTGGGAGTGAGCCTGAAGACGCTCTACAATAAGCTCAACCAGGCGAACAGCTTGGAAAGATCGGCCTGAGGGGGCCGGGGCGTGGTGGTCGCGGGACGGGGGGTTCCTTGACGCTCGATCCTCCAGCAACTGGCGGAGGAAGCGAGGGGAGCGGCTCGTGTGGCCTCCAGGGTCTTGGCCAAAACCAGTTGAAGAAAACGCCGTTTGGGAAAAACCTGGAACCCTTTCCAACGCGGGCCTCCGGAGGATACACTGAGGGGGAAGGATAAACCACGTCATGCCTGAGTTTCCTTGCCCTCACTGCGCCCAGCTTCTCGTTACCGATCCGGCCCATGCGGGCCAGCACGTCGTCTGCCCGGTGTGCCGGGAATTGGTGATCGCTCCTCCCGCCGACGCGCCGTCGTCCGCCGCCCGGATTGCCGTTCCCCCCGCTCCCGACGGCCCCGCACCCCCCACCGATGCGGGCCCAGGCGGTCTTCACGAGCCGTCCACCGCCAAGTCCGCAGCGACCAGGTCGGAATGCTCAGAAAGCTCCGTGGTCCTCGAGCGGCTCGCCTCCCGTCGCCGGCACCACGGCGCGCAGCGGTCGCGGCACCGCCGCCGATGGTCGCCCGCCACCTGGGTTTTCGTCCTCGCGGTAGCGATGGGAGGCGCCCTGGCGTTGGCCATCACCGCGGCGGTGGTCGTCGTTCGTTCAATCGCCGAGGCCGGCCGTCCCGACCTGGCCACGGCCCCTATCGAGATCCTGCTTGAGGAGCTCACCGACGGGACGGCCCTCGGCGATCGCCGAGCTGCGGCCGAGGCGGTCCTGGCTCGCGGCCCCGCGGCTCTCGAGGCAGCTTTGGACCACGTGGTCGACATTGCTGCCGATGACAACACCTACCAGTATTCCCACGACGGTCTCGATGCCCTCGCCGAGGCCGTCAGCACCGAGTCGGTCGAAGCCCTCTCGATTGCGCTCGATTCGGAGCGGGCCGACGCGCGCATGGCCGCGGCCCAGCTTCTGGGCGAGTTGGGCGAGGCAGCGTCCCCGGCCGTGGAGTCCCTGGTGCGGGCCGCCGACGACCGCAGCCGCTGGGTCCGCTGGAAATCCCTTGAGGCCCTCGCTTCGATGGGGACGGCGGCAGCCCCGGCCACCGAGGCCGTGATCGCCCTGCTCGAGCATCCCGACCGCTTCACGCGCCGTCGTGCCGCCGAAGTCCTGGGGAGCATCGGCCCCCGCGCCCGCGTCGCCGTGCCCGCCCTCCGCAGAACGCAGGAATCCGACGCGGACCGCAGCGTCCGCCGTGCCGCCGACGCCGCCCTGGCGCGCATCGACCTGGACGCTCCGGCCGAGCAGGCACTCGACGGGCTCGGCGAGGTCATTGCCGCGCTTGCTGGGGAGGACGAGTTCCAGGCCGCCGCCGCTGCACGCGAAATCGGGGACCTGGGCGAGGGGGCCGCCGATGCCGTTCCCGCCCTGGCCCGCGCCCTCCGCGAACACCCCAGCCCGTGGGTCCGCGAGGCGGCGGCAGCAGCCCTGGGCCGCATCGGCTCTCCCGCGTACCGCGTTGCCTCTCTGCTCGAGTCCACGGCCACCAGCGACGACTCCCCGGAGGTCCGCGCCGCCGCCGCCGAGGCCCTCAGCCGGCTCGAAGGCCCCTGACCGGAGGCGGTCAGAAGACCAGTTCGAGCGCCTTCAACCGCTGAGCCGTCTCTTCCATGAGGGCGTCCTCGGCAGCTTCATCGGCGGCCTCGTAGGTAACCGAGAAGCGGAGGAAGGCGCCGGCGTCGTCCCAGGGGACGGTGCAGATGGAGTGTTCGTTAATCAGGAACTGGCTGACGTCTTCAGCATTGGCGAAGTGCCGTCCGCTGCGGAGGCGCGTGGGCGCCGCCGTGTAGAGAAAGTAAGTGCCGCCGGGCATTTGGCACTCGAAGCCGCAGCGGCGAAGCACGGCCACGAGCTTTTCCAGCCGCCGCCGGTATTTCTCCCTGGTCTGCCGGGGAATCCCGGCATCGTCCAGGGCGGCGGCGGCCGCCTTCTGGATGGCGATGAACTGCCCCGAGTCGCTGTTGTCCTTGATGTCGGCGAAGGCCTGCACTAATAGGGGATGGCCGCAGACGAAACCCATTCGCCAGCCGATCATGTTCCAGCCCTTCGAGAGGGAATGGACCTCGACGCCCACGTCCATGGCCCCGTCCACCGAGAGGAAGCTCAGCGGCGGTCCGTCGAAGGAGAGCATGATATGGGCCGCGTCCTGGACCACCACGAGCCGGTGCCGGAGGGCGAAGTCGATCACCCGACGGTAGAAGTCGGCGGTGGCCGTCTTGCCCGTGGGACTATTCGGGTAATTGAGCACCAGGAGCTTGGCGCGGCGGAGGACGTCGGCCGGCACTGCCGTAAGATCGGGGAGGAAGTCGTTCTCGGCCCGCAGGGGGAGCCGGAAGACGGTGCCGCCCAGGTACCGCGTGTGGGTGCCCGCCACCGGGTAGCCGGGTACAGTCATGAGTGTGACGTCGCCGGGGTCGATCAGGGCGGCGGGCAGCATGGCCAGCGCAGGCTTGGAGCCGATGGAATGGTTCACCTGCGTGGCCGGGTCGAGCCGTACGCCGAACTCGCGCTCCATGAAGCGGGCGGCCGCCTCGCGGAACTCGGCGATGCCGTTGTCGGCATAGCCGCGGTTCTCGGGCCGGTCGATCTCGGCAGCCATGATCCGGCGGACGCCGGCATCGGCCATCTCGTCGTTCTCACCGATGCCGAAGTCGATCAGCGGCCGCTCCGGGTGCTCGGCACGGGCTTTCCGCTTGGCGCGCTTGATCTTCTCGAACTTGTAGACTTCCGTACCCTTGCCGTATTGGGCCCCGCCGATCCGTGCGGCAAACAATTCCTGAAAATACGGGTCGCTCATAGGAGATTCCACCGGCGATCGCAGAACAGACGTTCGAGCGCAAAAGGCTGTAGCGTACCCCGCCAAAGGGCCAAGATCAACCGCCCCGAGCGGTTGCGGGTGCCCAAGGCGATTGGAGTCGTGCCGAGCACGTCCGGGTCCGCTCCGTCTCCGCCTTGACCAGAATAGGGACCGTGCAGCACCACACCACCCACGTGCCGAGGGTGGCGAAAGGCGAGACGGCAGCTTAGATTGGTGTTGCCGGGAGGCAGGGAGGGGGCTTATGGCGCCCGCAGGTGCGCAGTCCACTCTGGCGGCGATAAGCGGTCAGCAATTGTCAAGACCTCGACTGCCGGGGAGAGCCGGGACGCCGTCCGGCGGCCGAGGGCGCAAGGCGACGGCTTTCAATAAGCAATAAGGCAGCCCGAAATTGGGCAAGGTAATTCGATGCATGAGCGAATAGGGCGGCGCAGAGGTCGGGCGGCGGCAGAGGCACTCTTGCTGATCGCAGTGGCCAGTGCCTCTGTGACGAACGCTCCCGCCCATGGCCAGGTGGCCGAACCTCTCGAACTCGATCGGCCCCTGCTGGCCTACTGGCGGTTCGACGAAGACTCCGGCACTGCCTGCCACGATGCCAGCGACCACGGGAACCACGCCGCGCCGGCTGAGGGCC
>SKOZ01000066.1 GCA_007119795.1 Planctomycetales bacterium | reverse complement strand
TCTTGGTGCCGCTGGCGATGTTGCTCCTGGTCGGCTATCACATGTACCTCGTCATGCTCCACGGCGTCACCTCGCCCACGGAGCGGCGCCGGCCGGTGGCCACGGCCGAGGAGCAGAGGCGGATCTACAAGGAGGACGCCGCATCGGAGGATCGCGGCGAAGTCTTCCACCCCTATACCACGACCAAGTCGGGGGCCATGGCGATGACCGTCTTTCTGGCGGTCGTGTTGCTGACCCTGTTTGTCGGGCCGGCGCCGCTGATGCCCGAGGCCAACCTCGTGGAGCGGACGTCACCCGCGGAGGAGTGGTGGTACTGGTGGTACAGCGGGCTGATCGCGCTGCTGCCGGCGGCAATCGCTCCGGCGTTCATCGTCCTCTTCCCGATCGTGGTGTTCGTGGTGCTGGTGGCGCTGCCGTTTCTCGACCGCACGCCCTTTCGCGGGATTGGCAACCGGCCGGTCTGGGTCGTGGTGGTGGTGCTGCTGGTGCTGGCGCTGCTCTATCTGAGCGACCTGCGGCGCCGGTCGCCGTGGACCGGCTGGCCCGACGAAGCGCCGCCACCCGTTCCCGCGGGCGTGGTGCTCAGCGAGGAGGCCGAAGCGGGGCGGCACCTCTTCGTGCGGCACGGCTGCAACACGTGCCACGCCGTGGCCGGCGCCGGCCGCGAAGTGGCCGTCGATCTGGCTGCGGTGCGGCACCGCATGTCGCGCGACGAGCTACAGCGATACATTCTCCATCCACCGGATGACGTTGCCATGCCGAGCTACGAAGGGCATGTCTCCGACGAGGATCTAGCTGCCCTGGTGGCCTTCGTGCTGGTGGCGCAGACGTTTCCCTGGGAAGGCCGGTAAGGAGGCATGAGACGACATGAGCGCACCCACCTCGGCCGCGAATCGCCCAGGCGAGGCGGCTGCGCCCCAATAACGGCCGATGCACGATCCGCCGAGGGTCCGCCGCTCGCGGCGGCCGGCGGCGGGGCACCGAGGGAGGAAGGCATGAACGAGATCACGGCGACCCCTGCTGCGGCGCAACCTCCCGCTGGCTGCGGCGCGCGGTCTTTGGCCATCGCGCGCACCGGCGCGCGCTGCTTCTTCGTCGCTCCAGCTTTGGCCCTGCTCGCCGGCTGCGCCGGCGAGCGGACGCAGTCGGCGCTGCACCCGGCGGGTCCGATGGCGGCCGACATCGCCCGCGTGTGGTGGATTCTCTTCGCCGTCTGCACGGCGGTGTTCGTGGTGGTGGTCTTATTGATGCTGCTCGCCGTGTTGCGCCGCGGAGGGCATGACCGATTCCGCAGCCCGCTGGGCGATAAGTTCATCGTCGTCAGCGGGATCATCATTCCCACGTTCATCCTGGCCCCCCTCCTGTTCCTCTCCCTGGGGACGACGTCCAATCTGCGGATGCCGGAGACGTCGGTGACGATCGAGGTCGTAGGGTACCAGTGGTGGTGGGAGGTCCGCTACCCGGATTTTGGAATTGTCACCGCCAACGAGCTGCATATCCCGGTGGGCGAGCCGGTGCGGTTGGAAATGACCTCGGCCGACGTCGTTCATAGCTTCTGGGTGCCGGAACTGGGGGGGAAGCGGGACCTGAACCCCGGCATCACCACGACGTTTTGGATCCAGGCCGACCGGCCCGGCGTCTTTCGCGGCCAGTGCGCCGAGTACTGCGGCGTGCAGCACGCGAAGATGGGCTTCTTGGTGGTCGCCCTGCCGGTCAACGACTTCGCCACCTGGGTATCCGAGCGGCAAGAGCCGCATCCCGAGCCGGTCGACGAACGCCTCCTCCGCGGGCGCGAGGCCTTCTTCACCGGCCAATGCCACGCCTGCCACGCCATCCGCGACACGGGGGCCACCGCCCGCGTCGGCCCCGACCTGACCCACATCGGCAGCCGCCTCTCGCTGGGGGCGGCCACAGTGCCCAACAACCGCGGCAATCTCATGGGCTGGATCGCCAACCCGCAGCCCATCAAGCCCGGGAATCTCATGCCGCCGACCTACCTCGAAACGGACGAGCTGCACGACCTGACCGATTACCTGATGAGCCTACAGTGAACGGAGAGTGAGGCGGTGGATTCCACGCAGCAGGGTGAAGCGCAGTTCCTGGAAACCTGGCGGAACCCGACCGGCTTTCCCGGCTGGTTCTCCGAGGTCAACAACCAGCCGCTGGGAAAGCGGTTCATGGTGACGTCGTTCGCCTTTTTCCTCGTCGGCGGGGCCATGGCGCTGCTGATGCGGCTCCAGTTGGTCTCCTCCGAAAACAACTTTCTCGGCCCGGAGGTCTTCAACCAGTTGTTCACCATGCACGGCTCGACGATGATGTTCCTCTTCGCCGTGCCGTTCCTGGAGGGGCTGGCGCTCTACCTGACGCCGCTGATGATCGGCTCCCGCGACGTGGCCTATCCCCGACTGACCGCCTTCGGCTATTGGACGTATCTTTTCGGCGGACTGGTCTTCTTCGCCAGCTTCCTCGTGGGTGCCGTGCCGGCGGCCGGCTGGTTCGCCTACGTGCCGCTCTCGGGCCGCCCCTTTGCCGGCCTGGAGATGGACTTCTGGCTCTTGGGCCTGGCGTTGGTGGAGATCGGGGGCCTCGTTGCCGGTGTGGAGATCGTGGCCACGATTCTCAAGCTCCGCGCGCCGGGAATGACCCTCGCCCGCATGCCGCTGTTCATCTGGGCTATTCTCGCCGCGGGGCTGATGATCATCTTCGCCTTCACCACACTGCTGATGGCGACGCTCCTGCTGGAACTGGACCGCGCCGTCGGCACGCAGTTCTTCAACCCCGAGTCCGGCGGCAACATCCTCCTCTGGCAGCACCTCTTCTGGTTCTTCGGCCACCCGGAGGTCTACATCATCTTCCTCCCCGCCACGGGAATCGTCTCCATGGTCGTGGCGGCCTTCGCCCGGCGGATCGTGGGCTACACGCTGATCGCCATGGCGATCATCGTGACGGCCTTCGTGAGCTTCGGACTGTGGGTCCACCACATGTACACGACGGGGCTGCCCGAGCTGTCGATGCACTTCTTCGCCGCGGCCAGCCTCATGGTGGCCGTCGCCAGCGGCACGCAGTTCTTCGCCTGGATCGCCACTCTCTGGGGGAGCGCTCCGGCCTTCAAGGTGCCCCTGATGTATGTGTTGGGGTTTCTGGTGGTCTTCTTGCTGGGAGGGCTGACGGGCGTGATGGTCGCCGTGGTCCCCTTCGACTGGCAGGTCCACGACACGTATTTCATCGTGGCCCATCTCCACTACGTCCTCATCGGCGGCGCCGTCTTCCCGATGATGGCCGGATTGTACTACTGGCTGCCGAAGATCACCGGGCGGATGCTCGACGAGCGGCTGGGCCAGTGGGGCTTCTGGCTGGCGTTCATCGGCTTCAACGTGACCTTCTTCCCCATGCACATGATGGGCTTCTTCGGCATGCCCCGCCGCGTCTACACGTACCCGGCCGAGTTGGGGCTGGATTTTTACAACCTGATCGCCACCGTCGGTTCGTTCATCCTCGCCCTGGGGTTCCTGGTCTTCGTCGTGGACTTCTTCATCAGCCTGCGCCGCGGAACGCCGGCGGAAGACAACCCCTGGGGCAGCGATTCCTTGGAATGGTCCGTCTCTTCGCCGTCGCCGAGCTTCACGTTCTACGCGCCGCCGCTGGTCCAGAGCCGGCACCCGCTCTGGCACGAGCCGGATCCCGAGCTTGAAGACCCGGCCACGGCGCGCGCCCGCGAAGCCCTCCGCGGCGCGCCGGCGGAATTCCGCGCCACGCTCACCACCGACATCCTCACCGCCGCGCCCGAGGCCGTCTACCGCCTCGCGGGGCCGACGTACGTGCCGCTGTTTGCCGCGCTGGGACTGACGGTCTTGATGCTGGGCATTCTGGGTGGCTGGTATACCGTGGCCTTGGGCGGCACCGCCTTCACCGTCGCCGCCCTCGGCGTCTGGCTCTGGCCGAACGAGATGACGCTGCGGACGTTGCGGGAGAGCGACATCGGGCAGCGAGCCGGTCTGCCGCTGTTCGCCACGGGGACTCGCTCGACCGCCTGGTGGGGGGCGGTCTGGCTGTTGGTGATCCTCGCCACCGCCTTCGGCGTGCTCTTCTATTCCTACTACTACATCCGCCTATTCGCGACTGTGTGGCCGCAGGGAGACCTTCCCCTGCCCGGGCTCGCTTTGCCGCCGATCGCCTATGCCCTCCTCGTCGGCAGTGCGCTGCCGATCTACTGGGCGACGCGAAGCTTCCACCGCGGCGAAAGGTCGCAGACGCTGGCGAGCCTGGCGGCGAGCCTGTTTCTCGGCGTGGTGTTTATCGTGTGGCTCGTCTACGAGCTGGCTTCCCTGGAATATGCCATGCAGGACAACGCCTACGCTTCGCTCTTCTACGTCATCAGCGCCGCCCTGGGGCTGCTCGTCCTCACGGCGCTGCCGATCGGCGCATGCGCATTCCTGCGCATGAGGCGGGAGCACGAGGACCGGAAGGGGTTCATGGCCCTCCAAATGCAGATCACGGCGCTCTTCTGGTTTTTCACGGCGGCAATGGGCGCCATCGTCTTTTTCGTCCTTTACCTTTCCCCGCACGTCGTGTAGATCCGTGGGAGAGCCGTACCATGATCGCTACCTCAGCCCCCGATTCCCTGGTGCGGCAATCGGTCCTCTGGTTCGGCCTGCTCGGTGGCGCCGTCGCCTGGGTGGCTCACCTGATGCTGGCTTTCGTGATCGGCGAGTTCGGTTGCCTGGCCGGCTGGGGAGAGATCACTTTCCTAGGGATCACCGCCATTGCCTGGGCGATTCTGGTGCTCAGCGTGGTCACCCTGGTGGTTGCGGTCGCCGCCACGGTCGCCGCCCGAGGCGCCCTGGGGCGGCTTCGCAAAGTGGGTGCGGATCGGGAGAGCGCGGAATTCCTCATGGCGCGCCTGGGATGGATCAACAGTGCCGTGTTTTCGCTGATCATCGCGGTTCAGACCGTTCCGATCTTCTATTACCTGGGGAGCTGTTGAATGACGGCGGACCTGCCCCAAGTCCGGCGCCTCGGACATCGCGACGCCCAGGGAGCGGAAACCGCTCGAGGCCGGTGGCGTGCGGCGGCGGTGGTCGCCCTGGCCGCCGTTCTGCCGCTGATCCTGGCGGAAGCGGCCGAGGCACACATCTTCGGTCCGCCCCGCGAGCCGGGAACCTTGGCATGGAGCTGGGACCCGGTGCTGCTGCCGTCGCTGATCCTCGCCGGCTGGCTTTATGTGCGCGGGCTGAGAAAGATTTGGCGAAAGGGGGGGAGGGGCCGAGGTGCGGCGGTTTGGCAGGCCGCGGCTTTTGCCGGCGGGATGCTTGCCCTGGTGGTTGCCCTGGTCTCTCCTCTGGAGGCCCTGGCCGAGCAGCTCGCCTCGGTCCACATGGTCCAACACATGATCCTCATGATGGTCGCCGCGCCGCTGCTGGTGCTCGCGGCGCCCGTGCCCGTGATGCTCGTGGCGCTGCCGCGGGCGTGGCGAAAACCCGTGGGACGCGCCTGGCACCGGGTGGAGGCCTGGCCGGGTGGAAGGCACCTGCTTTGGAATCCCCTCTTCACCTGGCTGCTCTACGCCGCGGTCAACTGGATCTGGCACTTCCCCGATTTTTACAACGCGACGTTACGAAGCAATTTCGTGCACGTCATGCAACACCTGACCTTCTTCGTGGCCGGGCTGCTGTTCTGGCGCGTCGCGATCGATCCGCTGAGCTCGCGGAGAATGGATTACGGCCTGGGCGTGGTCTATCTCTTCACCACGACGGTGCATACCGGTGTGCTGGGAATCTGGATGACCTTCTCACCCGAGCCGTGGTATGCGGAGTACCTCGGCAGAACCGAGGTTTGGGGATTCACGCCGCTGGAGGACCAACAGATGGCGGGGCTGGTCATGTGGATGCCGGGCGGCAAGATGTACGCCATGGTGGCGGCTGTGATCTTCTGGCGCTGGCTCCAGCAATTGGAGACCGGCACAGACCGGGTCCAGGGAACGCCCCCCGCCGAGCAGCAGCCCGCACCCGTCACGCGCTGAAGGAGATCGACGACCATGCAGCATTCGTGGAGAGAGATCGTCTTCATGCTTCTGTTCTTCGCCTTCCTGGTGCTGGCCGTGAGTTTCCATTTGGCCGTCTGGGCTCCGGCCGACTTTCCCCCCGAGCGCGTCTGGCACGTACCCGGAGGCGATCCCGTAGAGGGGCAGTTGGCCATCGTCCGCCACGGGTGCGGCGGCTGCCACGTGATTCCCGGCATCCGCCAGGCCACGGGCCGGGTAGGCCCGCGGCTGAACGATCTGCGAAACCAGGTCTACCTGGCCGGCGTCCTGCCAAACACTCCGGAAAACCTGGTTCTTTGGATTCAGCATCCCGAGGAAGTCAACCCCCGCACGGCCATGCCCGACCTGGACCTCACCGAGGAGGAAGCCCGCGACATCGCCGCGTATCTTTATCGTATGCGCTGACCGGGGGGCCGTTGTCAGTGGTCGGTTGTCCGCTGCTTCGCGCCGCGGGCGCCTCCCCCTGACAACGGACCGGCATCGGAGAATGCCGAGTACCCGTCGGCAGCCCAGACGCGGTTGTTGGTCGGCGCGGCGACACCCTGGCCCACCCCCTCCCGGGCTCTGCACGCGGTGATTACCAACGCATATGCCTTGGAATCGCTCTGGTTCGGCGTGCAGCCCGACGGCCGCTTTCACGAGTACCGTCTGGAACCCGGAAAGCCCCCCTCCTGGGCTGGCCAGACGATCACCGGTCTGCGGATCAATCCCACCGGCGGGACCACCTCGGGGACGTTCGCCATCGACTATGTCCGCGGCGAAAAGTGAGACGCACCCTCAGAACACGAGGCCCGCACGGAGCATCACCGTGCCGGCAGAGCGGAGCTGCTCGCCCCCGCGCGCGTAGCTGAGCTTACGGCCGAAGACGTAACCCACCTCGGCGTGGGAGTCGAGCCCCCAGAGGACCCTCCGCTCCAGCCCCAGGGCAACGCGGAAGTCGCGGTAGGTGAGCAGGTCGCCTTCGTCGTCGATGCGGCGTACGGCCCAGGTGCCTCCGCCC
Source organism: Planctomycetales bacterium (assembly GCA_007119795.1). The sequence goes on along the minus strand of SKOZ01000066.1, from coordinate 15,150 downwards.
AGTTCCCCGGCCACATAGAGCCAGTCTTGTTTCTCCTCGGACCACTCGCCGAACCAGTAGACGCGGCGGGCGATCTTGGGGCGCGGTACGGCCAGCTCTACGACGAAGTCGGGATGGGGTTCCCAGAAGATTCCTCCGGCCGGCAGGACCTTGAGGTCGTCGCGGTCGAGGTAGGCCACCCCGGCCATGAGCTTCGTGGTTGGAGTGACCGACCACATCCCCACGCCCAACCCGCTGATGCGCAAGGCATCGTCGCCTCCCTGCACGTGGTCGCTGTAAAACCCGGGCGTGACGCCCAGGATCATCCCCAGCCGTTCGGTGAGCAGATACCGCCAGATGAACTGCACGTAACTGTCGTAGAGCCGCGGCGGCACGTCGAGATCCCTGGGGCCGTCGAAAAAGTGTACGGCGAACCCCGGCGTGGCGAGGATCGGCGCGCTGCGGCTGGGGATGGGGATGCCCAGCAGAACGCTCGTCTCCAGAGTGGTGACTCCGAAGTCGTTCCCGCCCCAGGAGGCGAGCCAGGTGGCGTCGAAGTGGAGTTTCTGGAACATCCCGCTGCGGGCGTCGGGCGGCGTCTTCCAGGGCGGGGGGACCATCACCGGCTCGGGCTGCCCGAGCGGCACGCCCGGCGGCGGCAGCGTGAAGTCGAGTTCCCGTACCGTGGGATCGAAATGCTGCTCGGGCCGCATCGCCAGGTCGAGTCCCTTCGCCGTGTAGGAAGGGGTGGGCAGGACGTCCGTGGCGGGCATGACCGCCGGCAGCCGCACGACCTCCGCGCTGGCAGCCGCTGCCATGCTCGCCGCGACGGCCAGCGAGCAGCAGCACCAGCGGTGCCAGAAGGGTAGGCGAGACGGCGGTTCCACGAGGGGGCTGACCTTCATCGGGTTCTATCGCGCGACCGTCGGGGTTGCCAGGGGACGGCGCGTGGCGTGTTAGTAGACAAGGCCCGCGCGCAGCACCACCGCCGGTTCGGGGCGGAACGTGGGCGTGGGACTGCGGTAGACGATCTCGCGGTCGAAGGCCACGCCCACTTCGAACAGGCCGCTCAGCCCCGCGGCGCGGTCGAAGTCGATACCGGCCATCACGCGCAGGTCGTTGTAGTCGACCCGCTCGAAGGTCCCGTCCACCCGCTGCACCGCCCAGTTCCCGCCGCCGTATTCTCCACGAACATAGGCCCAGAGTTGGGTGTCGCCCAGGTCCATCAGCCGCCGCGAGGCCATGGGATTGGGGAACAGGATGTCGAAGCGGACGTCGGGATTGGGCATCCAAACGAGTCCCCCCGCCGGAAGGATCTTCACCCGGTTGCGGTCCAGGTAGACCGCTCCGGCTTTCACCTGCACCGAGGGCGTCAGGGAGAGGACCGCCAGACCGTGGCCCATGAAACGCAGGCTATCGGTGGTCACCTTGCGGTAATCCGAATAGACCCCGGTGCGAAAGCCCAGTTCGGCGCCCAGCCATGGGGTCACCTGGGGGTTCCAGGCCGCGTCGAGATACGCACTGAAGGCGTTCGGGGGCATATCCGCCGGCTGGGGCCCCTCGGAAATGGGGCCGCTCCAAAAGTGCGAGGCGAATCCGGGCGTGATCAAGAGGGGATGTTGCGTGCTGTAAAGGAACGGAATGGTGAAGGTGGCGCTGAGCTCCACGTCATCGACGCCGAACTTCCGCTGGCCTCCCGACGCCGGTATCCACGTGTATTCGGCGCGGATCTCCTCCAGGAAGCGTCGCAGCGTCTCCGTCGTCTGGTAAGCTGACCCGGGAAAATAGTAATCCTGGGGGAAGAGAGCGGGCGGCTGGGCACCGGGCGTTGCGTACGGATCCCAAGACGGCGGAGGAAGCTGCATCCCCCCCAGGTCCCCTGGAGGAGGTCCGGCGTCGGGGAGGGCTGGAGGCACGGGCGCCGATGGGGCAAAGCCGCCCGGCGGTTGGTACGGTGATGAGGGAGCCGTGTACGGCGGTGTTGTCGTCGCACCCGGTGCCGTGGCGGGGGCAGGCGCGTACTGCGGGGCGGCCGGGGAATAAGGGGAAGCCGGCGCATAGACCGACCCGCCAGCGCTACCGCCTGCGGGCACCGGCATCGCCGAGGTTGCCGGCATACTGCTGGGCAGCGAGGTCGACTGGGCCGCCGCCGGGGGGACGAGCACCCCGAGGAGAAACACGACCGATAGCCCGTAGCCGTTCGCCCGCGGCGCAGCGGCGAACCCGTGCCCGGCGGCTGAGGGAAGAGGTGATCTTGGCGTGGCGGGCACGTCAGGGTCCCTTTGCGGTTCGCATGGGGATTCGAGAGGCCATTGAATACCTGCGGTTCCCCCCCCGGTCAAGGCCGGTTTCTGCCAAGTCACCAGATAGGCTCGATGCAGACGGCCGGCGTTACGGCGGATCGCACCCCCCGCGGCAGAATGGGTTGCACCGGCAGATCCGCCATAACCCCCGCAAGGATCCGCGGATGGCGCCGTACTTCCGGACCGCCTCGATGAAGTACGCGCTGCAGGTGGGCTCGAAGCGGCAGTGGGCGCCGAGCAGGGGGCTGAGCACGATTTGGTATACCCGCACCATGGCGATCAGGATAGCGGCCGGCAGGCTGGCGATCCGCGCGATCCAGCGTCGGCCTTTCATTCTCGGGACCTCGCCACCTTGCGAGCCACGCGCCCGGCCAACCGCGGCAGCGACCGCATCAGGCCGGAGAGATCGGGCTCCGCATTCCCACGGGGGATCAGAATGAGGTCCAACCCTGCCGGAAGCTGCGGGCGAGAGAGCCGGAAGGCCTCGCGGAGGAGCCGTTTCCAGCGGTTGCGGGCCACGGCGCCGCCCAGCTTTCGCGAAACGGAAACGCCCAGCCGCGGATAGTCGCACCCGTTGGGATACCCGAAGACGAGCAGGCGGTCGTCGCCCGCCGTACAGCGAAGCCGGTAAGCCCGCTCGAACTCCGCCTTCTTGCGGATCCGCACCATACGCGGGAAACGCGCTCCTCGAGCGGCCGATACATCACGGCCCTCGACGGGTCGAGGGGGGTGGGCGGGTCGAGAGGGCTGCTCGGTCATGGAGGGGATCCCCGCGTGTGCCGCGCCCTGCGGCAGTTGTCGCACGGCGCAGGTCACCCTAACGGCTCGCCGCGGCTCCGCGCTACCACCGCAGTTCGGCGCGGGGCGACGAAGGGTGGCGGGCGTCGATCTTGCGGATCATCTCGAGGCTCTCGTCATCCAGATGCGGCGGGAGCATGACCTGGATTTCGGCAATGAGGTCCCCCCGGGTGCCATCTTTGCCCACCACGCCATGCCCCTTGATGCGGAGCTTCGTCCCGCTCGAGGTGCCGACGGGCACGCGGAGCGATACCGTCCCCCCTGGCGTGGGGACATCGACCTTCGCGCCCGCGGCCGCCTCGGCCAGCGTGACCGGCACGCGGACATGGAGGTGGTTCCCGCGGCGAGTGAAGTGGGGATGCGATGCTACGCGGACGACGAGCAGCAAGTCTCCAGCCCGGCCTGCGCGCGGCGGTTTCCCGCCTTGGCCACGGAGGCGGATCTTCTTCCCGTCTTCGATCCCCGCAGGGATCTTCACACGGATCGTCTCAAACTGACCGGGTTCCCGCTGCAGGGCAACGTCGATCTCGCCACCGGTGACCGCCGTCTGAAAGGGGATAGTGATCTCCTCCTGGAAGTCCTGCCCTCTTCGTGCCCCCCGCGTCCCGCCCCGGGTCGTTCCGGGGGCCTGGCGGCGAAACTGCGAAAAGAGATCGGCGAACCCTCCGGCAGGCTCTTCGCCAAAACGCTCGCCGAAGAACTGGCTCAGATCGACGTCTTCGAACGAGAAACCACCACCCCCTGCTGGCCCCCGATTGGCCTGCCAGTAGGGGCCCCCGCCCGGACCCCCAGCACCCCCCGCCCCCATGGTCTCGAAAGAGCTCCCGTAGCGGTCGTACATTTCCCGCTTCTCGGAGTTTCCGAGAACGTCGAACGCCGCCTGGACCTCTTGGAATCTTTTCTTGGCCGTCTTGTCGTCGGGATTCAGGTCAGGGTGGTACTTGCGTGCCAGTTCGCGGTAGGCGGCCTGGATCTCCTCCTGACTTGCGTCGCGGCGGACTCCTAACGTCTTGTAATAATCCTCAGCCATCATCCAGCCGGCCGGTCGAGTCTCGAGGACGGGGGAAAAGTGTCGTTCCATTCTAAGACGGCGCGCGCCCCTCCAGCAAGGCGGGGCGCTAGACTTCGTCACCTGCCGTCCACCGCACCACCACGCCGCTGGGCAGCGAACGACCCGTCTCGGCACGAAGGGCCAGCGGCGCGGCATGGATACCCCCGCCGCGCCCCGCCGATCTCAGTACTCCGGCAAGCATCGCCTTCAGGCGTGGGGCGTCAAAACGGGGAGTGTGGCATGTGAGCAAGAGGAAACTGCCCTCTCCAAGAAGGGAGAGACAAGCCTCCAATAGTTGGGTCAAGTGGGTTGCCAGTCGCCAGACCTCACCCCGCGGACCGTGGCCGTAGCTCGGCGGATCGAGGACGATGGCCTCGTAGCGGTTTCCCCGGGCGATCTGCCGCTTGACGAACTTGCGGGCATCCTCGGCGATCCAGCGGATCGGCGCTCCCTCCAGTCCGGAAAGCTCCGCATTGCGGCGGGCCCAGGCCACGACGTTGCTCGCGGCGTCGACGTGGACCACGTGAGCACCGGCTGCCGCTGCCGCCAGGGTGGTTCCCCCCGTGTAGGCGAAGAGGTTCAGCAACCGCATCCGACCTCCCGCGGCCGTGATCCGGCTGACTTTCTCCGCCACCCACCGCCAGTTGACAAGCTGCTCTGGGAAGAGCCCCACGTGACCGACCCCGCTCTGCTTCAGTTCGAAGACCAGCCCTTCCAAGTCGATCGTCCACCGCGCCGGCAGGGGGCGAGACTCAACCCATTCGCCGCAGTCACCCTTCGTTCGCACGAAGCGGGCGTCGGCTTGGGACCACAGCGAGGGGTCCCCGCGCGCCACCCGCGCCACCGCGGGGGCGGGGCGGTCCAGACAGCGCGTCCCGAAGCGATCCAACCGGCGGCCGTCACCGCAGTCGAGCAGCCGATACCCTTGCGAGTCGATCATCCCTCACAGTAAAACGGCGCCGGCGGGATCGTACAAGGTGGTGGCGGGGAGGGTGGCCGGGACTTCGTTCCTCCCGCCCGGCCCGGGGGCAGCCGCAGCTGGGGTCGACGGCGAACATCGCCGATCGGCGACGCTCCCGGGATGGCCGGGCTGTGGGGCTCCTTGTTGTCTGGCGGCGGGAGGGCTATCCTGGGTCCCCAAACAGCGGCACGCGCGGTGTGCCGGCGGGGCGAACGGCCGACTCCGGATTTGACGTCTTCGCAGAGGAACGGAATATGCGCATCGGTGTCTTCTGCAGCGGGGGCGATGCCCCGGGGATGAATGCCTGCGTGCGGGCCGTGGTCCGCTCTGCGGTGGCCGCCGGCCACGAGGTGATCGGCATCCGCCGCGGCTACCAGGGCATCCTCGACGAGGACTTCTTCATCGGCGAGGACGGCGAGCCCCACATGATCCTCCGCAGCGTCTCCGACCTGATCTACCGCGGGGGAACGATCCTCCACTCCAGCCGATGCGCCGCCTTCCGCACGCCCGAGGGCCGCGAGGCCGCCGCCGCGAATCTCCGCAAGCAGCAGATCGACGCCCTCATACCCATCGGCGGCGACGGCACCTTCCGCGGCGCCGTCGATCTCGCCGACCATTGGGACGGCCGAATCGTCGGTTGCCCGGGCACGATCGACAACGACTTAAGGGGCACCGACTACACGATCGGTTTCGCCACCGCCGTGCAGACGGCCGTCGAAGCGGTCGACAAGCTCCGCGATACCGCCGAGAGCCACGAGCGGATGTTCCTCGTCGAGGTCATGGGCCGGTACAGCGGCTACATCGGCCTCTTCACCGCACTGGCGGCCGGAGCGGAGATCGCCGCCATCCCCGAGACAACCACGAGCATCTCCGAGATCGTGGCCCAGCTCGATCGCCTCAAGGCGCGGGGAAAGAAGTCGATCCTCATCGTGGTCGCCGAAGGGGATGAACACGGCGGCGCGCAGAAGCTCAACGAGGATCTCATCACCGCCGGCTGTCCCTTCCCCTCGCGCGTCGTCACCCTGGGCCACCTGCAGCGCGGCGGTTCGCCCGCACCGGCCGACCGCATCCTCGCCAGCCGCCTGGGCGACTTCGCCGTGAGGTCCATCCTCTCCGGCGCCACCGGTGTGATGGCCGGGGAGATCCTGGGCCGGCTCGTCCTCACCCCCCTTCCCGACGCCGTCGCCGGACACAATCCGGTCCCCCCCGAGTACGTGGTTCTGCTCGAGACCATGGCAAGCTGAAGCCGCCGGTCACCCCGAGCTGGACGAGGGTTCCGGGATCGGTGCCCCGAATCCGCCCGCAGTGGACCGAAAAAAACCACGTTGGCGGAAAGTGCGCCGCGACGGCCGAAAGGGCTGGGGCTGCTGCCATGTGGCGTCGTCGTCGATCCCGGCACGGAGGAGGCGGATTCCCTGCCCCTCGAGGAGCCGGAAGTAGGCCGAGAGGTCGGCCGATTCCTCCTGCAACGGGTGCTCCGCGACGTAGACCAGCGTGTGGATGCCGGCCCCGCGGAGGAGGTCGGGCCCGGGAAGGATCGAGTCGTCGAGGAAGTAGCGGTTGTCGAATTCGAGGGGGCGGCCCTTGCGTTTCCCCAGGCGATCGCGATCGCAAATCCACACCGGCGGCGACCGCGCATCGAGACGCTCGCGGGCAGCGGCCGCCACCGGGGCATAGCGGAGCAGGGCCGCCAGGACCCGCTCGGGATGCACCAGCCCCTGCCGGTGCGGCCAGTTGTCGAAGGTGCACGCGGTCTGGTACGAGGCTCCGGCACAGAGCCACGCTCCCACGGCCACACTCTGGGGACCGGGAAGATCGAGGAAGGCCCAGGCGCCGGCATCCACCCATGCCGGTGCCGGGAAGGGCCGCGCAGCCCGCCCCGTGAACCATGCCTCCGGTGCCGGTCCGACGGCGGTGCGCCAGATGCGGTCCAGGGCCGCGAAGAGGGTCACGCAGTGGAACGGCTCCCAGGGGCTCTGCGGAGGCGGGCTCCAGGCGTCGAAGAGCGCCTCGGACGAAAAAAAGCGAGTCCAGTCGTCGCCGCCGAGGGCGTCGGCCGCGCCGCGATCGCCCACCGTGACCTCGGCGCGGGAGGACCACAGCGGCAAGCGGATCCGACCGATCCCTGAGAGCAGGTCAAGCAGCTTCGACCACGGTGGGGACATAACTCGCCTGGTGCGTCAGGAAGGGGAGGGTCGCCACCCGGCTATAGTACCCGGCGAAGCGGCCGTTGATGAGATACACCCCGATGGCCGGAAAGAGGAGGCCAGCGGCGAAATCCAGCCGGGCCGCTCGAAAGCAGCGCTGCACGACGAACCGATCGGGCTGCTTGCGGGCGTGGCCGATCGCCTCCTCCCATTCCCTTGCCGGGACCAGCGATCCCATGGTCACCGAATCGCCCATCCGGCCGAAACTCTCCTTGAGAACCCACGCCGCCGGCTCGGCCCGCAAGGGCTTCACGTGCCGCTCGCCGAAATACTCCGTGTGCGGCGTTACCGAGGCGAAGAGGGCCCGGTCGCCGTCGGGCACCAGCGCCGGCTCGTTCCACAAGGCAAAGACCCGCTTGCTCTGCGAAATCAAGCGGCCGAAGGGGTTCATCACCGGCAACTCCGGGAGAACGCGCCGCCAGGTACGGCAATTGGAGAGGTAGCGGAACCATTCCCCGGGATAAAACCGCACCACCGCCGAGATCGGCTCCCCACCGACAATGGGCCGCGACCGGCGCATCTCGAGGTGGGCCGGTGCGCAGAATACCGTCTTCTGCACCCGATCGCGGAGCAGCGATTCCAGGACCAGCATGTGCTGCAAGTCCTCCGAGTAGCCGGTGGCGTACATCAGGGCCACGGTGCCGTCGGCGGGAAGAGCCCGCCGAAAGGCCGCAGCGAATTCATTCCCCAGGTGGAAGCCGTCGTGGAACGGCCCCAGCACCTCCGCGGCCGCCACCGCTTCGTTGAACCCCCCCGGCACGTCCTCGTTGAACTCCGATACCGCCCACCCCCCATCGACCGTCGGAAAGAAGTCGTAGCGCGCCAGTTGCAGATCGCTCTCGCCCTCGGCCTGGATGAGCTCGGCCACGGCGGAAGGAATCCCCAGCCGGGCCAGGAGCTCGGGGCGGGAACGGACGGTCCGCTCGAGGCGGCGGAGGGCGGCCGCCAGCCGCTCCGCCGTCTCCACGACCGTGCGGTGCTCCTCGGCCGAAAGGACGATGCTCTCCGGCAGCAGCCGCAGGGCGCCGCAGGTGAAGGCGTCCCACTTGAAATAGCGGAAGCGCAGGGTGCGGAGCACGCGGCGAAACTCCTCCGGCGAGATGTCCCAGGCGATGGTCCTCATGCGGCGAGCTCCCCCGTCCATCGGTCGAGGACGCGATGCATTACCCAGAAGCCCACGGCCAGAAGGGCGTAGGCAGCGCTCTCGAAGAGCCTCCGGGATCGGGCCACCTGCGCCGGCGTCTCCGCGGTGGTCGGCAGCCCGGGGAGCCGGGCGACCGCCAGCTCGTGGATCACGAGCATCACGATCACCGCTCCCAGAGAGGCCAGACCGTGCCGCCAGCCGAAGAAGTCGCCCGCCACCGCCTCCGTGACGACCACCGCCACGCCCAGGATGTACACGCTCAATGCCTGGGCGTCTTCGAAGCGACGGTTCTGGCGGACGTTGACCCGGAAGCTGCCCCGCTCCCCCCGCAGATAGAGCGCCACCGCCAGCATGAGGATCGACCAGCCCAGGACGAAGAAGCCCAGCGGGATCCACCATCCCCCTTCACCGCCCCCTTCGGGGTCGGCCTCGCCCCAGAGGCTGCCGCCGAAGATCATTGCCGTTGCCAACGCGAAGGCGGCGATGAAGACGCCCGCGGCCAGGTTCTTCCGTTCGTAGACGTCCACGCGGAGGCGGGGACCGAAGATCGCCCCCGCTTGCAGCCCGAATGCCGTCGTCACCGCGTAGCCGAGGACCAGATAAAAGAAGACGTAAATTCCGGTCACACTCGGATCGGCGAACTGCCAGAGCACGAAGGCAATCCAGAGCATCGCCCCCAGCACCGCCAGCCGTACCAACCCCAGGGCCGCATTGCCGCGGAAGAAGAGACGGTGCAGCCAGGCCACGCTCGCCCGGTCGGTCCCCCACACGGCGGCGAGCACGGATATCGCGAAGACGGCAATTTCGTCCGAATCCATCGCGTCCTTCCGTATTACGTGTCCGCTATACGGACTCGTTCGCTTCAACCCCCTGGTTTATCATCGCTTTCACGTCGGGATGGTCAATGTAGATGTCGCAGCTCAGGAAATCAAGTCTACCTCGGGGTCATCAACCCGACCACCGCCGAGTATGCCCCATGCGCGCGATGGGGAGAGACGCCGGGGGATGGACGTTCATGCACCCCTTTGATCCAATGACCCGTGTGGTTGCCATGTCCCGGGAAATCGCCCCCGCTGCCCGAGAGCCCTTCCTCCACGATGGCCGATCGCGTCCAACAGCGTCATAAGCCTCCACTCTCCCTGGGGCAGCCGCGCCCCCTGATCGTAGCCTGCCCGCCGATGAGGAGCAACGTGAACCTCTCGCGGATCGTGCGGGCGGCCGGGTGCTGGGGAGTACAGCGGCTGATCTGCTGCGGGAACGCCAAGGTGATCGCCAAGATCGCGCGGGCACCGGCCGGAGACGACGATGCCGGCCCGACGACCGTAGCGGTCGAGGTCCATCGCACGCTCCGCCCGATCCTCCTGCGGCTCCGCGAGGAGGCGGGGTACGCCCTGGTGGGTCTGGAGCAGACCGGCGATGCCGTCTCGATCTTCGACTTCGCCTTCCCCCGCCGCTGCGCGCTGGTCGTGGGCAACGAACGCACCGGCATCGAGCCCGAGACCCTCCGCATCCTCGACGCCGCAGTTGAGATCCCCGTCTACGGGATGCCGCTGGCCCACAACGTGGCCACGGCGACTGCCATGGCCCTCTACGAATACTGCCGCCAGTATCCCCAGGGATGACCCGATCGACTGGGGGCATCGCAGTCGCAACTGTCCCCTTCGGCCGGTGCGGAAGGGGCGTCCACTCCTTTCCTTTCCCGCCATATTGCCCGGTTAGCCGAAAAGGGTTGGCAGCGCGTCGATGCTCCGCCAGAAGACCAGGAGCAGCAACGTCGCTGCCAAGAGCCACGTCGAGGGCGTCCCGAGTGCCGGCCGGAACCACCACCGCGCGAGCGCTGCGCCTGCCAATCGCCCCACGAGCGCCGCCAGGCCTGCCATGAGGACTGCCTGCCAGCCCAAGACGACGCCCACGGCGGCCGTGCCTGCAAGAGGATGGAGGTCTCCGCTGCGCACGGCTCCACTCGGCGTGCCCCGTGCCGCGGCGGACGAGGGCCGCTCCGCGCGATTCTTCCGTCGCAGGCGGACGGTACTTCCCATCCAGCCCGTGACGGCTCCGGCAGCGAGGCCGGCCAGACCCTCGACGAACCCGGGGTAGCGCTGCCAGGCGGCGCCGAGCGGGCCCGTAGGCCGGAGCGCAACCCCCTCCCCCGCGGCGTTCGGGCTACCCATCCATGGCCAGGCGAGCGGCACGGGCCGCAGCTCCGGCCAAAGGAGCGGAAAGACCGCCCCGACGGCCAAGACCGGCAGGAAGAGGCGCGCCGGGGGGCGTCTGCCCGAGGTCTCGATGAGTGCCGCCGCCAGCAGCGTGCTGAGAAGAAAGAGGTGCATCGCGGTGAGCCCCACGAGCGTCTCGAGGCTTCGCCGCGGGTAGATCACCACTGCAAATTCTTCCTCCAGCACTACGGCGCGCTGCGGCAGGTTCGCCCCGTGGCCGACGAGGGTCAGGTAGCCGACCGCTGCGAACAGCAGCGCCGTGGCTGCCTCGACGGCCGGGTATCGCACCGCGATCGGGGCGCCGCAGTCGCGGCACCGCCCTCGCAGTAGCAGCCAGCTCGCGATGGGGATATTGTCGTACCAGCGGATCGGATGACGGCATGAGGGGCAGTGAGAAGCGGGATGGACCAGGCTCTTCCCCAGGGGAAGCCGGTAGACCACCACGTTGAGGAAGCTCCCGATGGCCGCTCCCACGGCGAAGAGCCAGAGGAGAATGCCCATGTCGACGAGGGTCAGTGGCGGCAGGTGAAAAGGCATAGCTCCATCCGATCCGCCCTCGTTCCCGTTTCCAAGAGAAAGGGGGCCAGCGGCATCCCTTCAGTCCGATACGCGGATGCGGTCCGTGAAGGCCCCCAGCCGGCCGCTGGAGTCGTGGGCCTCGATGCGGACCATCACCGCCTCTACCGATTCGGGAACATCCACCTCGATGACGATCACCTCTTCCTCAACGGCCAGCAGGGGGTGCCAGAAGAAGGTCGGCGACTCCTCCGGCTCCGTTTCCGCTGCGGCAAACCAATGCCCCAGCGTGCGGACGGGAAACGTCCATTGCCGAACGGCCGCAGCCCACTCCGCGGGGATGCGAGGCGGAGTTTGGGGGGACTCGCGCAGCCGCCGCAGTCGCCGGCTCAAGGCGACGAGTGCAGCCTCCTCGTCCTCTTCGTCGTTGTCGGTCACCTCATCATCGAAATCATGCTCGTGTATTACCGGTTCCTCTCTTACCGGCCCGTCGGCGACCGGATCCTCCGCGTTCGCGGGCGGAGACTCATCCTCCTCGAGGCGGTAGGAGGCGAAGGCCGCCAGCCCGTCAGGCACCGGCCGCAGGTGCGCCGGATTGAGGAGCACCACCCCCACGCCCACCCCGACCGCGGCACCGACCACCGCCGGCGTCCAGAGCCGCAGCCCGCCGGAGAGATTCATCAGCGAGAGCATGACCGTCAAGAGCAGCAGCCCTATGCCCCCCAGAAGACCGATAGTCGTCAGGGCGTTCATGGCCGTGCTCCGTTCGGCGCGAAGCCGGGCCAGCCCAGCGAAATACCGCTGACGTATCTCCCCGAGATTGTCGTAGACCGTCGGGGGCGGCGTGGCACCCTGGGGATCGGCCCACTCCTTGAACGGGTCGCCGGGCCGCTCGAGAGGATGTTCCGCCGGCACCCCGGCGGCGGACCATTCCCGGCTGGCCAGGATCAGGTCCACGACAGCGGCCGCATCGGCCTCGTCGGCACGCAGCGCCAAGTCGTCCTCGGCCGCCCCGGCGAGTAGGAAGCGGGCCACCAGTCCCCGGTCGAGGCGATCCTCGCCGGCGAGGGCCCGCACGTCAACCGCGCTCGCCCCCAGCAGGGCCGCCGCGGCACGGCCCGTCTCGTCGCGGATCGATACTCGGAGCGTCAGATTCCGCTCCGGCGCGGAATCCGGGGGCCTCGCCACGATCGGCGCGGCGGCTATCGCGAGCCGCCGCGCGGGCTGGCGGTAGACGGCCCGCGCGGCCAAGGGGCGCGGCGGTGCGTTTCCACCATCGTAGACCACAAGGTGGACGACGCCGGCAACGTCGGCCTCCACCGGGAGCGAGACTCTGTGGTCTCCTGCCACCGTAGTCAAGGGCTGCTGCCCCACAAGGATGCCCTGGCACCAGGCGGCCACGACGAGAGGCAAGCCCCCGCGGGTCGAGCGTACGACGGCCCTCAGCGGTTCGCCCGGCTCCACAACCGACGCCTCCGCCCTCAGGGCCACCTCGGCCGCCGTTGCCACCGGAGGCAGCCCCGGCTCGACGGTCAACTCCGGCCGATCGCCGACCCGCAGGCGGTATTCCTCCCCCACGCGCGGCTTTAGCGAAAAGACTCCCATGCCCCGGAAAACCGTCTCCGCTCGGGCCACCGGTTGATCGTTGCCGTCGAGGACGGCGCCGCTCAGATCCAGCGGATTACCCAGCGGATCGCGCGCCGTGAAATAGACCCGGTTGACCACGTCGGGGACCAAGACGCCCCCTTCGGGAAAGAAGTGGATCACCGCCTCGTCCCCCCCGTCGTTTCCCGCTTCGCCGAGGGCCGCTGCCTCATTGTGTCCGACTGCAACGTCCACCGTTTCCAACTCCCCCTCGTGGTTCTCGATGTCCGCGCCGGCCGTTGCCGCCGAAACGGCCGCGTCGCGCACCGTGAAGGGACGGCGGACTTCGGCAAAGGCCTCGTCGAGACTGCGCGCCGCCAGGGCGTAGTCGCCGGGAGGTAGATCTTCGGGAAGGTCCAGGGCGCCGTTGCCCACACCGCGGTCGGTCAGCCCCGTGAGCCGCAGGTTGGGCAAGGCCGCACCCTCGGCATCGACCACCTCGTAGACGACGGCCAGCGGTCCCCGGAGCGCCAACCCGCCACGGATCAACGAAACCGAGCGGAAACGGACCGTCTCGCCCGGCCGGTAACGGGTTCGATCGGCGGTCAGGTGGGTCACGTAGTCGACTTCGGAGCCGAGAAGGTGCCACTCCAGCCGCTCCGGCCGGTTGCGGTGTACGGCTTCGATCTCCAGATGCCCGCCCTCGACGAGCGTCAACTCGCCCGGCAGTGTGTAGACGAGGCGGCCCTCCTCGTCGGTCTGCTCCATGTGGCGGAGCACTTGCTGGCCCTCCCGGTCGTAGACCGTCAGTTCGATCGGCGTGGTCAGCGGCTCCCCCGTGACCGAGGTCGTCGTGATCGTGAATCGGGCGTTCAACCCCGGAATCACCCGGTTGGGGCCGACGACCACCAGCCGGGCATGTTCGGCGGCGATCTCCGCAAGGTGGTCGCGGTGGTAGAGGTAGCCGCCCAGTGAAAAGGCCACCAGTACCGCCGCCGCCAAGACCACGCCCCAATTCGCCCCGCGCGTCCAGGGGTTGGCCCGCACCACGCCGCGCGGCGCGACCGCCCCGCGCCCCGGATGGGGGCCCTCGGCCGGGACGGAAGAACGCGTGGTCACCGGCACCTGGAGGAGCACCGGGGGGATGCGGAGCCGTGCCCCCTCCCCGAGCAGCCGTGCCTGCCGCTGCGCCTCGGCGTACGCTGCCGCCCATTCCGGTTCTGCGTCGATGCGGGCGCGGAGCCCGGCGGCCTCCTCCTCGTCGAGGAGGTCGTAGACGAGCTCGAGCAATAGCTTACGGTGCGTGGCGTCGATAGTCATGGCCTCATTCGGGTCGCTCGTTACCGAACCGTTGCGGCGCTGCTCGCGGGGCATGGTTCCGCTCAGTCGCCGCCGGGCAAGGCGGGGGCGAGTTGTTCCAGGGCGAGCCGCATCCGCGCCTTCACCGTGCATTCCGGCAGGTTCAGCGTCCGGCCGATCTCGCCGTAGCTCATGCCGCCGCTCTGCCGCAGGAGGAACACCTCCTGGATCTCCGGCGGCAGGGCTGCAATCGCCCGGCGAAGGTCCCCCGGCCGCCCCCTGCTCTCCGCACCCGGCGCGCGGGGGGCGGCCCGGCCCCGCAGGTCGCGGCCGGCGTGGAGCGTCATGCGGAAGACCCAGGCCCGCAGGTCCTCGATCTCCACCAGGTACTGCCGTCGCCGCCAGCACTTCAGGAGGGCCTCTTGGAGAGCCGCGCGGGCTTCCTCGGGACTCCCCAAGATCGCGGCCAGCATCCCCAACAACTCGTCCTGGTAGCGGGCGAAGGCGCGGCAGAGGCGCGCGGCCGTCGCTCGGTCGTCCATTTCCGGAACCCCTCCCATCGCCGGATCCCCGGCCCTTCGATGCGCTCCAACCATTACTGACCATCATACATTGGCGCGCCGGCCGAAGGGAGGCGGCCGTCTCCCGCGACCGAAGCAAGACGTCGGACAGTGGGGCGGCTCTCGAAGCCGTTGCTTCGCATAGCACGACGTCGATCCTTTCCGAAAGAAATCGGTAAGCAAGAGACGTCCCTATGAAGTGCGCCGGATCATTCTCCATCCGGACAAGAGGGCAACGGCTTCCGGGATGGTGACGCGGTGATGTGCGTGGAGCCGCAGGGAATCGCCGTTGCCGGCCGAATCATGGGGGATTTGCGTGGGGTTGCCTATTGCGTGCGGCGGACGGCCGAGATAGCCTGCGCACAGGAGCGCGATCTCCCCGGATATCCCTGGTGATCCGCGGGCTGCGCGTGCGGACACGGCAAACCGGGTGAGGAGCCTAAGAAGATGCCCCTTGCGAAGACGATGCTCGGGCTGGTCATGGCGCTGCTGCCGGTTACGCTGGCGGCCGCCGAAGTCGGTGAGGAGGAGG
>SKOZ01000023.1 GCA_007119795.1 Planctomycetales bacterium | reverse complement strand
GACCTCGACGGCGGCGGGCACGCTCTTCGGGAACCATATGCCCCGGCTGGTGCAGAAGAGCGGCTTCCGCCTGGAGAGCTACCTCGACGGCGTCCTCCTGATCTTCACCCACCGCGACGTCCCGGGTGTCGTCGGCAAGGTGGGAACGATCTTCGGCACGCACCGGGTGAACATCGCCCATATGGCCGTGGGCCGCGGCACCAGCAAGCCGGGGGGGGAGTCGGTGGGGGTGTTGGCCCTGGACACGCAGCCGCCTGCCGAGGCGCTGGCGGCGGTGCTGGGGCTCGACGAGGTGATCCGCGCCTGGGTCGTCAAGCTCCCGTCGGCGGGGAAGCTGCCCAAGTGGATGGGCGGCTAAGCAGTCCACGAGAACCATCGACAGCCTGCTCTGCGCATGCTCCGCCTGTTGACGCCCCACCTGTTCGTCAAGAGCGTCCTCGACCTCGAGCCGCCAAGCCTCTCGGCGCTCGGTATCGAGGCGCTCCTGCTCGACGTCGACTGCACGCTCAAACGGTATCGATACGAAGAGGTGTCCCAGGAAGTCCGCCGGTGGCTCGATCGGTTGAAGGAGGCGGAGGTGGGGCTGTGCCTGGTCTCGAACGGGCGCCAAGGGCGGATCGCCCGGCTCGCCGAATCCCTGCACCTGCCCTTCGTGGCTATGGCGTTCAAGCCCCTGCCGAGGGGGTGTCGCCGGGCAATCCGCGAGTTGGGGTTCCGCCGAGAAGGAACCGCCATGGTGGGCGACCAGCTCTTCGCCGATGTGATGGCCGGCCGCCTGGCGGGTTTGACCTCGATCCTCGTCTGTCCCCTCCACCCGGAGGACGAGCCGTGGCCGACGCGGCTGAAGCGGCCCCTGGAACGATTCCTCCTGCGGCGGGTGCTGCAAGTTGCGCCCACGGAATGCCACGAGGCGGCGCCTTCGAGTTGACCGGCAGCCGCATGGCAGAGAGACTGGAAATGGTCCGGTTCACGAGCGCGGGGGCTCGGCCCCCCAAGAGCCCGGGTATCGTTTGCGGGCCTGCTCGTGAAGGAGGCGGTATCCCTCTCCCTCGGTTCTTGGTCGAATGCTCTTCCGTTTCGTTTGTCCGTCCGGACACCATCTCCGCGCCCCGCTGGCGTGGCGCGGTCGGACGTTCCGCTGCCCCGTGTGTCGCCACTTGGTGGTGGCTCCTGGGGGGAATTCCGATTCGGGCGGCGCGGGCGGGGGAGCAGCCCGCGAACGATCCGGCCTGGCAGAGAAGAATGGAGCTTCTCAGAAGGGTGTCGCGATGCCCGAGGGACCGGCGGGCAGGAGCGGGCTTTCGCCGGATCCTCGCTCCGGTCCCCATACTGAAGAGAGCGGAGGAGGGCTCCCCCGGAGAAGTGGGCAAGCGGGGGAGGATGGCTGGCGGCGAGAGGTCCAGGCGGGGGCGGGCCGAGAGGAGCCGCCGGTCCGCGGTATTGAGGTGTCGGACGACTCCCTGTCTCGGCTCAGTCCGGCAAGGGTCTGGTCGGGTCGGGCGATGGCCGGCGTATTGACGGGGGTGGCTGCCTTCGGGGCATGGCCGGCCCTCGCGCAGGGGAGTCCGGCCGCGGCCCCGGTTTGGGCTCAGGGGGCCCTGCTGTTGGCGCTCCTGCAACTGGCCTACGTGGCCTGGATGGCGGTGTTACCCGATCGGGCGACGTTGCAGGTGGTGCTGGTGGTCTATGTTCTCGTGGCGGCAATTTATGCCGCCGGGGCGGCGATGGCGCTGGCCATGCCCGCCGAGCGTCCCCTGCCGCTGGACCTGGAGGCGTACCGGCATCGGGTGGCGGCGTGGTGCGGCCTGGTGATGTTGTCCACCACACTCGCCGCCTACCTGGGCGGACGGACGGCTGCGGCCTGGGCGACGGAGGATCGCCGGCGGGGGGCGCTTCGCAACTGACGGCGGCCCCGCGGCGTGTTAAACTAAAGGTTTCGTCTCTGGCTGGTGGTTCGCGGCGGGGGAACGCCACCGGCCGCATTCTGGATGCCCGCCGCGCCCCAATGGGAGAGTCGCGTTGCTGATCGGACCGGTCTTCACACGCGAGGTCGTCACCTCGCCGCGGCGGATGGGGATGTACGTGACGCGGGCGACCTACGTGGTGGTGCTCCTCCTGCTCATGAGCACGGCGTGGCTCGTGCTCACGGGGACGCAGATCGTCCGCGACGTGGGCGACCTGGCCCGCTTCGGGACGATGCTCTTCTCCATCCTCGCACCGCTGCAACTGACCCTGGCGGTCTTCTTCTCCGGGCTCCTCGCCGCCAGCGCCGTGGCGCAGGAGAAGGACCGGCGGACCTTGATCCTCCTCTTGCTGACGAACCTCTCCAACAGCGAACTGGTGCTGGGCAAGCTGCTGGCGAGCCTCTTGCAGATGTTCGTGCTCCTGGCGGCGGCCGTGCCGGTCTTCATGTTCGCGGCGCTCATGGGGGGGATTTCCTACGCGCAGATCGGGCGGGTGTTCGCCGTGACCGTGGCCAGCATGCTCCTCTGCGGGAGCCTGGGATCGACGCTCGCCCTCTGGCGGGAGAAGACCTTCCAGTCGCTGGCCTTCACGGTGTTGATCCTGGTGCTCTGGCTCTCCGTGGGCGAGCTGATCGCCCGGGGCGCCTTCGGGGAAGCGTGGCTGGGCGTGGCCACCACGACGTGGGCCATCGGGCTGAGCCCCTGGCAGGCGATCGTCGAGGCCGCCGGTCCCTTTGCCGAGCCGGACCCGGCCCTGGGGATCCTGGGGAGCCCGGTGAATCTCTTCCTCGTCGTGGCCGCGGCGGCGGCGGTGGTCCTCAACCTCGTGGCGGTGGCCATGGTGCGGGTATGGAACCCGTCGCGGGAGACCTTCCCGGCGAGCGAAGAGGAAGAAGAGGGAAAGGAGAGCATTTTCGGAGTGGAGCACGATCTGGCTGCGTCGACGGCGAGTGCCGGCGGGGCCAAGGGGGCGGGAGCGACGGATCCAACGGTGGAGGCGGGAGCGACGGATCCGTCGCTGCTCCCCTACGCCGGTTTCGGCGGGGAGCGGCTGCGGCAGCAAGCGGCAAGCGTCCACGCGGCGCCAGGGCGGACGCGGCACGTCTGGAACAACCCCATCCTCTGGCGCGAGGTGAAGACCTGGGCCTACGGGCGGAAGGTGCTGGCCATCCGCCTCGTGTACTTCGTCCTCTTCGCCCTGGCGGCGGTTATGCTCGGGGGGATGGTGCGCGGGGGCGAGCCGCTGACCTTCGCCACCGGCTCGCTGGCCCTCGCCCCTCTCTTCCTCTTGAGCCTGGTATTGGTCAACGCTCAGGCGGTCACTTCGGTGACCGGCGAGCGGGATGTGAAGGCCCTGGACCTGCTGCTGGTGACCGACCTCTCGGCGAAGGAGATCGTTTTCGGCAAGATTGGGGGGGTCTTCTTCAATACCAAGGAGATGGTGATCCTGCCGATGGCCCTCTGCGGCTACCTCTGGATGGGCGGGGTGATGACGCTGGAGAACGCGCTCTATCTCATCGGTGCCCTGGCGGTGCTCTTCGTCTTTGCGGCGATGTTGGGGCTGCACGCGGGGATGCACTACGCCAACTCGCGGGGCGCCATTGGGGTGAGCCTGGGAACCCTCTTTTTCCTCTTCGTGGGCGTGCTCACCTGCATGAGGATGATGCTGGCGTTTTCGGGAACCTTCGAGGCGCAGCTGCAACCCTTCCTGGCCTTCATGGTGGGGGGCGGCGTAGGGCTGTACGTAGCGATCGGGGCGCGGAACCCGTCCACGGCGATCGGGGTGGCTTCGTTCCTCTGCCCCTTCGCGACCTTCTACGCCATCACGAGCCTCTTGATGGAACAGACGCTGGGGGTCTTCCTGGTGATCGTGGCCACGTACGGCTTCACGACGGCGGCCATGCTGATCCCCGCCATTTACGAGTTCGACGTGGCGACGGGGCGCGTGAGCTTCGAGGAGTAGGGGGCGTACCCGGCGAGGAGGCGAGGGGACGGTGGAGGCGCTCTGGCAGTTCGTGCCCTGGTTCGCGGCGATGGGGCTGCTGGTCCTCGGTTCGGGGTTCTTTTCCTCGAGCGAGGCAGCGATCTTCTCCCTGGGCAGCAGGGACCTGCGCCTGCTGCGGCGCGGGGGGCATCCGCAACGCGCGGCGGCGGCGCTGCTGGCCGATTCCGACCGCCTGCTGACGGCGGTACTCTTCTGGAACCTGCTCCTGAACATCCTTTATTTTGCGCTGGCGGCCATCGTGGCCCTGGAGCTGGAGCGGGAGCGGCCGGCGCTCTCCGGTGCGGTGGCCGCCGGCTCCCTGCTGGCGATCATCGTCTTCGGAGAGATGCTGCCCAAGAGCCTCGCGGTGCTGGCGCCCCGGCAACTGGCGGCCTTGGTTGCGCTCCCCTTGGCGGGGCTGGTGCGGGCGGTCGCCCCCGTGCTCCCGGTGTTCCACACCGCCAACGAGCTCAGCCGGCGGGTCCTCTGGCCGCAGTTCCAGGCCGAGCCTCACCTTCGCGTGGGCGACCTGGAGCGCGCCGTGGAGCTCTCGCGCGCCGATGCGGCGGTGCTCAAGCAGGAGCAGATGGTCCTCACGGGGATGGTCTCCCTCTCCGAGACGCGGGTCGACGAGATGATGCGCCCCCGCATCCAGTTCCTCACCTTCCGTCCGCCCGTCTCTCCAAGCGATCTTAAGGGGCAGGTCCTCCGCAGCGGGTATCTGCTGGTCACCGAGGCGGAGAGCGATGAAGTGGCGGGGGCGATTCCCCTGCGGTCTCTCGCCGATCTGCCCGAGGAACGTCTCGAGGAGCGGGCCGAGGAGGTGGTCTACGTTCCCTGGTCGAGCACGGTGGCGGCAGCCCTCGAGGCGCTGCGCCAGCGGAATCTCAAGGTTGCCGTGGTGGTCAACGAGCTGGGTGAGACGATCGGCGTGCTTACCATCGACGACATCCTCGACACCCTCTTCACCCCCGCCCCCAGCCGCAGCGAGCGGCTGCTGATGCGCCGGCCCATCCGCCTGGTGCGGCCCGGCGTTTGGCAGGTGACGGGGATGACCGGCGTGCGGCGACTGGTCCGGTACTTCGACGTGCCGCGGCCGCCGAGCAAGAGCGTCACCGTGGCGGGGGTGGTCCAGGAGGTTCTGGAGCGGCTTCCCGAGCAGGGTGATTCCTGCCGCTGGGGGCCGTTCGCGTTTAAGGTCGTCGACACCTTCGAGCGCGGGCAGTTGCTCCTCGAGGTGACGCTCGCCGAGAGCAGAGACGAGGGGGGGCGGAACTGATGGCCCTGGCCCTGCTCCTCGGTGCCGTGGGATTGTTCCTGAGCGGCTTCTTCAGCGGCGCCGAGACGGGCTTCTACCGCGCGGCCCGCCTGCGGCTGATGCTCGACGCCCTCGAAGGCGACTGGGTGGCGCGGGGCCTGGTGTGGCTGACCAATAACCCGGCGCTCTTCGTGGCCACCACCCTGGTGGGGAACAACCTGTCCAACTACCTCGTCTCGCTGGCCGTGGTCCTGGCGACGCAGGCGGTGTTCACCGGGGCGGGCTACGCCCCCGAGCTCATCGCGCCGATCGTCTTCGCCCCTCTGCTGTTCGTCTATGGGGAACTGCTGCCGAAGAACCTCTTCCTCAACGCACCGAACCGCCTGCTGCGCGCGGGGGGACCCGTGTTCCTGGCCTGCGTGGTGCTCTTCTTCCCGGTGAGCGTGCTCCTGTGGGCACTGAGCCGTCTCCTGGCGTGGCTGATCGGCGAGTCCCACGAGCAGGTCCGCCTGCGGCTGGGCCAGCGGGAGCTGAAGCGGGTTCTCGATGAGGGGCACGAGGTGGGGATTCTGCGCCCGGCGCAGCGGAGTCTGGTGCAGGGCCTTTTCGCGCTGACCGGGCACACGGTGGCGCAATACGCCGTCCCCTTCGAGGAAGTCCCGTGCGTGCGGCGGGGGGCGGCGAAGGAGGAAGTGCTGGCCGTGGCGCGCCGCCACGGCCTGGGAGTGGTCCCTATCGCCGAAGACGGTGGAGAGGGGAGCCTCATCGGCTACGTGCGGACCATCGAGCTGGCGCTGCGGGATACGGGCGAGCTGTCGCCGCTGCGGCCCCTGATCGACGTCCCCTCTCGGGAGACCCACCTCGGGGCCCTGATCCGCATGGAGACGGCCGACGAGGACATCGCCCGCGTCGTGGACGCCGATGGCAACGCCGTCGGGCTCGTGACGCTCCTGGCCCTTCGCGAGCCGCTCTTTCGCGGGGGAAGTGCCGCGGAGAAATAAGCGCCACCCATTCACGGTACGCCACCATAGGGACAGCAACCGGAAAGCCGAGACGGTCGGAGAAGGTATTTCCGGATACCAGGTTCTCCCTCACACCGCAGTGTCAGCGGTTCAATCGCAACCGGGGGTGGGAGAGGATGAGGATGATCACCAGGGGTATAGCGAAAATGAACCACCGCCTGGGAGTAGCCGCCACAAGAAGGACAGTCAGAAAGAGCCCAACATATACCGTCGGAGGAAGCCGCTCGACCTGGTGGTAGGCCATCCACCAGGCCCCCAAGATCAGCCCCACCCGCACGCAGAGTCCGCGAATGAACTCGTTTGCTTCCGGGTGAGGCCAGAGTGTCAGTGCCACCGCCGTACCGAGCAGGGCGAGCGTGATCAGTCCGAGGACGGTGCGGCGCATACGGGATGAGGGTTCCTTGCTGGGGAGTGGCGGACGAGGGGCGCTTTGGGGATACCTCCAGTAGACCACGCCCGCGGCGAGCCAGCAACCGGAAGCGCACCGCATACCACCTCCCGAGCAGGGTGTGCCCGGGGGACTTTCTGCGTGGCATTGCGGGAAAACAGCAAGCGGCCCCTTCCGCGGCCGATAGGGGCCCACCGAGGCGCGGGCTCGACGAACTCGCTCGGCCTCAGCGGGTACAGGGACCTCCGCCCCGCGCCACTCCGGGGACTTGGGCCGGCACTCGCGATCGATGCGGCGGCACTCGCCACGCATTCACAGCAGATCGAGGACGTCGATCCAGCGGACGAGGGCCTCGGCATCGGCATCCGAGAGAACGTCCTCGTCGCGGTGGCGGAGGAGTACGGGGTGGTTCTGCTCTTGGAGGCGTTCGGCGAAGGTCTCCAAGGGAGCGGCCGCCGGGAAGGCGCGGCTGACGACGATGTGGAAGGCAACCCGGTAGAGGGGATTGTTTTGGGGAGGCGGCACGGGGACCATGCCGTCGAAGAGGGCCACACCCGCCACCCGGCCGCGGAGGCGCGCCAAGCTGGCCAGGGCGAGCGCAGCGCCCTGCTGCTCGCCGGAAAGGACGACGCGCGCCGAATCCACCGAGTAGCGGGTGGTAACCTGATCGAGCAACCGTTCGATGAGTTCCGTCTCGGCGGTGCGCCAGCGGTCGTCCTGGGCCGTGGGGACGACCAGGATGATGTCGTCGCGGGCGCAGCGGTCGCCGAAGCGGTCGAGGAGGGCCTCGCGATCGGGGCCGCCGGCGCCGTGGAGCCAGACGAGCACCCCGTACTGAGCCGCGGGGTCGTACGTGTGGGGGACGAAGGCCCAGGCATCGTTGGGCAGTTCGGGGACCCGCATCTCCACAAGCCCGGTGGGCGGACCCTCAAGGGGAAGCTCATCATCCCGTAGACGGGCCGGCGCGGTGCTCTCAGGAAGGACGACCTGGCCGAGACGGCCCAGGGTGACCTCGATGGCAAGGGTCTGGCCGTCGCGGACCACGTCGAGGCGGACGACCTGATCGGGGCGATACCTGGTGCTCAGCACGTCGGCCAGAGCTGCGCGATCGACGACCGGCTCGCCATCGAGCGCCAGGAGGCGATCGCCGGGGAGCAAGCCTGCGGCGGCGGCCGGGCTTTCGGGGAGGAGACTTCGGACGACCACACCACCCTCCTCCGCGGCGGGGGATTCGCGCATGGGGAGGAGCCCCAGAAGGGGATGGTCGAAGGCCTCGATCTCGGCGAGGAGCGCGAGGGGCACCTCGATGCGCTCTTCGTCGCGGAGGGCGGCCAGTCGGATTTCGTCGCCAGCGTACAGGCGACTGATTGCCTCGCGGACCTCGGCGGCGCGGCGGACGGGCCGGCCGTTGACCTCGGCGATCACGTCGCCCGCCCTGAGGCCGGCGCGGTAGGCGGGGCCGTTGGGATGGCAGGCGGCGATCCGCGCCGCCCCCGTGTAGAGGTCGCCCTGCCGGAAGCTGACCCCGGCGCGCCCCTGGTGGAGGTCGCTGCCGGCCATGAGGCGCGGGACGATATCGGCCAGATCGTCGGCCGGGATGGCGAAGCCGATGCCCGAGTCGTACCACTCGGTACCAGCCGTCTGGTCGTCCGATTCGGGAGAGAGGGGGACCAGGATACCCATCACGCGCCCGCGGATGTCCACGAGGGGTCCGCCATAGTTGTTCGGTGAGACGGCGGCGTCGGTCTGGATGGCGCGGCCCCAGATGCGGCCGGTGGCGCTGACGATGCCCACGGCGAGGTTTAGCCGCTCGGCATCGAAGGTGCGGCCTGCGGCCAAGGCCCACTGCCCGACGCGGAGCGTTTCGCCGGGGGCCCAGGCCGGCACGGGTAAGGGTTCGTCGGCGTCCACTTTGAGGAGCACGAGCATCCGGTTGTAGTCGGTGGCCACCCGTTCGGCAGCCAGGCGGCGGCCGTCGGGGAGTTGGACGAGGATCGACTCGGGGCGGTGTTGGAAGCTCCACGCATTCGAGAGAATGTAGCCCCGCGGGTCTACAACGAGGCCCGTGGTGGGACCGGTACCGGGGGAGATCGCTCCAGGGAGCGCGCGGCCGCCGACCGACTCGATGCGCACCACGCTGGGGGCCACGCGTTCGGCGGCCGCCTGGAAGGCGGCTTCCTCGAGGCGTTCGAGATCGTCGGCCAGGGCATCCGCCGGAGCCGCCGGTGCGGCGACGGCCGTCAGGGCGGCTGCCAGGGCGAGGCTCCCTACCCGCGAGGGGCAAATCATGGGCGCGGCTCCCGTGTGGGGTCGGCGAAGAGGGTCAATTCCAGCAGTTCGCCGCGGCGGAGAACGGTGAGCCGGACCGGATCGATGCGTTCGATGCGGGCAAGCTCGGTCCTCAGGCTGCGGACCGACTGGATGAGCCGGTCGTCGAGAAGAACCACCAGGTCGTCGGGGGCCAGTCCGGCGCGGGCGGCGGCGGAGCCGGGACGCACCAGGTCGACAAACGGCGGCGTCCGCTCGAGCACCTCGGGGACGAAAACGACTCCCAGGGCATCCGGCGATAGGGGGTCGGCTGGAGATGCATCGTCGCGGGAATCGGGGACCACGAGGCGACCGGCGAGGATCTCGTCGACCGAATACCGCAACTCTCCGATGGGGATGGCGTAGTTGAGCCAGGTGCCGCTCAGCGCGTTGCGGAGCTGCTTACCGAGCATGCCCACCAGCCGCCCGTCGCGGGTGACGACGGCGCCGCCCGCGGCGCCCGGGTTGTTCGTCACCGCGTCGAGGACGTAGACCGGTCCCTGGTAGGGGGTCTCGAAGACGCCGCGGTAACCGGCCAGTTGGGTCTGTACGGAGACGATGCCCTGCTGGACGCTGAGCGGCTCGTTGCCGGCCGCCACGCCGAAGAGGTTGCTCAGCGCCAGGATGCGGGTGCCGGCGGGCACTTCCGCGGCGGCGGTGAGGTCGAAATGCGGCAGCGACTGGGCGTCGATCGTGAGGAGGGCGACCTCGATCCGCGGGTCGGCGCCCAGCAAGCGGGCCGAAAAGCGCCGCCCGTCGGAAAGGACCACCGTGATCGCGTCACTGTCCAGGACGTAGCTGAACGCGGTGAGGACGTGACCCTCCGCGGAGATGAGCATGCCGCTCTGGTAGGCCTCGAGCCCCCGGAAGCCGCCGGCGCCGTAGATCTTCACCAGCTTCGGCTGCACGGAGGCGATGGGGGCGAGCATCGCCGGCGCCGCGGCGGCGGCCCCTGCCGGACCGGAAAGGCAGGCTGCGCCGGCGAGAGCCATCGCGATGAGCAGGCGAGTGATGAGGGGTGAGTGGCGAGTGGTCGGATGTGTGGATGCGCAGCAGTGGTTGCTCTCGTCGGCTCCCGGTTGCGTTTGCACGCTTCCGCTGTTCCTCAAAGGCAGTGCGCGCCCCTCGGCATCGGGCGTTTCCTGCTGTGGGCAACGAACACCGACAGCCGATTGCCGCAAATCCCTACGCATTCGTGGTATTCGTTCCATTCGTGGTCTACTTCTTCCGTAGCAGGCTACTCGGCGTCGCGGCCGTTGCGACCTTCGTCTTCCGGGGGGACCACTTCGATCTCGCCGATCTCGAAGACGCCGTAGTCGTCGTCGCCGTAGCGGGCCACGATGCGATGGGGCAGGGCGCGGCCGGCGAGGGGGCGGTAGTCGGCGAAGTAGACCTCGCAGGGGTCGGCGTCGGTCGCGGCGAACATCACCAGGGCGGCCAGGCGGCCGTCGGCCGGAGCGAAGTAGAAGTGGGTCTCAACCCCCGAGTACAGGCCCACGAGGACGTCGTGAAGCTCGTCGCCGCCGGCCAGCGGGGCAGTGCCCAGGTAGTGGATCTCGCCGAAGCCATCGAGTCCCTCGGTAGCCAGGCGCCGCCAGAGGTAGAGTGCCGGCAGCAGGCCGCCGCTGTCCGGCGGGGGCGAGGAGAGGCTGAGCACTTCATCGGTGCTCCACTCCCAGATGCCGGGATCGGCGGAGAGGCGGGCGCCGTGGCGGCCGAGGTGGATTTCGACCGGCCCGTGGCCGATCAGGTTCGCCGAGAGCCGCCAGGAGCCGTCGTCGGCCGTCCACCGCCCCGGGGCGGCGAAGGCTTCCCAAACGCGGGCCTGGTGGACGCGGTTGAAGTGGTAGTTGGCGTAGCCCGTGCGGGAATCGTAGTGGGCGCGAACGATCTCCGGGACCGCTTCCTCGCCTTCGGCGGGCGGCTCGGAGGGCGGGCCGGGCGGCTTCGGTCGATCGGGCGGCCGGGGAGGTGGTCCGGGACCTGGCCGCCCGCGGTCGACCAGCTCCAGAAGCTGCCGGCTCCCGTGGACGCCCGCTAAGCGAACGAGGACGTTGCGGCGGACACCGTCGCGGCGGAAGCTCAAGGGGACCTGCCAACCCTTGGGAAGGGTGCCCAGCACGTTCTGGAAGGCATTGGGGCTGTCGATGGGTCGCCCGGCGAAGGCGACGATCTCGTCGCCGTAGCGGAGGCCGCGGCGGTAGGCGTCGGAGTGTTCCAGGATGTCGGAGACGTAGGGGCGGCCGGCGGCGTCGGAGGAGACCCGCGCCCCGAGGGTGGCGTGGTCGACGATGCGTCCGGCGTGGAGGTGGCCGAGGAAGTTCTTCACCTGGTTGATCGATATCGCGTAGGCCACGCCCACGTTGACCCGTCCCCGTTCGTCGAACGAGGCGCGGCCGTTGACGCCGATGAGTTCGCCCGCAGCGCTGAAGAGCGGTCCGCCGGAGTTGCCCGGGTTGATCGAGGCGTCGGTCTGGATGCAGTCGGTGTACTCCAGCAGCGTGCCCGACGGGTACTGGTAGCGGCCCACGCCGGAGACGATGCCGTAGGTGACCGTGGGGCGGAAGTCGGTGGCCAGGAGGAAGGGATTCCCCATGGCGAGGACCCATTCGCCGACGCGGACGCGGCTGCTGTCGCCCAGGGGGGCGTAGGGGAAGTCGTCGCGGCCGAGGAGCCGGATGAGGGCCACGTCGCCGGTCGGATCGATGCCCACGAGGACGGCGTCGTAGACGTTTCCATCGGCGAGGCCGCACTTCATCGCGTAGCCGCAGGGGGCGACCACGTGGTAGTTGGAAAGGGCGAACCCGTCGGGGGAGATGAGCACGCCGGAGCCGCCGCCTTGCCCCGACTCCTCGAAGATCGCCACCACGGACTCCGCAAGCCGCTCGATGAGGGAGACCCGCTCCGCCTCGGCGGCGAGGACGGCGGGATGGACCTCAGCCGCAGCGGCGGGCGAAGCCAACGGCCATGCCAGCAGCACGAAAAAGCAACAGAGCGGGCCGCGCCCGAGAAACGGCCGGACGGGTTGCGGCGGGGTCATTTCACAAGCCTCGCTTCGCAAAGGTTGAGGTGGTCGCCAACGTCGCTCTCCTCCCCGTAGTCGACGAGAAGGACCAGCCGCCGGACCCCTTCGAGAGAGACGTCGATCTCCTGGGGGGGATCGCCGGCACGGATGGGAGCGTCGAAGAGGACGGCGTCGTCGCCTCGAATCGAGAGCCGCACGCCTCCCAGGGGCGAAGCGCGGTCGTCGATGCCCGCCAGGGCCTGGAAGCGGCGGAAATCGCCCGGCAGCCGATAGACGATCTCCGTGCGGCTGTGGACGGCCAGGCCGCGGTCGTAGATCTCGCCGCCGAGGACGAGGGTCCGCTCGCCGCCGCGGTGGCTGCGGGGGGCGAAAAAGGCCGCCCGAGTCGGCAGCGGCGGCCCGCTGCCGATAAAGGGAGTCCACTCGACGGACTGGGGAGTCAGGTCGCCAAGGTCGACGACGCGACCGGCCGCGTAGTCGGCCAACAGCACGTTCCCTACCGGCCGGGTGACGGAAATCCCGGCGGGCGTTTCCCAGCGGAGGCGATCGCCGTCGAGGATCACACTGCGGACTGCCCACCGTGAACCGTCGGCATCGGCGAGCAGGCAGACTGCCTCGGGCAACGCGCGGCCGGCAGGGCGGTGGTATACCAGGCCGAAGACGCGGCTGCGGGGAACAGGAAGCCGTTCGCCGTCGAGCGAGAATTCGACGACCTCGTCGGAGACGCGGCCGACGACACCCTGATGGTAGTCGAGGGCCTCGTCACGGACGACGGCGAGAAGGTCCGCAGCGGGCGGCTGCCCGTGCAGGCGGTCCCAGGCATCCCGGACGGCATCGGCCAGGGGTTGGAGGCGGACGGCCGCCAAGTCACGCGTGGGGAACTCGAGCGGCCCCGAGGCGGTTGTGACCTTGGCGCGACCCTCCTCGGTCTCGAAGGCCGTGGCGGCAATCACCGAGCCGTCCAGCAGGTGGACGCGGAGCGGAGCGGCGCCCGTCTCGGGGGGCTCTGCCGGCTCGAGGCGGAGGACATCGGCCGTGTTGACGGTCACCTCGCCGGCCGGGGTGTCCAGGACCACTTCCCCGGCGGTCCAAGCCGCGAGATGCCCGCGGACGGACGGGCCCTCGAGGCGGTGGCACTCGAAGGGGCCGGCGGCGAAGATCGCGATTCCACCGAGCAAAAGGCAGCTTGCCATGATTGATCCGCAAGAGAATGGCTTCGTGGTCCAGACCGCCGGTCCGTGCCATGCGACGGTTCCTGTAGGACGGATCGCCGATCCGTCCAGCGACAAATAACAGACTGACAGTGCGTAGGGGGGACGGATTACCTGGGACGGTTCGCCGATCCGTTCGGTACTGACCTCCGACAATTGTACGCCGCGTCCCGGCCGGTCAATCCTCTCCGGCGGCCAGGCGGCGGAAGTACTGCTCGATGACGTCGCGGTAATGGGCCGGGAATTCGCGGCCGATCTCCTGCAGGGCCTCCTCGCGTTCGCGGGGGGGCAAGTCGCCCCAACCGCTGCCGTCGCCCAAATCGCGCCGGTCGACCTCTCCGGGGCCGCCGCCGCCGAGCGGCATGCTGTCCGGGGCCGGCGCGCTCGACTGGATGCCGCCCGCGCTGGCGCCGCCGCCGGCCTGCTGGGCCTGTTGGCGGGCGTCTTCGATCTCCTCGATGAGCTTGTCGAGCGATTCGATCACACCGTCTTCCAGCCTGCGGACGCGCTCCCCCGCGCGGCCCAGGCTGAGCCGGCGGCCGATGTCCTCCATACGCCGGGCGATGTGGTCGAGGGTCTCGTCCCGCAGCCCCTCGAGGTCCTCGCGCATCAGCTCGGCAAGGGCCACGTAGCGGCGCGGCGCGGCGCGCTCGCCTTCGAGCAGCAGGCGGAGACTCTCGATGCTGCGGTCCTTCTCGAGCAGGCGGTGGTGGACGACAGCCTGATAGAAGAGGAGCGTTGCCGGATCGGCGACCTCTTCCGGAGCCAGGTCGCCAAGCTGTTCGAGGGCCTCGTCGTACATCGCCTCGTGGACCAGCCAGCGGCCGAAGAGGAGGCGGAGGTTGTGGGCCAGAAGCGGAGGCGTTTGGGGATCGAAGAGCCAGGGCTGTGAGGGGACGACGATCTGCTCGCCGCGGGGCGCCGCGCAGAGCTCGACAAGCCGGCGGGCCCGCGCGTCGCCCAGCGCAAAGGTGGCGGCGAGGCATTCGAGCACTTCGGTGGAGCTGCGGGGAGGCTCCTCCTGCCAGATCGCCTCGGCCTGCCGGTGGAGGTCCTCTTCCGGGGCCTGCTCAGCCAGCCATTCGAGGGCCTGGCGGCGGACGTCGGTTGCTTCCGGGGCCTCCCAGGAACGGTCCGGCTGCCCCTCGGGGAGCCCCCATGCCGGCGCTGCCGCTATGAGCGCTAAGCAGAGGGCCGCGACTGCGTACGCCGCACACGCCGTGTGCGGTGCTGCGGAGGTGAGGACGCGGCGTGGGGAGCGGGCATGGGCGGCCGAGCGGCCCCCTCGTAGCGAAGGTTCCTTCGGCCGCGCACGGCACAGGGCCTGTGCCGCGTACGATTTAGCGTTCATTCATCGACCTCTTCAGGTCACGGGTGACGCGGTAGACGCGCTCCTGCCGCTCGGCGAGACGGCGGAGGGCCTCGATGAGCTCCAGTTCGAGGGCCTGCCCGCCGTCGATGAGCTGCGAGTACCGCTCGGTGCGGTTGTTGATCCGCATCTGCATGGCGCGGATCATCTTCAGCTCCGCGAGGGGGTCGACCAGCGGGGGGTCGATCATCTCGCTGCCGGGCGGGGGCGGGGGCTGCTGCTGCCGGTCCTGCTGCTCCTCGATGGCCTGTTGCAGGGCGTCGATCATCTCTTCCAGCGCGGCGATGACGTCCAGCTCGATCGACTGGGTGATCTCGCCCACGTTGCCGCGGGCCAGCCGCTGGGCCACCTGCTCCATGTCTTCGCGGACCTCGGCCACCGCCTCGGGAAAGACGACCGCGGAGCCGTCATCGCGGAGCAGGAGCTGGCAGCGGTCGACCTCGACCACGATCTCGACCTGCTGGTGGGAGAGGCGGGTGGCCTCGATGGCGTGGCTGCTGTCGCGGTCGGCGTCGGCCACCTCGTCGAGCTGAACGGTGCCCTCGTAGACGGCCTGCTGCATATCGAGCATCTTGCGGAAGCGGGCCTCGAGCATCACCAGCAGCCGCTCGATCTCCTCTTCGCGAAGCTGGCGGAGGATCTCCTCGAGCTGGCGGCGAGCCTCTTCCAGCTCGCGCAGCGCCTCCTCCTGCTGCTCGACGGCGCCGCGGCGCTCGGCCTCGCGAAGCCGCTCCTGGGCCTCGCGCATCCGCTCCTCGGCCTCCTGGAGAAGGCGGCGAGCGGGATGCTCCGGTGGGGGAGGGGACTGCGGCGGCTGCTCGCCCGCCTCACCGTCCCCGGGCTCTCCGGGGGTCGGCGGGTCCGCCTGGGGACTGGCATCCGCGGGCTCCGCTTCACCCCCCTCGCCCGCCTCAGCAGACTCACCCTCGCCAGGCTGACCATCACCGCTTTCGCCTGGTTCGCCCTCGCCGACCTCTCCTTCGCCGGGCTCGCCTTCACCCGGTTCACCTTCGCCGGGCTCGCCGGCTCCTTCCGCACCTTCCCCCCCTGGTGCCGTCTCCTCGGAGTCTGCGGTTTCTCCCTCCTCGCCGCGGGCCGATTCTTCGTTGCGGCGGATCTCCTCGGCGAGGCGGCCGGTGTCGTCGCTGAGGTCTCCCTGCTCGTCGGCAAGGCCCTCCGTGTCGCCGCCGGCGGCGGAGCGGCCCTGGACGTCGCGCTGGCGGTTGATCAGCCGGTTCAATTCGCGAAGGTACTCGCGGAGGCGGGCCCGTTCCGACTCGATCTGGCGGGAGCGGTCCTCGCTCAAGAGGAGCTCGAGCAAGGCGCGGAGATCGGTATCGACCTGCTCCTGGCGTTCCATGGCCGGGGCGAGCTCGCCGGCTTGGAGCATCCCGGCGAGCCGCTCGAGCTGCGCGGCGATGAAATCCTCCTTGCTCTTGGCCACGGCTTTGCGGAGGAGGGCGGCGCGCTGCGGGTCGGTGCCGGCCGTGAGCTCGGCCATCCGCAGCATCATCTCTTCGAGCCGCTGGAACTGTTCCTGGAGGCGCTGTTGTTCGAGGGCCAGCCACTCCGTGGGGCCGGCGTCGCGCTGGGCGGCGGCAGATGCATCGCCGGCCTCCTCGCCGCTCACGACCGCCGGATGGACGAGCGCGGCGAGCACGGCGGCGGCGAGGAGGAGAGAGTACGCCGCACACGCCGTGTGCGGTGCCGCGGAGGTGAGGACGCGGAGTGGGAGGCGGGCATGGGAAGCCGAGTGGCCCCGTTCCGGCAAGAATTCTCTCGGGCGCGCACGGCACAGGGCCTGTGCCGCGTACCAAACAACCTTCATGGCAAATCCTCCAGGAGCAGCTCGCGGAGCCGCTGGCGGTGGACCTCTTCCGTACGGCCGCGGAGCTCGGCCTGGGCGTCGATGATCTTGCGGAGCATGGCGACTGCCTCGTGGAACTCCTCCAACTCGAGCATCTGGCCGAGGACGAGACGCATCTGGAGGAGGATCTGGTCGCTCTGCACGAGGCAGCGGCGGTGGTTCTCGGCAGCCAGCTCGCCGTCTTCAAGCGTCTCGGCGAGCTGCAC
Organism: Planctomycetales bacterium; assembly: GCA_007119795.1. The sequence goes on along the minus strand of SKOZ01000023.1, from coordinate 36,664 downwards.
GAGGCGCCGCTCCAGCTCGGGGAACATCTCGTCGGCAATGTGCCGTAAGGGGTGGGCGATGCGTTCGCGGAGGCGCTGGTTGAGCTCGTAGGTGTCGAGCCGGTTGTTCTCCAATTGGAGGCAGATGTCTTCGAAGGCCTCGGCGATGCCCAGGGTCTCGTGGGTGTCCTTGCGGCTGTTCTGCTGGGCGCGGGCGACGCGGAGGCGGGCCGTGGCGGCGGCCGTCTCCCCGGACGCCGGCACGACGGCGTCGCCCGGTTCGGCGCCGACCGGCCGGGCGGCGACGTCGGGCGTCACGTCGAGGGCAGCGGTCTCCTCCTCGACCGCCGTGGCGAGGTCGATCTGTGCCAGCGAGCTCCGCGTGGAGGCCACGTCGCCGATCACGGTCTCGAAGCGCTGCCGCAGCGTGAGCTCGCGGGACTGGAGTATAGCGAGCAGTTGGTCGGCCGTGACGACGTCGAGCACCCATCGCTCGCTGGAGCCCGTGTTGGGGCCCTCGCCCACCGCACAGCGATCGGTGGCCTTGACGGCCAGCTCGAGCCGCTGGCCGGGCGTCAGCGTCAGATCGCGGATCTCGAGGGCGTCGTCGATGGCCAACTCGGTAGGATTGCCCGCCGAGGCGACGATGGTCCGCTCCCGCGGGGGAAGCCCCTCGACGCCCACGCCGAAGAAGACGCGGGCGATGCCGAAGTCGTCGCTGACGGTTCCGGCGACCGGGATGCGGGCTTGGGGGGTGACGGCGGAGCCGATACCCGCCAGGCGGACGGCCACCCTGGGGGCTTCGTCCTCAACGGCTTGGAGGGAAAGCCGCACCGGTTCGCGGCTGCGGATGCCGTCGGTATCGACCAAGGTGAAGAGGAGGGTCTGGTCCTCTTCCAGCGCGTCGAGGGCGAACTGGAAGTGGCGGGGGTGCTCGGGGAAGACGGCGGCATCCGCAGGCGGGTAGCCGGAGGGAGTGGCCCCGTCCAGGTTGTGGTCCACCTGCACCCGGACGAGTTCCTTATTCGTGGTGGCGTGGACGACGAGGCGCGTGCCGCGAGGGACCGCCATGGGGCCGGCGACGGGCAGTTCGCGGGGCTCGCGGGCGGTGTAAGCGGGGAACCGGCAGGCGAGCGTCATCTCCACGATGGTCGGACTGGGAACGACCTCGATTGCCAGATCGCGGATGCGGGCGTCGCCGCCCACGAGATCGAAGCGGATGGGGGCGAGAACACCCTGGAAGGTATACGTGTAGTCCTGGTAGTCGGCGCCGCTGCGGAGCGCATCGCCCTCGCGTACCATGGCTTCGGTGCCGCGGGCGCCCCCTTCGGTGCGGTAGCGGACGTGGACCACTTCGGGGACGTGGGGCCAACGGGTATCGGCGCGGACCACGACGGAGAGGTCCGTGCCGCGGGCGATACGGACGACGCCCTCGTCGAAGCCGTCGACCAGAAGGCGGGTCTGGCGCGGCCAAAGCTCCTCGGAGAAGAGGAGCACCCGCCGTTGCCAGGTGTTCATGGCGCCGGGGGCCGTGCCCGCGAACAGTGCCACCGAAAGGGCGAGCAGTACGGCGGCGGCCAGTCCGCGGCGCAGCGGCGCCGGGTTGAAGACTTTGCCGACCTGGAGGTTCGCGGCCCGCTCGGCGGCTCGTCGGCAGGTCTCGGCCAGGAGGTAGTCGCTAAAGCCGTCCGATCTTCTCCGCTCGGTGAGCTGGACGGCGGTCAGGAGGGCGTCGTCCAGTTCGGGGAAGCGGCGCTCGAGGAGCATCGCCATGTTGCCGTCCGAGAAGGGGACGAAGGCGCGCCGACCGATCCACCGCCATAGGATCGCCAGCAGCCCGCAGACGGCCGCCGCCAGCATAGCGCCGCGGACGAGCCGGGTCGGCTCGAAGAACCAGTCGATGACTAGGCTCGCCCAAAAGGCGAATCCCAGCCAGGCGACCGCCACGGCGAGTCCTTCCGCCCAGACGTACTGCCGGACGCGTCTCCGCAGCACGGCGAGGAGAGCCCGCACGGCCGGGAGGAGTCGCGGTTCGTCATGTGGGGAAGGGGCGCTCATATACTGTATTGTCCACGGTCTATGCGAGGCGGAGCAAGCGGCGGGCGAGCCATTCGACCGAAAGCAGGGCAGCGAGTCCGAAGAGCATCCAACCACGCCAATGCCGCTCCCAATCCTCGCTGGCGCCAGCCGTGAGGACGATCGTCTTCGTGCGGTCGCGGACCTGGGCGGCGAGGGGCTCGGCCGCGGCGGGACCGGTCGCCTCGCCGAGTCCCACGTAGTATCGTCCCCCCGTGGCCCGGGCGAGGTGGCTGAGCAAGGCGTCGTTTCGCTGGGGATTCTCGCGTTCCAGGTCGGGCATGGCGACCCGGAGGCGGCGGACGAGGCGCTCGTCGCTCTCCGGTACGGGCAACTCCAGGCGGTAGGCTCCCTCGACCGTCAAGGCGAAGCGTCCCGTGAAGGTGCCGGCGCGGGCCGGATCGGCCTCGAGCTCGACGGCGGCGAGGCTGCCGTCGGGGCGGACGACCTCGAGCGGGACGCCGACGGCGTCCAGGGGCTCGAGGCGGACGTTCGTGAGCTGGGCGCGGATCTCGGCGGTGTTGCCGAGCAGGTACCGCTCCTGGCCGACGAGGAGCACGCCGCGGGCCGAGCCGCGGAGGAGCCGTCCCTGGGAGACGTGGCGGATGAGCTTCGTATAAAGCTGTTCGAAATGGCTCTCGCTGTGGCTGCGGAGCCGCCATAGCTCCCCGCTGGCGATGTAGAAGACCCGCCCGGCACCGTAGAAGTGCCCGGCCAGGAAGGGAGGGAGCTCGCTTCCCGAGGCGGCGCGCGGGTCGGAGAAGCGGGCGTAGACGGTGGCCCCGGGTTTCGGCCCGCGAACGGGAAAGAAACCGTAGACGCCCTCAAAGGCCGCCCAGGCCTGCTGGCTTGCGGAGAGGCCCTCGCCGAGCCAGAGGAACTCGGCCTCCATGCCCTCGCGAGTGAAGTCCAGCGGCCAGGGGTCCTCGCTGGAGTGGGCGGTGATTTCCAGGGCGGAGGTCCGCTGGGGGAACTCCACGGGATAGAGGGCCCGTATCTGGGCCATGGCGGGATCCAGGATCCAACTGTTGATGGCCCTGCCGGCGAAGACGGGGCCGGGGATCACGATCATGCCGCCGGCCTGTTCGCCGATCCAGCTCTCCAAGAGGTCGATCTGATGCGGTGTCAGATCGTGCCAGTCCGGATCGAAGGCGACGAGCCCGTCGTACTCGAAGAGCTCCTCGCGCGTGGCGGGGAATTCTTCGAGGACTCGATCGGCCTCCTGGGAGATGCTCGGCGGCGCGCTCTGCAGCAGGACGTCGAGTTCCACGGAAGGATCGCGATGAAGGAGGACGCGGAGGAAGCTGTACTCGCGCGTCGGTCCGCCGGCGAGAAGGAGGAGGCGGCTCCGCCGGTCGACGACCTCGACGTCGGCCTCGCGGAGGAGGTCGTGATCGGGGATTGCCAGGTCGGGCGCGAGGACCGTCAGGCAGAGGGTCTGGCGGCCGGTGGCGTCGGCCTCGATTTCGAAGCGGATGGGGACGGTCTGGCTATCGGATTCGAAGGTGATTTCCCGGGCCTCGACGAGTGTGCCCGAGCCGGGCTCGCCGCCCCGGGGATGCGACGCTTCGTCGCGGCGGAGCAGTTGGACGGTGACCGTCCTGCCGGCGAGGCCGTCGCTCTGGAGATAGCCGGTGACGGTGAACGGATCGCTGGGAAAAGCCCGGGCGGGGGCCGTCAGGTCGGTGACGCGGAGGCCCGAGGGGCGGCGGTCGGAGCCGATGCCTATGGGAAAGAGGGGAACGTCGTCCTCGCGCGCCGTCTCGATGGCGGCGTCCGGGGCGATGCCCGCGTTGTGCCCGCCGTCCGAGAGCACGACGATCCCCGCCAGCGGCTGCCCGCGGTGCTCGCTGAGGACCTGCTGCAGGGCCTCGCCAAGGCGGGTCTGCGTGCCTACGGGGCGGAGGGCCTGCTGCCAATCGAAGGCTGCCGGCTGGGCGTTGGGGGAGTCCCCGGTTCGGGGCGCGGCCTCACCCGCCGACCGGGGGGCGACGGAGAGGAGCGGCCGGACCTCCTCGTCGAAGGCAGAGACCGACAGCTCGTGCGTCTGGCGAAGCTCGTCGAGGAGGGTCCCCGCGGCCAATTCCGAGGCGATCTTCTCGGCGCGGGGGATTTCCGCAGTGCCGCCGGGTGGGACCGCGTCGGCGATGCCCATGCTGAGGCTGGTGTCGACCAGTACGGCGACCCGAGAGGGAACGACTTCTTCGATCTCCGTACGCCAGGTGGGCTGGAGGAAGAGGACCAGCAGGCCGAGGACGACCGCCGTCCGCAGCGCCGTAAGGAACCAGCCCCAGGCGGCGCCCAGCTCGGCGGCGTCCCGGCGGTACATGAAGCGGACGAAGAGCATGACGAGCAAGGCGGTACCGACGGGGAGGACCCAATCGGCGTTGTTCTCGATGCGTCCCCATTCGAAGAGGTTGCGGACCGCCTGGGGCTCGACGGCGGTGGCGAGCAGGGAGAGACGGAAGAGGGGGGCGAGCAGCGTCATGCGGCACCTCCTCTCGCCGACGTCCGGGCCGGGAGGTGGTAGCCGGACGAGTAGGCGAGGACCTGTTCGCCCACGAGAAGGACGACCAGGAGCGCGAGGACCGCCGTGCTCAAGTCGCGGCCTGCCAGGTCGTCGGTACGGAACCGCAGGGCGGCGGCCGGGGAGTATTGATAGGGAATCCCCTCGAGGCGGGCGGCGAGCTCCGGGCCGGTGAGCAGGGCGAGGTCTCCCTCGGCGGGCTCGACGTTGACCGCCAGGCGGCGACTCTCCGTACCGCCGTCGGCGCGGAGGAGGCGGGCCTCGTAGAAGCCGGCGGCGAAGGTCTCGGGGACCGTGGCTCGCAGCGAACCCTCGTCGGTGGGCACGGCGTCCAGGGTGGCCGTGGGGGCCGAATGGCCGGGCACGACGAAGCGGACTTCGGGGCGGTGCACGGCCGGGTCGAGTTCCAGCTCGATGGGGACGCCCACCGGATGGAAGCGCTCTTCGTCCCGCCCGCGGCTGAAGAAGGCCTGCATCTCCTGAACCGCGATGACGAAGCTGGGATTCCCCCGGGCCCAATTGTTCCACACCGGGGCCGCGGTGGTGAGGAAGGCCAGCACGTGCCCCTCGCCGAAACGGCGCTCGACGACGAGCGGCGCGCCGTTGCGGAGCCGGGCGATGGTGCGCGCCGTGGAGTCGGCGGTGGGGCGCCAGTCGGCCGGCACGGCAACGTAACGCTCCACGTTGACCAGCTCGAGGAAGGTGTTGCGCTCGCCCTGGAATATCCGAAAGATGGGGTGTTCGGCCACCTGAAGGTCCGGTCCGCGGCGGAGGCGGTCGACGGGGAGCGCTTCGGGGCCGGCGAGGGGGGCGGGGAAGATTCCCTCGCCGTCGCGGTAGAGGTGTTCGTTGTGGAAGGGGATCCCGCTCCGCTCGCCGAGGAAGAAGACCACCCCGCCGCCGCCGGCGGCGAAGCCTTCCAGGGCGGCCACTGCCGAATCCTCCAGGTGCTCGACGTTGGCCAGGAAGACCGCGGCGAATTCGTCGAGCGGGTGCAGGGCCAGAAAGCGGGGAGGCTCGACCTGGACGCGGACGCCGGTGCGGACGCGTCCGCCCGGGGCGAGCGCGGCGGCCAGATACCGGGCGTCGCGGCCGTCGAAGGCACCGTCGACGAGGAGAACGGGGACGTCGGCGGGCACGTCGACGACGGCGAAGCGGTGGTTGTCGGCGGCCACGGCGTCGCCCTCGAGGCTCGCGGTCACCAGGTGGGTGCCCGGCTCGGAAAAACGGACCTGAAAGCGCTCCGTGACCGTAGCCCGCGGTGGAATGCTCTCGATCGTTACGGCCGGGCGGCTGTGGCCGTTCTCGGTGAGCATCACGGTGACGTCGTGGACCGCTTCCGGGGCGAAGTTCTCGACGGTAAGCTCCATGAAAAAGGGGACCCCCGCGGCACGGAGCCCGTCGGCGGGCGCCAGGCGGCGGATGGCCAGGTTGGCACGCACGTCGTCGACGCACGGGACCAGGTGGAGCAGGGCGCCCGCGTCGGCGAGGCGGGCGAGGTCTTCGCGGAGCTCGACCGGTTCGTCCCATTCGCGGGCCCGGAAGTCGGAGACGAGGTAGACCAGGCGGTTCTCCTCCTCCCCGGTGCCGAGCAGTTGCCCGACGGCCTGCAGGGCCCGGGCGGGCCCGGCCGCGGTCTGCGAGACTTCCATCTCGCTGAGGTGCGATTCGAGTCGCTCGCGGAAACCGGCCTCGAGCGGCTCCTCGACGAAGTCGGCCTGGGTGCCCACCACCGGGCGGAGGGCCTGGGAAAAGCGGAGGAGGGTGAACCGCTGGCGCTGCCGGCCATCGGCCGTGGCGGCGATGCGCCGCACGACCTCCTTCGCCTCGGCGAAGGCGCTGGTGTCGGCCCAGCGGTCGGACATGGAGAAGCTGTCGTCGAGGAGCACGACGTGGTGCGTGCGGGCCGCGCCCAGCAGGTCGCCCCACACGCCCCGCAGCATCGGCTGCGCAAGCAGCGCCACGAGGATCGCCACCGCGGCCATCCGCGCCGCGAGGAGGAGGAGTTGCCGGAGGAGCACCCAGGTGCGGTTGCGGCGCTGGCTGACGAGGAGAAACTCCATCGCCGCCCAGCGGACGCGGCGGTGGCGGAACATGTTGATCAGGTGGATCAACACGGGCACGCCGACGGCCAGCAGTCCCCAGAGGAGAGCGGGATGGACGAACGTGGGCATGGTGCGTGGTGCGTGGTAAGTGGTGCGTGGTGCGTGGTGCGTGGTGACGATTCCTTTTCACCGCACTGGACGAGCTACAAACAACTGACAACGAACAACGGACAACGAACCATCCCTTATCGCCGGTCGAGGGCGAGGCGGCGGCTGAGGAAGGCGGTCAGGGCGGCGTCCAACGGCTCGCTGGTGCGCACCAGGGCGTACTCGACGCGGAGGCCCACGCAGCCGCGGCGGACTTCGTCGAGGTACTCTCCCACAGCGGCGAGGTAACCCTCGCGGAGGGCCCGCGGGTTGCAGTTGATCTGGTCGAGCGACTCCAGCCCGTCGAAGCGGGTCGGACCGCTGAAGGGGAAGTCGAGCTCGTCGTCGTCGAGGACGTGGAGGACGATGACGTCGTGGCCCCGGCTGCGGAGGAGCTTGAGCCCGCGGAGGAGCCCTTCCCGCGCCACCAGCAGGTCGGAGATCAGGATCATCATCCCCCGCCGGGGAAAGGTCTTCGCCGCGTCGCGGAGGACCTGGGACAGATCGGTCTTGTGCCCCGGCTTGCCGGCGGCCAGGACCTCGACGACGCTGTCGAGGTGGTTGCGCTTCGTCCGCTGGGGGGCGGTGGCGCGGGTCGCCTCGTCGAAGACCAGGCAGCCGACGGCGTCCTGCTGCCGCAGGAGCAGGTAGGCCAGGCTGGCAGCCATGGTGGCCGCATACTGGTACTTGTTCAGCGGTCCCCTGCCGTAATGCATGCTCTCGGAGACGTCGACGAGGAGCGTGGCGCGGAGATTCGTGTCCTCCTCGAACTGCTTGACGTAGAGGCGATCCTGCTTGGCCCAGACCTTCCAATCGACGTACCGCAAGTCGTCCCCCTTGGAGTACTCGCGGTGCTGGAGGAACTCCACGGACTGGCCGAAGTAGGGGCTCCGGTGCATCCCGGAGAGGAAACCCTCGACGATGTGGCGGGCGCGGAGCTCGAGGCGCGCGATCCGCCGCACGGCGTCAGGATGCAAGAATGGCTTGGAAGCGGGCATCGCGGGTCAGTTCGTCTTCCCGGGTGGGGGTGATTTCCAGCAGCCGCTCGGCCACCTGGTCGGTGGTGACTCCCTCGCTCTCCGCCGTGAAGCTGAGCACCAGGCGGTGGCGGAGGACCGGCCTGGTGAGTGCCTGGACGTCGTCGCAGGCCACGTAGGTGCGGCCGTTGAGCAGGGCCCGGGCCTTGGCCCCGAGGATGAGGAACTGGACGGCCCGCGGCCCGGCGCCCCAGGCGAGCTGTTCGCGGATGAACTCCGGCACTCCCGGCTGGTCGACGCGCGTCTGGCGGACCAGGGCCAGCGTGTAGCGGATGACGTGGTCGGTGACCGGCACCTCTCGGACGATCCGCTGCAAGGAGAGGATGTCCTCGGCGGAGAGCACCGGGTCCACGGTGTCGTCCAGGGGGGCCGTGGTGCGGCGGGCGACCTCGAACTCCTCCTCGAAGCTGGGGTAGCGGACGAAGACCTTGAACATGAAGCGGTCCTGCTGGGCCTCGGGGAGCGGGTAGGTCCCTTCCTGCTCGATGGGGTTCTGCGTGGCCAGTACGAAGAAGGGATCGGCCAGGCCGTGGCGAACGCGGCCGACGGTCACCTGCCGCTCCTGCATGGCCTCGAGCAGGGCGGCCTGCGTCTTCGGGGGCGTGCGGTTGATCTCGTCGGCGAGGATCACGTTCGAAAAGAGGGGGCCCTCGAGGAATCGGAAGTGGCGCGTCCCCGTGGCGCGGTCCTCCTCGATGACCTCGGTGCCGGTGATGTCCGCCGGCATGAGGTCGGGCGTGAACTGGATGCGGCTGAAGGAGAGGTTCAGCGTGCGGCTCAAGGTGCTGATCAGCAACGTCTTCGCCAGCCCCGGCACCCCTTCCAGCAGGCAATGACCCCGGCTGAACAGGGAGATCAGCAGCTCGTCGATGACCTCCGTCTGGCCAACGATGATCCGCTGAAGCTGTTCGAGAATCCGCCGGCGGGCGGCGCCGAGCTTCTCGATCGTGGTCTGGTCGTCGGCCGCCAGCCCTCCGCCTTGCGGCGGTGCCACGTCGTTCATGGAAGACTCCTCTAGCGTTGGTAGATGGGTAGCACCGCGCGGTCGAGCTGAAGGATGGTCAGGTTCATCGACGAGGTGTATACGGGCCCGATGTACCCCTGGCTCCACGACCCGTCGGCCGCCGCTTCCGAGACGAGGCGGGCGAAGAGGCGGTCGCGGTACTCCTCCCAGTCGCCGCCCCCCTCCCGGTAGAGGACTTGCGCATAGTAGTAGTGGGCGTAGTGCCAGTGGCCGAAGCCCTGGTTGGTCAGGTCGTTGAGGTGCTTCTCGCAATAGGCCAGGAGCAGGGGAACATACTCGTCGTCGTACTCGCCCGCATTGAACAGGCAGGCGATCGCCGCGGCGGTGATCGCAGGCCGTCCGCCACCCCCCTTGGAATTGTACTGCACGCCTCCGTCGGGGAGGGTGCACATGCGGATGTACTCGATGGCCCCCTCGATGATCTCGGACGGTACGGGAATCCCCGCGTTCCGGCAGCCTCGCAACGCCTGCACCTGCGTGATCGTCGTGGAGCCCTCGTCGAAGTTGTTGCCGTCGCGGGCGCTCACGTACCCCCAGCCGCCCGCGGGGGTCTGTGCCCAGCCGGTGAATTCCACGGCGCGGCTGAGCACATCGATGAGTTGCTGACGGCGTTCCAGGTCCTCTTCCTCACCGAGCACCTGGGAGAGAAAGAGCATCGAGAAACCGTGCCCGTAGGTGTACCGGTCGTCACGGGGGTCGCCGATCAGCCCGTTCGGGCGGCTGCGGCTGACGAGATAGTCCACTGCCCGCCGGATGTTCTCCGCGTAGCGCCCCTGCGTCGTGGTGGAACCTTCCCCCAGCAGAGCCATCCCCGCCAGGCCGGTCATGGCGGCCGGGTAGCGGCCGTTGCTCGCGGTCCAGTAGCCGGCGCGGGACTGCTGGCCGGCGAGCCACTCGAGTCCGCGCCCCGTGGCCCGGCGGACCTCCGGCGGGAGGGGGCGAACCGATTCGGCGGCCGCCGCACCTGGGACCAGCGCCGCCGCGCAGGCAGCCAGGGCCACAACCGACTTGCAGGTGAACGTGGTCATGGTTTCGTGCTGAACATGGGGTTGCTGGGTGGCAGAACTCACCCTACCACTGACCGGCGGAGCAATCCAGGAAAACGCGGCGAGCCGGGGTCATCGGCGGGGTCGGGGAGGCAACGCGTCGAAAAGGTCGTCCGGGATCGGCACCAAGGCCTCTTGTCGCGGGTGTTCCGGGGCCCCGGGCAGGGCGCGGTCCATGGCATTTTGTGCGGCGCGTTCCAGGGCGTTGCGGAATACCGAGAGGGGGCTTCTCTGGGGGCGCGGGGCGGTCGCCTCTCCCGGAGTGGCCGGCGGAGGTAGGGGATCGTCGGAGAGCTCGAAGTGGAAGGCCCACTGGTCGAGAAACAGACGCACGGCGGATTGCTCGGGCTCGGCGAAGATCTCGAAGCTGTTGGCGATCCCCGGGATCCGCTCCCGGCACAAGGCGCGTCCGTTGCGCGTGTCGATGGCCAGGACGGAGAGCTGCCGCTGCTGGCTGGTCCCGCCGGGCGATCGTTCGAAGACGGTGCAGGCAAAGACCAGCAGCGGCAGTTCCGCGGGCTGGTCGTGGGGGAGGTGCTGGTCCTCGACGTCCACCGCAGGGGCTACCAGGCCGCCGTCGCGGTCGAGGAGGATCACCTTGCCCAGGGCCACCATTTCCGAGTTGAACCCCTGCAATGGCTGCGTCTGGACGGTGCGGTTGGGGCCCGGCCTGAGGTTGGCCAGGAGGACGAGGTTCTCGCCCCGAGGGAGGATGCGTATGCCCATCAATTGCCGCACCTCGGGCACCTCGTCGGACGTGAAGAGGGTCTCGCCGTCGCTCAGATCGACGAGGCGGAAGTGCCCGGCCGGATCGTAGAGGCCCAGGGCCTCCTCGCCCAAGAGGGCGGAGTGAACGGCGGGGCCGAAGGGGCCCGCCGACCAGTGGACTTCGCCCGAGGCAAGGTCGAGCCGCTCGACGACCGTTCGGCCGCCGTCGAGCGAACGGACGAGGGCGTCCCGGCCGATGATCGCCACCGTATCCCGCTGGTCCGGCATGGAACGCGTCCCCAGGCGCTCGCCGTCCAAGGTGCTGAGGATCGTTGCCTCGTCGCCCTGGGAGTCGACGACGAGGACGAACTCCTCGTCGCCGAGGATGCTGCTGCCCAGGGGCAGATCGCTGCGCGTCCAGAGCACCTTGCCGGTGAGCGGCTCGACGGCCACGGCGGTGCGGAGCTGCTGGTAGCAGACGAGGCGGTCGGTCACCAGCGCCAGGGAGCCGCCCGTCTGGCTGTAGAGCCGGGAAAGATGGACTTGTTCCAGGGCGGCCGGCGCCACGATCATCCCTCTCCCTCCCTGGAAGATGGGCTGCGCGCCCCCCGCGTTGCCGCCGGGGGCGAGGGCGGCCGGCTCGGCGCCCGACGCGGGGATGGGAGCCGAAAGGTCGTGGTGCCAGAGGACTCGGGGGCTTTCCGGGACGCCGGCATCGACGGCCAGCATCTGGGTCCCCAGCGAGACCGTGATCAGGTGTCCGCGCGCATGCACCTTGTTGAGGCCGCGGCCGTAGGCGTAGCGGATCTCGACGTCGGGGAGAGGAACCTGCCACAGGGGGCGGCCGAGCCCGTCCCGGGCGACAAGCAGCTGGCGTGCCTGGTCGAAGGAGAAGGCGGCGTGGGCGAAGAAGGGCCCGCCGTCTGCGGTCTCCAAGGGGAGGCGGCCGAAGGCGGCTCGGCCGACCGCGCGCCGCTGCTCGATGCGGGTGTGGACGAGGCCCTGCGGCCAGACGGGCCCTGCGGCGAGATATGCATGGACCGCATCGTCACCGGGGAGCGCCTCGACGAGTTGGCGGCCCGTCTGGTCGTCGAGGCATTCCACCTCGGCGAACGCGTCGGCCAGGCGGCGGTAGTAGACGGCCGAGGCATCGGGCCGGCCGGCCTCCCGGTGGAGCAGCGCCAGGCGCGCCGCGGCGCGGGCTTGCTGCTCCGGCGGACCTGCGCGCTCGAGGCGGAGGAGCACCTGTTCGGCCGGCAGCCAGCGCCCCGCTTTGGCGAAGCGCTCGGCGAGAAGCCACTGGGCCCGCTCCGCCGAGGGGTGGCCGTCGAAGTGGGCCACAAAGCTCTCCAGCCCGCCGCTCCCGGAGGCGGCCTCTGCGGCGGCCAGCCGGGAGGCGAGGTCCTCGTCCATGGCGGCGACCACCTCGGGCGGGGCTGCGCTGCGGAGGGCGCCGATGCGGGCGCGGATCCAGCGGTCGCGGCGGACGAGGCGCGTGCGAGTGAGCTGCTCCAGGCCGGGGTGGTCGCGGTCGAAATCGACAAGGTGGAGGTATTCGCGCCAGGCATCCTCCCAACGGCCGGCGGCGTGGTAGCCCTCGGCGAGCGTGCGGAGGAGGCGGCCGCGCTGGCCGGCGTCGACGGCAAGCTCCCGGGCTTCGGCAGCCGTCGGCTCGAAGGCCGGGAAGTCGTGCTCGAGTCCCTCGACCAGCGCCTCGAAGAGCTGCTCGACGATCCGCGGATCGTCGTCGGCCCCGAGGGCCCGCCGCAGGAGCTCGGCCGCCCCCGCGTAGTCCTCCGCGTCGAGGAGGATCTCGCTCATCAAGACGAGGAGCCGGGGGTCGTCCGGGGTCTCCTCCAGCGACGACTCGACCTCGGCTCGGAGGGCATTGAGGGCATAGTAGGCGTCCAGGCCTTGCGGCCCTTGGGCGAGAACCTTGTCGCCGTAGCATACGAGGTTCCCCAAAACCGTGCCGTCGCGGGAGCGGCTGCTGCCGACCAGTTCACCCGCCGCAAGGTCGATGGCCACGACTTCCGCCGAATCGAGGGGGAGATAGTAGCGGCCCGCCGCGAGAAAGCCGCGGCCGCTGGGGCGTGCCTGGTCGGGGAACTCGAGCCGGTCGTCCCAGGCGGGCGAGCCGTCGGCGAGGTGCAGGGCGCGCAAGCCCCTCGATCCCATGAGGACCACCATGCCCCCATGGACGGCGGCAACGAAGAGGTCGCCCTCCTGCGGGACCTGCCAGAGGGGGCGGCCGTCCACGAGGTCGATGCAATGGAGCTGTGTCGAATCGGGAGGCGTGAGTAGGACGCGGCCCTCGGCGATGGTGGCCGTGGCATCGCGCCATCGGTCGGCGTCGTCGACCGTCCTGGGGTAGCCCAGGCGGACAGCGGCCAGTCGGGCCTGCGCGTTGTAGGACGCGTCGCGAGGATAGGTGTACCCCCAGAGGAGCGCGCGGGTAGCCAGATCGACGGCCACCACGGCGCCGGCGACGGTGGGACAGACCAGGATCCCGTCGGCGTAGGAGGGGGAGGCGCCCGCCAGCCGCCGCACCGGTTCGTGGAGGACGGGCTGTTCGGCCAGCGCCAGTTGCTGCGACCAGAGGACTTCGCCGCTCGAGGCGTTGAGCGCCAGGAGGCGGATCTCTCCCTTCTCTTCGGCGAGTACGAAGAGCTCGCGCGCCAGCGGCAGCGGCGGCCCCAGGAAGAAGCTTTCGGCGAGCGGCAGGCCGTACTCCTCGGGCCCGCCGCCAAGGTGCCAGACGAGTTTGCCCGTGCGGATATCATGGGCGGCCAGGCGGTTGTCGTTGCGCGCGGCGGCGAACTGCCGCCGGCCCCCCATGATAATGACCGGCGCACGGTGCGGGCTGAAGTCGACTTCGAGATCCTCGACGGAGAATACCAGCCGGCCGTCGCTGCTGAGCGTGCCGTAGGTGGCGTCCTCCCAGAGGCGCTGCTCGAGACCCAAGGCCAGGTACGCCTGGTGGAAGTCGATGTCCCCCCCTTCCACCACGTCCTGGAAAGGACTCTCCACGGGAATCTCCCAAAGACGCTTCCCGGTGTGGAAGTCGACGGCCAGGAGGGTGCGGATGGTGCGCATGAGGACCACGTCGTCGACTACCAGCGGATGCATCGCGGGGAGCACCAGCCGGCCGTATTCGCGGGCGCTCCGCCGGCGGACGTCGATCATCTGCTCGACGACGGGATGATCGGCGGCGGCGACGCGCCAGCGGAGGTTCAGCAGGGGCGTTCCGCCGCGCGAGGGTGCGTTGCGGGACGGGTTGCCCAGAAACATCCGCCATTCGTGCGGCCCGCCGTGAAGGGGCTCCTGCCGCGAGGCGACCCGCCGGCCGAGCCGGTCGAGCGGGTCGCCCTCGCCGGCGAACAGCGGCGTAGGACGGCCGGCGATGTCGACCGTGGCGCCGGGAACCCGCCGCTCGAGATCGCCCAGCACATTGCGGGCGTTCTCTTCCATTCCCGTTCGGAGCCAGGCGGCCGCCGCCAGGACGGAAAGCGTCGGTTCAAAGGGCGCCGCCGCCTCCCCGGCCCGCTGCAGCCGCTGCGCGGCCAGCGCCGCTGCCAGGGGACGATCGTGGTTGAAGTGGTAGGCCGCCAGAAGGAACGTGGCCTCGTAGCCGGCCGCCGTGTGGAAGTAGCGGCGGGAGACCTCGGCGAGGCCCTCCGCGTCGCCGGCGGACGCGGCCGTCTCGAGCAGCCGCCGGGCCTCGTCGCCGAAGCGGAGCTCGTAGGCGCCGCGCCCCGCGGGCGGCAGGGCGCCGATCAACCGTTCCGCCTCGCCCTTAAGACTGCGGTGCAGCGGGCCGCTACCCTCCGGACGGAAGAAAAAGTCCTCGGGGCCTTGGAGGATCTCGTCCAGCCGCCGGACCGCCTCGCTGAAGCGGTCTTCCTCGACGAGTTGCCGCGCCTGATTCAAACGCTGCAGGGTGATCCGGTCCGGAGGGAGGAAGACGAGGGCATCCTCCGCGGCCGACGCATCCTCCGCATCCACCGGGCGGTCCACGCGGAACTGCGCCGCACCAACCGCACCGGCCCCTCCCCAGACGGCCAGAAAGAAGGCCAACACCCCTCCGCAAAACCGAAACGCTCCGGGGGATTTCCGCGGCATCCCGGTTGCCGCGGGAAGCCCGCTTGCTCGTGCCGGCCAGGGCGCGATCTCGCTTCTCCGTCTCACCCCAGCTCCTCCTTGGACGCTTCGACCTACACCGCCTGCGACGGGTTCCGCATGGTGTTGCCCGGGGGCTACCCCTCCGCCACGCACCCAGGCAGCGCCGGAAAGTGCGGCACCCAGACGTAACCTTATGCAACCTAAAATCTTAAAAGATGTCGCGCGCTCTGGCAAGTTGCGGCCGCCGAGGCAACCCCCCCGAGCCAGAGAACCGCTTCGGCCCGCCCGAGGGCCGCTCCACGTTTCCGGATTGTGCGGATTGGACGTACAATCAATTCCCGGTGACCATCGAAAGTCGTCCGTTCACCGGAGAGTGCCATGTTGCGACGCACGCGCAGAACGCCGAGAAGCCGCCTCGCCACAGCAGCCGCGACGCTGGGATGCCTTGTTTGGGGGGCTGTGGCAGCAGTCTGCCAACCGCTTGCCGCCGAGGAGCCGCGGTACGAGTTGGGGCAGCGGCTGCGGGCGGTGGAAGCGGCCTGGGAGGCAAACCGCGATCCGCAGGCCCGCGACCGCGGCGCAGGCTTCCTGCACGAGGCGGTGCGAGGCTTCTTCGGTCTCAGCCGCATCAGCACGGCGCAGTCGCTCGATAGGGCGCGGGTGGCGCTGGACTTCCCGGAAGGGGCGCCCCCCGGCCTGGAAGCGGCCCTCGCGCTGGTCGTCGACCGGCCGGCGCGGCTCTTCGACGTGGGCACGGAGAGCGTTCCGTTGACTTTGGCTCGGCTATACCCGGTCGAGTCGCCGGAGGGCCCGCCCGCGGTGATCTCGCTCATCCTCTTCGATGGCGAGGGTCGCGAGGTGGCGGCGGCTGCCGCCGAGATCGCGGGCTTGCCGCGGGATCTGGTCGTGCCCGTCCGGTCGCTCGGGGAAGGCGACTATCGGCTGGCGGTGCGGGTGGCCGGTGACGGCTTCGAGGTGGAATTGGGGGAGCGGACACTCTCGTTCGCCGACGACCCCGCCGGACGGGTGGCTCGGCTGCGCGCGGCCGTGGGGCCGCGGCCCCCGCTCGACGGAACCGCGGCGGCGACACTCGCCGACCGTGTCGTCCTCCTGGAGCGACTCCTCGCGGGAACCGACCTGGAGACCGACTTCCCGGCCACCCGTTTGCTCGCCGAGGCGGAGATCGTCCTCCAGAATCTCGAGCGGGGCGACGACCCGGCTCTTCCCATGGCTGCGGGCGAGCACTGGCTGACGCTGGCCGACGAGCTCGGCACGGCCCGGGTGCGGCTCTACGTGCCCGAGGCGATCGCCGAGGGGCCGCGGCCGCTGGTCCTCGCCCTGCACGGGGCGGGAGGGAGCGAAAACCTCTTTTTCGACGCCTACGGGCGAGGGCGCACGGTGGAGCTGTGCCGTGACCGGGGTTGGCTGATGCTCGCCCCGCGCGCGACGCCGCTCGGGCCGCCAATGACGCTCCAGCGCCTCATCGATGCCCTGGACGAGGTGACGGCGATCGACCGGGAGCGGGTAGCCCTGGTAGGCCACTCGATGGGGGCGGCCCAGGCACTGCGAGCCGTGGGAGAGTGCCGCCCACCGCCGCGGGCGGTGGCCGCCCTCGGCGGGGGTGGGTGGTTTGGCTTCGACGGCGACTTGAGCGGCACGGCATTCCTCGTGGCCGTCGGCAGCAGAGACTTCGCTCTGCCGGCCGCGCAAAGCCTGTCCGAGGATTTGGCCCGGGCTGGTGCGGGGCACGTGGTGTTCCGCGAGTACGCGGGCATCGAGCACATGATGATCGTCCAGGAAACCGCCAAAGAAGTCTTCGCCTTCTTCGACGAGTCGCTCGGCAAGTGAGGCGCGCCGCCCGGGACAGTGAACTGCAGGCAAGGGGCCGATCGGGAGCCAATCCACCGACTGGAGAATGCTGCCGTTCTTTCCTCGACGCTACAAAGGGTCGATGGGGGCGGTTCTGCAACGACTCCTTCACGTCGATGAGGAGTGGGTAACCGCTGAGGCGCACCGGCGGATGGCGAAGGTCGATCGTTTCCGGCGGTGTGTTCGCGCATCGGTGGGTTGAACCGAGGCGCCTCGGTTCGGTCCGAGGAGTCCAAGAGGCGGCGCCAAGATCACCGCTCGGGGGCTTGTGTCGTGTCCAAAGAGAATTAGAATGCCCGAGAGTGGAAGTCCCAAGTGCATCCGTTCTTATCCGGCATGATTTGGGGGTAGGTCCGTGCGAGCTCCTCGGAGAAAACGACCGCGGCGGCGAAGCATTCAGCCGCCACCTGAAGGCCTTGATGTATCTCGTCTCGCCGCCCGCGTCACTTATGTTGGGAGTCCGGAACATAAGACGGGACCGTCATTTGCCGGTCTGCCGCGACCTCGGGGAGACGCGACGAAATGTGATGCTGCTATGAACGACCGCTTGGACGATATTCAACGATGGCTGCGATATGCGTTCGAGGTTCAGTGTTTCGGCGGCCCCTGGGAGAGCGGTTTTCCGCGGTATGCATGGTGCAAGGTCGGAGAGATTGTCTACGAAGCCCGTCTCGTGAATCGCGAGCTCGGGCAGTACAAGGGGTGGCAGTTGGAGCCCGAAGAATGGCCGGATGGAATCGAGCGTTTCGATTGGCAAATGTGAGTTGGCAGATGCCATGAGCATCCTGCGGTTTATTTTTGAATGGCAGGATCCGGGAGGAGCCCGGGGGGAGGAGCTGCGCGCGACGTGGGCCTCGCTGTCGATCCTCATCGACGACACCCCAGTCACGGAGTTGCAGGATCGAAGGTCCAAGTCGGTTCGCACCAGTGTCTTCGTCCCCTTGTTTCCGCTGGCCGAGTGGTTCACCGAACACTGGTGGTTCCTGCAATCGGAAGTTGAGCGACTGGGGGCAGCGAGCAGTCGCGACTTCGATCGCCGGCACAATCTCCGCTGGGCCCGTGAAGGCTTCGTTTTGCCGTCACTACGCTTCGTGACGCTCGGCGAGAACGTGGAAGTTATCTGGCAGCCGTTGGACATTCCCAGCGCGGGGATCAGATTTCTTGCCGGTGGACACGCAGAACTGCCTCGAGAGGCCGTTTTCGATCCCGTAGGCGGCTTTGTGGACGCCGTTGTCGCGCGACTCGACGATTGCGGTCTTTCTGGGACTACGCTCCATGAGGAGTGGTCGGCGATCCAGAACGCGGATGCCGCCGAGCAGGAATTTTGTCGGGCAGCCGCACGGCTCGGCGCAGATCCCTACGCCGTTGACAATGCATTGGAGGCCACAATCCTCGACATCGCCAGGAGAGTCCGTACTGACCTCCTCGACGATTTCCTATCCTTGGCAGCCGTTGATGAGCTGACCAGTCAGGCAGCCGCGCTGGCGAATGCTTCGGAATCGATCGCCACAGACGCCGATGCCATCGACGTCCTGGAAGAAATACGAAGGCAGACACCGCCATGCAGGATGAGCGAGAGTCCGTGGGAGACCGGTTACCGCTTTGCCGCAGAGCTGCGGGCCAGGGTGAATCGTGGAGCCTGGAAGTCACGTTCGCTATCGGATTTGGCTGGGCACCTGGGTATTGCACAACTCGACCACTGCTTGGTGGCGGAAGCCGGCGGCTGCCCGTTTCTGGAAGCATTGACCGGACCAAACCAGCGCGGTAACCCAAAATTCCTTATCGAAAAGAGACGGCCGGACTCCCGGCAGTTTGCATTCTGCCGAGCCTTGTTCGAGCACTTGACGTCGCCTGGCAGCTTTGCGGCGGTGTCGAGGCTGCGAACCCATCGACAGCAGATGAATCGTGCCTTTGCCGCTGAGTTTCTGGCGCCGCACCTAATGCTGAAAAGGGACCTGTCCGGGGAGACGATCGGAGAGGATGAGATTGATGACCTCGCGTTTGAGTATGGGGTGTCGCCGTTCGTCATCCGCCATCAGATTGAGAACCACGGGCTCGCCCGCATCTCGGTCGTTCACGGGGGACTGTCCTAATTCTCGCGGCCGTAGCAGGTATTCCTTGTGGATAACGCTATTCGGCCGCGAAAATGGGTCTGTCCCCTTCGGCCGCGAGCGGCGCCCGGAGACCGTGACGCCCACAGCCCGGGCCGCGGACGCCGCCGGCCCTACCGCTCCCCGTAGTGCTGTTGCTGCCACTCGTAGATCGACGGCACCTCCGGCTGCGGGCGCGGGGCGTCGTCGAGGGGGAAGGCCTCGTTGCCCTCGAGCACGAGGGGCTTTCCCACCCCGCTGATCAACTGGCCGCTGCCGCCGTAGAGCCGATTGGAGATGAGCTCGACGCCGATGCAGTCCGGGGTCGCCAGAAAGACCATCGGCGACCGCTCGTCCTCGAGCACGAAGACGTTCCCCTCGATGACGTGGTCGAAGCTGGCCGTCTTGGCGAAGACGCCCTGCCCCTGCTCCACCACGAAGCGGTTGTGGAGGATGAGCCAGTTCTCGTTCATGCCGCCCATCCAGAGACCCGTGCGGGGCGAGCGGACGTCGCAGTTGTAGACGACGTTGCGCGGGCCGTTGGGGCCGTGCGCATCGTCCTCGGGCGGCGAGGCCCACATGCCGTAGCCGTAGCTGCCCGTCCCCGTGGCGGCGTCGATCACGCACTGCTCGAAGAGGTTCTCGTTGGTCCACCCGGCGTGCCACTGGCCGTCGCTCTGGTGGAAGACGCTCTTGCGGATGACGTTCCCCGAGGCGGACCACTGGAAGAGCGGCGCGTGGCGATAGCCGTACGTCGTCACGTTCTCCATGAGGCAGTCCCAGGAGTGTTCCCAGCCCGCGTAGGCCGTGCCGCCTCCCCCCTTGAACCAGGCGTCGTCGAAGACGCAGTCGCGGATCTCGCACCACTTGGCCATGCTCCCGTAGACGGGGAAGCGCCCGGCCATGTTGACGTTCACGCCCCGCGCCCAGCAGTTCCAGCCGTGGGAGAAAATGACGGTGCTGATCCAGAGGTCCTCCGTCTGCTCGATCGTGAGGTCCTCGACGCCGCCGTACTGGACGGGGACGACTTTCTGCACCCACGACCCGTCGATTACGGGAAACTCGATGCGCAGCGGCTGGTTGATGGTGACGCGGTCGCCCTCGATGCTCTCGACGACGAGGGCGTAGCGCCGGTAGGTGCCCCAGGGGCACGCATTGCGGGTGAGCGCCTTCCAGCGCTCGGTGGCGGGGCCGTCGATGATGATGTGGTCGCCGGCTTGCAGGGCGTCGGTGCTCTCCAGCTTAAGGGCCATGTCGCCGCGGCGGCCGTCTTCGGCGAGAAGGATACGCGGCCCCGCAAAGCCCGCGCCCTCGAAGGTGACGACGGCGCGCGAGTTGGGCGGCCGCCGCGGGTCGTCGAAGCTCGAGTCGACGAGGATGGGCACCTCGCCGGTCAACTCGCTCCCGTCGCGGTACGTGGCGACGCCGCGGAGCGGGTGCTCTCCGTCGGGGACCCTGGCGATGATCTCCCGGCCGGGGCGGGCGAAGGCGAACGTGTTGCCCGAGTGCAGGCTGCGCTCCCACGTGCCGATGCGCTCCTCGCCGACGAACATCTCCATTTTCATAAGATCCTTGGGGCGGCAGTGCATCTCCACCCGCGTGTTCCTGCCCACGCGCGCCCCCGGCGGCAGGGCGTAGAAGGCAACGCCGTTCTCGGGGATGGCGTAACGGAAGACGAGGCGGGTCTTGTCCGCACCCTGGCCGCGGATGACGACACCGTCGTCGCGGACGGTCACGGGGAAGTCGAGATAGTAGGTCCCCTCGCCGAAGAGGATGGCCCCGCCGCCGGCCGCGCCCGCCGCCTCGACGGCCGCCTGCAGCGCCGCGGAGCTGTCGACATCGGCGTCGGCCCGCCCCCCGAAGCGCTCGATTTCGGCGAACACCGGCACCTCGGGGATCCCGCCCTGCACGCCCGTCTTCGTCCAGTTGGGATAGACGATGCCGTCGGGCCCGACGATGTCGGCGGGCGTGAGGCGCTCGGTCTCGTGGGGCCGGATCTTGTAGGTCCCCTCCCAGGGCGGCTCCATGCCTTCGCTGAGCTCGACGAAGTGGAGGTCGTCGAGGTACGCCTCGACGAGCGCATGGCTGTAGCTGTGCAGATAAAGCTCCAGGAACGCCGCCTCGTCGGGGGTGTAGAAGGGGATGGCGAAGGGCCGCCAGCGGCGGTCCGAGCCGCCGAGGCCGCGGAGGTGCGACTCGCCGGAGAGATTGCGCCCCTCCTTGTCCAGGATGCGGACGTAGATCCCCAGGCCGCTGCCGGAGACGGGGAAGTGCACGCCGCGGATTTCGTACGCCCCGGCGCCGTCGATCGGCACCCGCGGCGCCGTGGCCCGCGACGACTGCTCCGGGCAGTCGTCGACGATCTTCAGCGCGTGCGTCCCCTTCGCCGCCTGCTCGTCGGAAAGGCCGGGCCTGATGTCGTTCTCGTGGATCGTCCAGCCCTCGAGGCCCCGGCTGAAATCGCCGTTGGGGATGGGGAGGACGTCCTGCGCCTCGGCGGGGGCAGGGAGCATGGCTGCGATGAGCGCGATCGTCAACGTGAGGGCACGCAGCACCATCAGGTCACCTCCACAGGTTTATGCGGCCGGCGGGTGAGGCCGTTACCTCGCCTCCCCGGGTCGCTCTTTCCGGAAGAACACCTCCCCCTCGCAGCCTTGCCTCTCCGGCGGGCTCTCCAGCGGTGCGCCGTGCACCTCGGCGACCACGAAGTAGCGCAGGTCCGGGTCGTGGGCCGCCACGTCGAACTCGTAGACGTTCGCCGTGCTCCGGTGCGCCGCGCTGCCCCGGTGTTCGTCCGTGCTGATGCGCGTAAGCGCATCCGGGGCGTCTGCGGGCGCGCTCATCAGCGAAGCACGGTGAATGTTCAGTCCGAACCATCCCCTGCGGTAGACGAACTCGATCAGGTAGCGGCCCGGGCCGGAGATCCTCTCGGTGACTTCCCACCGCTTGGTGATTCCCGGCCCTTCGGCGAAGTCCTCGGTCTTCCATTCCCCGACAAGCTTTGCGCGGTAGGGCCGGCCGGGGTCGTCCACGCCGAGCGACTCGAGGAACTCGCTCACCTCCACGCACGTCTCCTCGGTCACGCGGACGGTATCGTCGAAGCGGCTCGCCCGGGCGTCGGGCGCGACCGTCTCCTGCCAGGCGCGCAGCCCGCCGGCGGTCTGGTGCGTCGCCTCGTCGAGCCGGGCCATGAGCCGGCCCGCGGCCGCCTGCTCCTTTTCGGTCAACTCCTGCCGGCCGCCGGCCACTTCGCGCAGCGCGTGGATCGCCTGGAGCATCTTCACGTATCCCTCGATCACCTGCGTCTCCGCGATGAGGGCCGGATCGCCCACTTCGCGGGCGAGCTCCATCGCCTGCGCGCAGGTCTCCCGGTTGGCCGCAATGTGCTCCTCGTCCGGCATGTACAGGAAGGGGCCTTCGCCCAGCGCGGGCAGGTTGCCGGCGCGCAGGGCCCGGCCGATGCGCCCGAAGAACCAGGGGTAGGGCACGCGGGCGCCGTACACGTCCCATCCCACCGGCCCGAGGAGGACGGCCCAGTCGGCGGCCTTCTCCACCTCGGCGACGCCCTTCTGCGTGAAATAGGCCAGCGCGAAGGCGCGTTCGTCCCGCCCGTGCGCGTTCCACGACCACTCGGCCGCGGCAGTGACGTTGAAGTCGTAGAAGCGGTTGTCCGGCGTGGCGTAGCCGCACAGGCTCTCCAGGCCCTTGTCGACGAACTCCGTCATGCGGAAGCGGATGAACTGCGGCCCGCTCCACGGGCAGACGATGCGCCACGAGGCGGTCACCTGCGGGTAGCAGCCGAGCCAGCCGCCCTCGGCGAGGTACTCCTCGAGCAGCGGGTAGATCATCGCGTTGCGCGTCGAGTCGTAGGTGCGGCCGCCGTCGTAGTAGCTGATGCCGATCTCGCGCGGGAGCGTGGCGATGACCTCGTCGTTGAAGCGGTAGCTCCCCTGGGTGAGGAGTACGCGCAGGCCCAGGTCGGGCCGCACCTGGCGGGCGAGCTCCCAGCCCCGCGTCACCGCCTCGGCCTCCAGCACGAACTGCCCCTTCTCCGCGCACTGCGCGCATGCGCACGCCACGTGGTGCTCGCTGAGCCACACGTTGATGTCCGTCACCTCGGGCTGCTCGGCCAGCGAGAGCATCCAATCGGCGAGCACCTGGGCCGTCTTCGGATTCGAGAAGCACGCCGGCTTGACGCTCCCCTCGTAAGGCCACGTGCTCGGGTCGCCCTCTCCCAGCGCGTCGGGGAAGACGCGGAAGATGCCGGTGCGGTCGAGCAGGTCGAGGTGCGTGATCACCGGCACGACCCGAAGCGCGCAGGCCGCCCCGCGCTCGATGAGGCTGACGTCGAACTCCGCCACCCCTTTCCCTTCGTCCGTCACCCTCAGAGTCCGGCAGTGGCTCTCCACGAGGTTCATCTTCCGCTCGGCCATCCACTCGATGTCGCGGTTGGCGCTGCCGCCCCAAAGGCCGCGCTCGGCGAGGTCCGGCCAGTCGACAATGTTCGCCAGCGGCACGTCGACAACCCAGACGCCCTCCTCCTGCCGCAGGGTCGGCTCCATGAGCTGCCACATGGTGAGTAGGCCGTAGTAGAGGCCTTTGGGATCCAGGGCACCGATGAGAACGGTATTGCCCTCACCGCGGGCGATCATGTAGGCCTGGTCGGCATTCTCCAGTCCGCGCAGCCGCTCCCGCAGCGGCGCCATCGGTGTCTGCCGGGCGGTACGCTCGTCGAGAACGGCGATCTCGAAGGTGAGGAAAGCCTCCGCGGGCGAAGGCGGGCTCTCGGCGCCGCGCTCCGCCAACGCCTGCGAGATCGCTTCCAGCAGGTTTGCGTACGGGGGCTCCGGCTCTTGCGGGACCACCGCCCCCAGGTGCGCGATCGGCACGGTCAGACGCGCCTCGATCCGCGCTTCCTTCGGCAGCGGGATCACGTGCAGCAGCCACGCATCGGACTCCTGCTCGCTCAGCGGAACGGCCTGCGGCTGGGCCGCCGCGGCGCTTGCCCCCAACAGCATCAGCACGACGGCGGGCACGAAGACGCGCATCGTCATCACCAGTGGTTTTAGGGTGATCGTGGCAGCAGATTCGATGGCTCCCCACGGCTGGTTCTAAGCAGGGGAAACGGGCCAGTCAAGAGGAAGCCTCCGCTGACGGTCCCAGCACGGCCTCGAGAGCGGGCAGGCGATCAGTCCATGTGCCGGCGCGATCGCTTGCTTCACCCCGCTTCCCCGGTTACGATCAGGCCCGCGGAGGAGACGAAGATCCGCCGTCACTCGATCGATTCCTATCGCTCACGATCACGCATTCCAGGAGGTGCTCCGATGCGAAACACGATGATGCTCCGGGCGGTTCTCGCGATCGTCGCCGGCGCCTGCCTCGCGGTCTCGCGGCCGGCACGCGGAGACGAGGCGGATCTGACCGCCTGGGCGGTCGACCCGCTGGTCAACGTCTTTCCCGACGCAGCGCCGGCCGAGGCAAGCGAGGCCCTCGCCGAAGTGGCGCGCGGCGAACATGCGACCTTCCAGTTGGTCGCGAAGTCCGCCGGCGCCATCGAAGGCCTGCGGGCCGAGGTCTCTCCCCTGGCATCGGAGGCGGAGCCGCAAAGCGCGCTCGAGGGGGCACAGGTCCGCTTCGTCGGCTATGTCCCGGTGGATCGGCCGATCCAGCAGCCGCCCCAGGATCAGCTCCGCGAGCCGCCGGCCGACTTCCCCGACCCGCTCCTGGAGGAAGAAACGATCGACGTGCCGGCCGGGCAGGCTCAGGCGGTCTGGATCACCCTGGCCGTGCCGGAGGACGCAGCGCCCGGCGCGTACCGCGGGACGGTGCGCCTCTCGGGCCGCGTGGGGGGACAGGAACAATCGGCCACCCTGCCCGTGGCGATCCGCGTCTTCGACGTCACCGTGGGAAAGCCCCGCCTCTGGGTCACCAACTGGTTCACCATGCAGTGGCGGCACATGGAGGTCGCCCCGGAGCCCGATTCGCCCGCATACTGGGACCTCCTCCGCCGCTACGCCCGCAACATGGCCGAATACCGGCAGAACGTGGCGCTCATTTCGCCGCTGCGGCTGGCCGATTACGAGGCCAGGCCCGACGGCACCCTGGACGTCGACTTTTCGCGGTTCGACCGCTGGGTGGAGATCTTCATCGAGGAGGGCGTCGTCGGCCTCATCGAGGGCGGGCACCTCGGAGGCCGGGCCGCAGGATGGAACTCCCCCTTCGTGGTCCAGATCCGTGAAGTCCGTGGCGAAGAGGTCGTGGAAAAACGGGTCGATCCGGCCAGCGACGAGGCGGATCGTTTCTACGCCCAATTCCTCCCCGCGCTGCGCGACCACTTGCGCGAAAAGGGTTGGCTGGAGCAGTACGTGCAGCACCTGGCCGACGAACCGATCCAAGCGAACCTCGACAGCTACCTGGCCATCGCGCGGCTCGTCCGCGACTACGCCCCCGAGTTGCGGACCATCGAGGCGGTCCACGCCAAGGAGCTGGCCGGAGCCATCGACGTATGGGTCCCGCAGTTGAACTTCTTCCACCGCGACTACTCCTATTACCAGGAGCGCCAGCAGGCCGGCGACGAAGTCTGGTTCTACACCTGCGTCTTCCCCCAGGGCGAGTACGCCAACCGCTTCATCGAGCAGCCGCTCATGAAGACCCGGCTCTTGCACTGGATCAACTACCGCTACGGCGCCACCGGCTATCTGCACTGGGGCTACAACCACTGGCGGCAGGACGACCCCTTCACGCACTTGACGCCTGCCCATCCCGGCCCGCCCTACCTGCCCGCGGGCGACGCCTGGATCGTCTATCCCGGGCGCGAGGGGCCCCTGGCCTCGATCCGCTTCGAGGCGATGCGCGACGGCATCGTCGACCACGAGCTGCTGAGCATGTTGGGCGAGCGCGATGCCGCCGCGGCCGAGCGTCTGGCCGCCCGGCATATATTGGATTTCGACCGCTACGACGGCTGCGTCGAGCAGTTCCGGGCGACCCGCCGCGAGCTGCTCTCCCTGTTGAGCCGGCCTTGACCGGGCCGTTGCGCCACGTTCGCGGCAGAGTTACCTGGAGCGCCCCACCGGATGCAGCGTCTCGTCACCACGACCCATCTCGAGATGACCGACCGCGGCCGGTTCCGCCCGGCGCGGCCCGCTTCGCTCGACTACCGGCTCCTCCGCGCCGCGATCCCCTGCCCCGAGCTGAACCGCTTCCTCTACGCCAGCGTCGGCGCCCTCTGGTGGTGGTACGCGCGCCTACCCTGGGACTACTCCCGGTGGCTCGCCTACCTCGATCGGGCGGAACTCGAGACTCACGTTGCCTATGTCGCGGGCACGCCGGCCGGCTACTTCGAGCTGGAACGCCAGGAGGGAGGCAGCACCGAGATTACGATCTTCGGCGTTTTGCCCGGCTTCATCGGCAAGGGGCTCGGCGGCGCCCTCCTCTCCGCGGCGGTTTCCAGGGCCTGGGACGCCGGCGCGGCGCGCGTCTGGGTCCACACCTGCACCCTCGATCACCCCCATGCGCTGCGCAACTACCAGGCCCGGGGATTCGAAGTCTTCCGAATCGAGGAGAAGATGAAAACGCTGCCCGATCGACCCCTCGAGCCCTGGCCGGGAGCCAACATCCACTCCTTCCCCCTCCGCATAGACAAAGGGCCAATACGATGCTCGGGCTGGTCCTCGGAGTCCTCATAATGCTGCTGGGCGCAAAAGCGTTCAGGCGAGAAGAGCTGCCCATCACGCGAAGTCGGCGGCGTCTTGGGAATGGTGGTGGGAACCTTCCTGGGCCGAGTCGTTCTGTTCTTCCTTCCCAAAGCTGCCACCACGACGAGGCTCGGCGAGTTCCGCCACAAGCGCCGCGTCGAGAAACGCCGCTTGCGGGTGGTCGCGATCACGATCGGCCTCGGAGGCATTGCAGGGCTCCCCCTGGTCCTCGGGCAGTTCGGTCACGGCGACAGCGCACTCGCCTGGTGCATCTGCCTGGTGGAAATGCCCGGCTTGCAACGAGCCGTTCGGGCCCATCGACTCGCCCTGCACCCGCTGCGGGCGATCCCTTGCGCAGGCGGCGCAAATGCAGTCGTAACCGTTCACGGGGGACCGTCCCGATTTTCGCGGCCTAGAGAGTATTCCTCGTGGATAACGCGATTCGGCCGCGAAAATGGGACTGTCCCCTTCGCCCGATACGCCGGGGCACGGTAAGGGGATAGGTCCATTTTTCGGGCATCGGCGGTTGCTAAAGATAGGGCCTATTGGCCGAAAAATGGACCAGTCCCCGGCCGGCCCGTGAACGGTTACATGCAGCCGGATCAGCCGAGGGAGGGGAGCGGCCTTCGATGAGCGAAAAGCTGATATCCAGGCGAACGCTCTTGCGCAGGCTGCAGCGAGTTGCGCAGGTCGGGGCTCTCAGTACGCCGGTGGTGCAGCGATCCGGCGGCGGATGTAGACGCCGGCCTCCTTGAGGTCGTGGTAGTCGCCGGCTTGCCGGAGGACGGCGCCGCTGCGGCGGTCGTGGGAGAAATTCCAGTTCACCCAACTGATCTGGGCCCGGTCGAAGAGGTCGAAGTACTTGTCGGCCTCGGCGAAGTCGTTCCGGCCGTCGCCGGTGTACTCCTGGGTGCCGCATTCGGTGACGAAGACGGGCAAGTGCGCGCTGAAGTCCTCCACGGCCCGACCGTAGCGGGCGAAGCGA
The DNA here is from genome assembly GCA_007119795.1 of Planctomycetales bacterium. The sequence goes on along the minus strand of SKOZ01000023.1, from coordinate 9,315 downwards.
TGGCTGGCGGCGTAGAAGTGGAAGCTGTACATGATGTTCGACTGGCCGGGAACCGGATCGAGCACGGGGTTGTCGATGATCGCCTGGTAATCCCCGTCGCCGCTCATCGCCAGGCTGCTCCAGTCGGGGGTGCCCACCACGATGATGTTCTTCGCATCGAGGGGCCGGATGACGCCCACGATGCGGTCGGCGTAGGCCTTGATCGCATCCCAGCGCACCCGGCTCGGTTCGTTGCAGATCTCGTAGATGATATTGGGCAGGTGCCCATACGTGCCGGCGACGTGGGCGAAGAACTCGTCCGCTCCGGAGTAGACCTCGTGGTCGGGGTCGCCGGGGTTGAGCATGTGCCAGTCGATGATGATGTAGAAGTCATGCTCGACCAGGAGGCGGATTTTCTCGTCCAAGAGGTCCCGGAACCGGGCGGGGTTGGAATTGTAACCGCGCTCGGTCACGTACATCGACAGGCGGACGACGTCGGCCCGCCACTGCTCGGCAAGCACGGCGGCCGACTCGGCGTTCAGGCTCTCCGCATACCACTGCAGGCCATGCGTGCTCATGCCCCGCAGCCAGACCGGCTCGCCGCGGGCGTTGACCAGGCGATTCCCCTCGATCGCCAGATGGCCATGCCTCGAGGGGACGACCCTTTCCCGACCGCCGTCGGGCTCAGCGGCCCCGATGGCGGCACTCGAACCGTCCCTCGGGCAGAACGACACGAGTCCCAGACAGACCAGTGCGGTTAGAAGCTTGCGTTGCAAGGCGCTTTCCTCCAGACCGGAAAGGCCCCTGCGGAACCTGCGGCAAGGGCGGGTGCCCCAGCAATACCAGGGTAACCGGCCATAGGTTCGGGGTAAACAAACCTCCGCGCCATCCGAACCGCTCGTCAAGGTCGCCTTCAGGCGGCCGGTGGAGCCGCTGAAGCGGGGCACGCCGAGCTTGGCCGTACTGGGCAGCTTCTTCCATGCCGTCGAGGGCCGACCGTTCATCCTCGACACGCCGGAGCGAGCGGGTTATTCTGCCGATTGGGGTGGCCGTGAATGACCCAGTGAGTAACCCGCTTCCGAGAAGGAGGCACCGATGACCTTGTTGACCCCTCCCCCGCTGACGATACTCTGCCTGACGAGTGCCTTGGCTCTTGCCGCAGCCGTACCGCAGCCGGTGCGGGCGGCGGCCGGCGGCGGCTGCGTGGCGACGGTGCATCCGCTGGCCACCGAGGCCGGTTTGCAGGCGCTGGCCGCGGGGGGCAACGCGGTCGATGCCGCGGTGGCCGCTGCGCTCACGCTGGGTGTGGTCGACGGCTTCAACTCGGGCATCGGCGGCGGATGCTTCCTGGTGATCCGCCTGGCCGACGGCAGCCTGGCGACCATCGACGGCCGCGAGACCGCCCCCGCCGCAGCGCATCGCGACATGTACCTCCGCGACGGCGCCGTGCAGCCGGAGCTGAGCCGCTCCGGCCCGCTGGCCGTGGCCGTCCCCGGCGCCCTGGCCGCCTACGACGACGCCCTGCGTCGCTTCGGCCGCCTGCCGCTCGGCGACCTCCTGCTGCCCGCGGCCGAGTTGGCCGAGCGGGGCGTGGTGATCGGCGAGCATTATGCCCGGCGGATCGTATCGGCCCGGGAAGCGCTGGCCCGCGACCCCGGCTGCCGCGCCCTGCTCCTCCCCGAGGGGGAGCCGCTGGCCGCCGACGACCTGCTCCGGCAGCCCGACCTGGCGCGAACCTACCGCGGCGTGGCCGAGGAGGGGATCGACTGGTTCTATCGCGGTCCGCCGGCAGCGGCCATTGGGCGGTGGATGGCGGAGAATGGGGGCATCCTCACGGCAGAGGATTTCGCCGCCTACCGCCCCCGCCGCCGCGCTCCGGTCGTGGGCAGCTATCGCGGGCTCGAGGTGGTGAGCATGGGGCCGCCTAGCTCCGGCGGCGTCCACCTCGTGCAGATCCTCAATATCCTCGAGCATTTCGATTTAGCGGCGCTCCACGCCCGCGACCCGGCGCTCTTCTACCACGTCGTGGCCGAGGCGATGAAGCTGGCCTTCGCCGACCGCGCCCACTGGCTGGGCGATCCCGATTTCGTCCCGGTGCCGCGGGGGCTGATCGATAGGGAGTACGCGGCCGAGCTAGCCGGGCGCATCCGCCTCGATGCGGTGCTGGCCGTCGACGGCCACGGCCAGCCGCCCGGGGCGGACGACGAGCACTTCGGCCGCCATACCACGCACGTCGCCGCTGCCGACGACGAGGGGAACTGGGTCGCGCTGACGGCCACGATCAACACCGGCTTCGGCGCCAAGGTGATCGTGCCCGGCACGGGCGTGCTGCTGAACAACGAGATGGACGACTTCTCCACCGCCCCCGGCGAACCGAACGTCTTCGGGCTCCTCGGCGCCGAGGCCAACGCCATCGCCCCGGGCAAGCGCCCGCTATCGAGCATGAGTCCCACGGTCGTGCTCCGTGACGGCCGGCCCATCCTCACCCTGGGCGCCGCCGGCGGCCCGCGGATCATCAGCCAGGTTGCGCTCACCATCCTCCGCCACGTCGACCTCCAGATCGACCTCGCCGCCGCCGTGGCCGCCCCACGGCTGCACCACCAGTGGCAGCCGGACCGCATCGCGCTCGAGCGCGGCTTCGACGCCGCCATTCGCGACCGCCTGATCGAGCTGGGGCACGAGGTGACCGAGCACGCCAGCGGCGGCGTCACCCAAGCCATCGGCCGCGCTCCCGACGGCACCTGGATCGGCGTCCACGACCCCCGCGTACCCGGAAAGGCCGCCGACCGAGCACCTCGGGCCGCGACCAGGTGATCTCGAGAATTCAAGACTCGTGTTCGCCTGGCCCACGCCGGTCGGGTGCATCCGCTGGTTCGGCTTTGGGAGGAACACGCTGGCGCACCAATTTCTCGCCGAGAGCGGCCTGCCGTTTTCGCAGGTCCTCGAAGATTGCCTTCGGGTCGAAGTCGAATTCTGCGGAAAGCGCCTCCCGTATCCGGCGGACCTCTGCGACAATCGGATCGTCCCGCAGGGCACTATTCCACTTTGGTTCATGGCGGGTACTCAATACCGCGTACAGCAGCTTGAAGACCGAACCGTCACGACGTCGAATAACGCATATCCGCGGCCTGCCGCCGGACTTGTCGAGGCAATTCCAGCCGTAGAATTCACGCATTTCCTGCTCTGCCGCCCGCTCCTTTTTGGGCCGCCTCGATCTTCCTGTCAAGCAAATCGTCTATCCAATAGCAGCAACTCTCGAAGGAATTGGCAAGACTTGCCATTTCCTCCCCGAACCCCTCCACGTCGATGAGGCTGCCTTCCTGCTCATGTCTATCAGTAACTCCAAGCCTCATGAGCCAGTGGCGCCCGGTTTAGCTCTTCACGGTGAAGCCGCCACTGAGGCATGAACTGGTCCATGTAATCCCGAAAACGCTCATTATGGTGCCGCTCCAACAGATGAACCATTTCATGCACGAGGATGAACTCCAGGCAACCAAGCGGTTTCTTTGCCAGCTCGAGATTCAGCCAAATCCGTCGGGCCTCGATGTTGCAGGTCCCCCAGCGGGTCTTCATCCTCTTGATTCGCAACTCGGCAACCTCGACACCCACCTGGGGCTCCCACTTCGCCAAGAGTCCCGGCAGTGGTTCGCGCAAGCGCCGCCGATACCATTGCAGCAGCAGAGCCTCCCTGGCAGCGCGACTCGTGCCGGGACGAACGCGCAGCTCCATGGTCCGGCTATTCGGCAGTTCAACGCACGGTAAACCCTCGTGTTCGATCACATTGAGGCGATAGCGCCGCCCCTGAAAGTAGTGGCTTTCGCCAGTCACCATCTCACGTTGCGATTGCCGGTCCTGCCCTTCAAATCCCTCCTGCTGCCGGCGGATCCATCCCAGGCGAGAAATCACGGCCAGCCGGACCGCCTCGTTGTCGAGGCGCAGTGGCGCGGCAACGCGAACCCGGCCTTTCGGCGGGTAGACACCCACGTGGAGGTTCTTGATGTCCTTGCGGACCACCTCCACCGCTATGCCACGAACCTGAATGGTGTGCCGCTCAGTAGTCACGTTGGCTCTCTGCAATCTTGTAGATGGCGTCGACCAGGCCATCGTCCTCCCCGAGAACCGACTTGATCGCATTCCGCACCTCGATCCTCTTCGCCCGCATTCCGCGCCAGTCGTCCTTCTTCACTTCCCGAATGGCCGTGTCCACCGCCACCGCCAGGGCCTCGTCCTGCCCGAGGTTGTCGAAAAGCGCGCGGCGCGCGGGACTGTTGATTGCGGCCGGGTACGAGGATTGGCTCTCGGGCTTGCTGACCCTCTTGGTCAGATCGACGATCTTCGCCAGGTAGACCCGGTAGTTCAGCGCCTCCTGCTTGCGCTGAAGGATCAGCGCGTCGAGCAACTGCGACATCGTTTCGTAGTACTTCGGGTTGACGGCCATCTCGTCGATGATCAGTCGCCGGACGTTGTTCTCGATGGTTTCGGCCATGGCCTCGGGATTGCTTCTCAGGCCGGAAGGAGCCGATTCGACCGCTTCTTCTCCACGTTCAACGATCAACTGCACCAGCGTCATATCGTCGAATGCCGACACCTTTCCACTCTCCTCCGCTCGAATGTACGTATCGAGCAGATGCCGCATCGCGGGCTCGTAGACCTTCATGTCGATATAGTCCCCGCTGGCGAGCTTCACCTCCTCGCGGACTTTCTCGTAATGCCCCACCTCCGCCTTCACGGCCGATGCCTCCTCACGCGAATATCCGGCCTCTGCCATCTCGTTCGCCAAATTCGCGTACGCCCGCACCAGAGCGGCCACCAACTTGTAAAGGGCCACCCGCTTGGGCTCGTTGTCCTTCAACTGATCGGCATTGCCGCTCTCGGCCGCACAGAAGAAGCGGACGTAGGCGGCCGTGTCCTGCGGCGGCTCGACCGGCTCGCACAGGGCCTTCACCGCCTCGCGGAGTCCCTCCAGCCGCTCGCGCCCCTTTTCCAATCGGTCCTGCAGCAGCCCTGCAACGTCGTCAGCGTCGTAGCCTTCGAACGCCTCGCCCGTGTAGTCCTTGATCGACTTCTCCAGCGACTTGAACAGATCCTTGTAGTCGATGATGTAGCCGTATTCCTTGTCCTCGCCGTCGAGACGGTTCACGCGGCAGATCGCCTGGAACAGCCCGTGGTCGCGCATCTGCTTGTCGATATAGAGGTATGTCGCCGGGGGAGCGTCGAATCCCGTCAAGAGCTTGTCCACCACGATCAACAGCTTCATCTGCCCGGGCTCTTCGATGAACCGCTTCTTCACTTCCTGCTCGAACTGTTCGACCTTGTACATGGCCGACTCTTCCGGCTCGTCGAAATGCGCCGCGAGCATCTTTCGATAGATGTGGTACTGCCGCAGCTTCTCGGTCAACCCTTCGCCCGCCTCCTCGCCCTTGATGTCTCCGAGATGGGGTTTGTACGATGTGACGATCGCGCACTTGCCGGCCAGATCGGTCTTCTGGAACATCTCGAAGAACCGGCAGGCTGAGTAGATGCTTCCGGAAACGAGCAGCGCATTGCCGTAGCCGCTCTGGAGCCGATCGCGCGTTTCCATATCGAGCAGGACGTCCGCAACGATCTTCCCCAGGCGATCCTGCGAACTGAGCACCTTCTGCATCGTGCCCCAGCGCTGCTTGAGCTGCGCCCTGGCCAGATCCGACAGCCCTCGCGTCTTGATCTCGAACCATTGATCGATCTTCATCTGCGACGTGATGTTCTGGTCGATGTCGCGGGCCTCGTATCGCAAATCGAGCACCACGCCGTCGCGCACCGCTTCGTCGTACTTGTACGTGTGCATGTACGGCCCGAAGACCTCGATGCTCTTCCGCTTGTCCTTCTTCAAGAGGGGCGTGCCGGTGAAGCCGATCAGCATGGCGCCGGGCAGCAGTGCCTTCATGGCTTCGTGGAGTTTCCCGGACTGCGTGCGGTGGCACTCGTCCACGAAGACGAAAACCTCGCCCTTGGCGTGAAAGCCCTTGGGCAGGCTCTTCTTGATGTCCTCGATGTAAGCGTCGATGTCCTGATCGCTCAGTTCCTCGCCTGCCCCGAACTTGTGGATCAGTGAGCAGATCAGCCACTCCGCATTGGCATTGAGCACCCGTACGAGGTCGGCGCCGCTCTGGGTGCGGTAAATGTCCTCGCTAACGCCACGAAAGACCTTCTCGATCTGTTCGTCCAGTTCCGTCCGATCGGTAATCAGCAGAACCCGCGCACCCTTCACGTGCTCGCGAATCCACTTCGCCAGCCAGACCATGGTGAGGCTCTTGCCGCTGCCCTGGGTGTGCCAGACGATCCCGCCCTCGCGCCGTTTCACGCGGTCCTGGGCGGCGCGGACTCCGAAGTACTGGTTGTGGCGGCAGGCCTTCTTCGTGCCGGCATCGAAAACCATGAAGTCGTGCACGATCTCCAGCAGGCGATCCTTGCGGCACACCCAGCCGAGCTGGCAGTCCAGCTTGGTGATACTGCCGCCATCCCACGGAGCGAGGTACTTCGTGTCGCCGGGCGACTTCGGCGTCCATTCGGCCGCCTGCTCCTGCCATTGAAGGTAGTACTTCTCCGGCGTCTCGATCACACCGTACCGCAGCCCCTCGGTATCGTTGCCCGCCATCACGAACTGCACCGTGGCGTAGAACGGCCGAATGAACTCCTTCTTCTGGCTATCGAGGTTCTGGCGGATGCCCTCGGTCACGGAGACGATGGATCGTTTCAGTTCCAGCACACCCAGGGCAATGCCGTTGACGTATAGCACCACGTCCGGCCGCTTGGTGTGCTCGCCCGCGACGGTCACCTCCTCGGCGACGGCGAAGTCGTTCTTCTCCGGCGACTTCCAGTCGATCAGCCAGACGGTGATATTCTGCTCGCCCACGTTGGGCCGCACCTTCACCCCGTACCGAAGCAGGCCGTACACCTCACGGTTGGCGTCGTACAGGGTCTTGCTGCCGCTCAGGGCGCGCGCCTTCCCCAGAGCGCGCAGCACCTTTCTTGTGATTTTGTCGTCGTGGCCCTGCCGCTTCAGCCAATCGGCAAGCAGCCGCTCTTCGACGTTGGTGTTCCCGTCACGATCCTTCCAATAGCCCAGGTAGCTGTACCCCAGCGTGTTGAGGAAGAACTCGACCACGCGCTTCTGCGTCTTGGCTTCCTTCTCGCCGACTTTGCGCATCAGGATTCTCCGAGGATTTCCCAGTGTCCGCCGCGGTCGGGGCCGATGCGGCGGATCCGACCAGCACTCTTGAGTCTGCCGAGATGGTATTTCACGCCGTCGGCGGTGATGCCATCGAGCCTCTCCGCAAGGGCTCGACGGCTCGCCGAAGGATCCTCGCGCAGCAGATCGAGGATCTGTTCCGGAATGGTCTTCTGGGTAGCTTTCTGGGTAGCTTTCTGGGTAGCTTTCTGGGTAGCTTTCTGGGTAGCGCGCCGGGAGGTGCCCCTTGCCGCTTCCAGGGCCGCAAGCTCTTCGAGATACTCCACCGAAAATGGGAACTCGAACCAGAATTCCCCAGGTTCCACTCGAATCTGCGGCGGGGGCGTTCCCGTTTCACGGCACGCCTCGAAGACGCGTTGAATCCCGCGGCCCCAGGCTTCGATTTCACCGGCCCGGAAGAACGCATTCGCCACGTCCGGGTTGTACGGCTGCGACGGGTGTGGGCCCAAGAGCTTCTCCTTCGACCAGCTTTCCGGAAGCTCACCCGGATTCCAGATCAGGAGCCGGTCGGCATAGACGCGGATCTGAATGGGCGCCGCCACGCTATAGTCGCGGTGGACCACAGCGTTCAGCACGACCTCGCGCAATGCGCTCTCCGGCATGGGAAAACTCTCGACGCGCTGGAGCCTCTCGTAATGGATGGCGGCCTTCAGGTACTTGGCCAGAAGAAGCTCCACCGTCCTGCTGACCTGCGTGAAAAGATCGCCCTGGACCTCGTCGTGATACCGCAGGTCGGAGTCGCTCGCGAAATACCCGATCTTGATCGATGCGCCGGTGAAGAAGCGTTCCGGGTCCGGATGAAAAAGGAGGACGGCAGCTCGCTTGAGATACCTCCCCTCGACAAGCCGCAGCTTCTCGATCAGCCCGGCGTCATTCTCTTCGAGTGCCTCAGAACTCACGCGTTTGCTCTTGGCGGCCCGCTCGCGAAAGCGTTCCATCGCCGGGGCATCCAGGTCGTCCACCGACACACCGGGCACGGGAACCGCGTCCCACCGTTTCCCCGTCCGGCTGAGCAGGAACCGATCCCGCGCCGCTCCCTTCAGCGTCTGCTTCGTGCTGCCGCTTCGCACGTGGTACTCGCCCCGGTAACTCACCGGGTACGGATACGGCTCCACCGTGATGCGGACATACTGTTTGCCTCTTTCCTCCACCAGGTCGACATCGGCAATGATGCCGAGCAAATCGCGCATCTTGTTCGGCAGGTCAGCCAGCAGCCGGGCGGCATCGCTGACCCCGACGACTTTCCCCTTGTTGCTCTTGCCGATCTCCAGCACGCCCCCCTGAGCGTTGGCAAAACCGCACACCCATTTCAGGTACTCATCGCGCCACGACTCTTTCCATTCCACGTTCTGGTCTTCGCCCATGCCAACCGTCCTGTCTATCCGAATAGGTTCCGGCAGGTCTCGATGGCCCTGGCGATGCTGCCGTCAGAGAACACCGGCCGATCCAGCTTCGCCTTCCATTCGGGATGACTGCCGATGAACTGCTTCACGCTGGCCATGTCGATATCCTTGCCCGCGGCTCGCAGTTCCTCAACGGTCATGTCGACGGTGGTCAGCAGCTCCAGGTCGTCGTTCTTCTTGCGGCGGAACCGTTCGAGCCACCGCAGGCAATCGGCGCCGTACCATTTGTCGAAGTAGCCCTCGGCCTGGGCGATGTTCTCCGCGGCGACGAAGCCCCGGTAGTCGCCCGACTGGTGTTCGCGGACGTAGCCTCTTTGGACTGCGATCTCCTCCGGCCCACCATACCGGGTCCTGGGGTTGTAAGGTCCGGCAGCCTTCTTCTGGTAGTCTTCGACCTGCTTGTCGCTGTACCGGTGCAGCAGATACGATAGCTTCGTGTAACGCATGCGGCCCAGCGGGTACTGCTCGCTGCCGAATCGCTTGGCCAACACCGAGATCACGACCGCCTCGTTGATCTGTTTGTTGTGTGCCTTTGCTGCCTTGGGCTTCGCTGCCAGCTTCGCGCAGGCCGCCTGCGGCTTCACCAGCCGGATACGGCCCGTCAGAAGCTGCTGCATCATCCCCTGCTTGATCTGCTCCGTCTTGTCGCGGCGGCGCTCCAGCGCCTCGATCTCGGCATCCATGTCGGAGAGGACAGCGGCGATT
>SKOZ01000047.1 GCA_007119795.1 Planctomycetales bacterium | reverse complement strand
TTCAACCCCTTACTTCGCATTTTCTTCCACGCGCGGCCGTGCACGGCGCGCGACACCCGTCGTCTGGTGTCGAGAGTACGCCGCGCTGGCCTCTGTGCGGTGCTGCGCGCCGCAAGGCATACCAGTGCGAGATGGGGGTGGCGCGCGAGGAGGCCGTGGATTGGAGGGGGGTCTTCTCGACCGCGCACGGCACAGGGGCCTGTGCCGCGTACCAACCAAAGTACGCCGCACAGGCCTCTGTGCGGTGCCGCGCTCCGCAAGACATCCCATTGCGAGAGGCGGAGAGCGCGCGAGGAGGCCGTGGTTTGGAGAGTGGCTCCTCGACCACGCACGGCATAGGGGCCTGTGCCGGGTAAGAAAATGGTGCGCCGAACGCGCCCGTCGCTGAATTCGCCAGACCTCAGCCGTCGCGATCGAACGACCCCGGCAGACCCATCCGACCAGCCGTACTGCACACACGGTGAAGACGGAGTATCCACAGCAGCCCCATGCTCCTGGTTCGAGGATAAGCAAACGGAGTTTATGGTACCCCCGGGCGGGTTGGCCGGCAATAGTTGGCGAGGAGTCAGGGGTCAGGAGTCAGGAGTCAGGGGGTAGGAGTCAGGAGTCAGGAGGCAGGAGTCAGGGGTCAGGAGTCAGGGGTCAGGAGTCAGGAGTCAGGAGTCAGGAGTCAGGAGTCAGGAATCAGGGGTCAGGGGGCCAGATGTCGGAGGTCAGCAGCGCGGTCCTACGCGCCTCCGGCGCGTCCAACGGACAACGGACAACTGACCACGGACCACGCCGGCCTGAAGGGCCGGGACTCGATCCTACCAGGCTGAAGGCCTGGGGAACTGGGCCGATGAGCAACCCCGCGGCCTGAAGGGCCGCGACTCGTCCCACAGCGCCCGCGGACACCGCAACCTGTGGGCCGGATCGCCTGATCCGTCCATTGCGCCCGCGACGACGCGCAAGCGATGAGATTGGGGGGAAGAGAAGTAGACGGCAGGGGACAGGGAGCAGGGGTCAGGAGGCGGAGGGCCAGAGGGTCGGAGGTCGGAGGTCAGCACCACCGCGCCACGCGCCTCCGGCGCGTCCAACTGACAACTGACTACTGACAACCGACAAACTCCGTCGCCATCGCCTGGCGGAGCGCCGTTCCACGAGTCACGGCCCTTCAGGCCTTGGGGCGACGGCCGAGTCGGTGAGCGTGGTTCATCTATGACGTAACGAAGACGCCTGCCAGGGTAACCGTTTACGGGCCGGCCGGGGACGGGTCCATTTTTCGGCCAATAGACGACCCTGTCTTTAGCGATCGCCGATACCCGAAAAATGGCCCCGTCCCCTTACGCAGCCGCGGCGTGCCGGGCGAAGGGGGCAGTCCCATTTTCGCGGCCGAATCGCGTTATCCACGAGGAATACTCTCTATGGCTGCGAAAACCGGGACGGTCCCCCGTGAACGGTTACCGTCCAGGATGCGGCGGAGGAGCACGTCCAGGGAGCGGTCGAGGCATTCGCCGAAGGAGCGGAGCAGGCGCTCCGTATTGAACACGGTATCGCCGCCACGGTTCGCGGCGGGCGCATCACTGCAGCGGCGGCGGCGGGATCGTCTCGCCGGCGAATTGGGCCTGCTGCTCGATCGGATCGTAGGTGCCGTAGAAGGGGGCGTTGCCGTCGAGCCAGATGTAGAACCGCAGGCGGTCTTCGTCGGAGAGCTCTATGCGGCCGTCGCGGGCATGGTCGGCCAGGACGGCCGCCAGGGGGCTGGCGTCGGCACCGCTGTGGCCGGGCCGGGTGACCATCTCGCTGATCGTGGCCTCGCCCCATTCGTACCAGCGGACGAAGGGGCGCAGGCTCTGGTAGCTTCGCGTGAACGTCCCCGCCCGTTCCCCGGTGAGCAACAGCGGCGAGCGGTCGGCCCCGTCGCTGCCGTCGTGGCAGGCCACGCACTGGCGGTCCAGGATGGGCTGCACGAGCAGCGGGAAGCTCATCGGCAGCGTACCCGATGGGCCAGGCTCGAGGCGGGACGGAGGCCGCTCCGACGCCAGCGTGAGGGCCGGCGGCGCGGTGGCTTCCGAGGGCTCGTGACAGCCCACGCAGCCGCGGCGCTCGCCGGCATGGAGATAGACGGCGCTCCGCATGGTCTGCACGGCCCGGCCGCGGTCGTCCACCGCCTGGAAGTAGAGGGGCCTGTGGGCGGGGGCGCGGAAGTAGGCCGAGCCGTCCTCCTCGACGGGCACGGTGCCCAGCAGCATGCGGGCATTTTCACCGCGAGCGTAGCCGATCTTGGGATCGTCGATGACGTGCGAGCCCGTCTTGGGTAGGAGCTGAAAGACGCGGAGATGCTCCACCCTCCGGCCCTCGGGCAGCGGCATCAGGCTGCGGTAGACGTCGCTGAGGAACAGTTCGCCCGCGTCGCCGAGTGCAGGATCGGTATTCGAGGGGAGCACCGGCGGCACCGGCCGCGGCGCCAGGGGGATGGGGTACATCGCGGAGATGCCCTCTTCCCGGTAGAGCAGCTCCAGGTTGCCGAAGCGGTCGAAATAGTAGAGCCCCGTTCCCGGCTCCTGCTCTACCCCCGGGCCCATGCCGGGCAGCGGATGAAAGCTGAAGGCGACCAGGTAGAACTCTTCGGAGAGCGGCCAGGGGCTGTGGAAGTAGCTGGTAGGCCAACACTGGTTTTCATAGGGAACCTCGGGAAAGCACACCTCCGGGGTGAGCACTTCGAGGCTCTCCAAGCAGTCCTTACCGCTAGCCGGATCGAAGCGGGCGCGGGCGGGGTCGAGCAAGACCAGCGATCCGCCCACGGCGGCGTGGTGCGCGCCGGCCACGAAGAGGATCTTCCGCGAACCGGGAACCGCGCGCGGCTGGAAGCAGGCGTTCGGGCCCTCCGTGTAACCGGTGTAGTTCCCGAAGAGGATATCGGCGCCGGTGCCGTCGGGACGGCTCACCCACAGGCCGTGGTAATGGGCGGCGGAACGGTCGACATAGTCCCAGCGGCTGTACACGATCCGCCCGTCGTTCAGCACCGCGGGGTGCCACTCGTTCGTCTCGTGAAAGGAGAGGGTCTGCAGGTTCCCGCCGCAGGGTTCCATGCGGTGCAGGGTGTAGGTTGGCAGCGGCTCCCATGGATTGTGACAACGCCCGAACCCGCCCCGGCGGCTGGACATGAAGGCGATGCCGCCGTCGGGGAGAGGACAGGGATCGAAGTCGTCGTACTCGCCCCCGGTCAGCCGCCGCAGACCCTCGCCGTCGGCGCCGACGGCGTAGATGTCGAAGTACCGCTGCTGAGGCGAACTGTAGGAGGGTCTCTCCGCGGCCCGCTCGGCGAAGGCGAAGTAGAGCTCCCGGCCGTCGTAGGAGAGGGAGAGCGTGGCGTAGTTCCCCCGCGGCAGCCGCCCGTCGATCAGATCGCGCACCGCCAGCGAGCGGCCGGGCGCCTCCAGGCGGTAGACGCTTCCGCCCTCCACGTCGCCATAGTCGTAGTAATAGGCCAGGTACTCGTGGAGCATCTGGCAGAGGAAACGCCGCCGCTGGAGAAAGACGAGCGGCTGGCCGGTGACTTGAGGGTTCTTTAGGGCCGCCTCACGGATTGTCCAGCGGATCTGGCGGTAGAGGTCGCTACGGGCGGATTCGTCCAGCGCGTCGAGGTCCGCGGACCGGCGGGCCAGCGCATCGAGGGCACCGGCCTCTGCCTCCACGTCGACCGGTTCCGGTGCCGCGCGGAGTAGTTCCAGCAGCTGCGTTCCCCTTTCCAGGGCCGCGGCGATGGCCGCCGGATCGTGGATTGCCCGGCCAGCGCGGCTCTCCTGGGCCGCCCAGTCGGCCTCGACCATGGCGGCCAACTCGGCATCGGCGGTGCGGGGGATTTCGCTGCCGCTCGCCACACCCGACCACAGTAGCACGACGCCGGAAAGGAACGCCGTCCAGGCGACGGATCGATACGGACTACTCACGCTCCACCTCCTGCTCGGGTAACCGTTCACGGGCCGGCCGGGGACAGGTCCATTTTTCGGCCAACAGACTCTTTAGCGATCGCCGATGCCCGAAAAATGGACCCGGCCCCTTACCCTGCCGCGGCGTACCGGGCGAAGGGGACAGTCCCATTTTCGCAGCCGAATAGCGCCGTCCACGAGGAATACTCTCTATGGCCGCGAAAAAAAGGACGGTCCCCCGTGAACGGTTATCTGCTTGGCAAGCCACGTGTCTCCCCTCAGTGGAGATCGCGCACCGGTCCGGAATGGGCACGTCCGAACCACCCATTCCCCGCCCCCCCGGCCACAATACCGCGGAACGTGGAGAATTGCCAGTACGCGCCCCCCAAGGGTAGACAGGCGGGGTGGAAGGACGGTGTCGAAAGGGCTATGATGATGGATTCGCCGCTCGGGAACGGCTGGCAACCGGGGCGGCGGAATGCGGGGCGGGACCGGAACGGTTTTCTTTTTCCTTGGCCCGGGTGGCCGCCCCCGCCCCGGCCCCCATCGGCCGGACAGGCATCATGAAGACGGACGAACTGCGGGAAAAGTATCTGTCGTTCTTCGAGACCAAGGGCTGCGTACGGCGGCCCAGCGACGTCCTCGTTCCCCGCTGGGATCCCTCCGTCCTCTTCACGCCGGCGGGCATGAACCAGTTCAAAGACCATTTTCTCGGCCGCTGCAAGCTCGAGTTCACCCGCGCCGTGACCTGCCAGAAATGCCTGCGGACGGGGGATATCGACAACGTGGGGCGGACGGCCTACCACCACACGTTCTTCGAGATGCTGGGGAACTTCAGCTTCGGCGACTACTTCAAGCGCGAAGCGATCCTCTGGGCCTGGGAGTTTCTCACGGACCGCAAGTGGCTGGGCATCCCCGCGGAGCGGCTCACCGCCAGCGTCTATCTCGACGACGACGAGGCGGCCGCCGTCTGGCTCGACGAGATCAAGCTCCCCCCGGAACGGCTCCAGCGGCTGGGCGAGGACGACAACTTCTGGCCCGCCGGGGCCCCCAGCCAGGGACCCGACGGCGTCTGCGGACCGTGCAGCGAGGTCTTCTACCAGAGCGAGTTCGGGGAAGTGGAGATCTGGAACCTGGTTTTCACCCAGTTCAACCGCGTGGGCGATCCACCCGACAACCTCCGCCCCCTGCCGAGCAAGAACATCGACACGGGCATGGGCCTGGAGCGGACGGCGGCCGTGCTCCAGGGGGTGGAGTCGAATTTCCACATCGACATCCTCCGCCCCCTGGTGGAGGCGGCGGCCGAAGTCTGCGGCCTGACCTACGATCCGGCGGCCGAGAGCGGCCGGCGGATGCGGCGGGTCGCCGATCACGTGCGGGCCTGCACCTTCGCCATCCACGAGCACGTCTACCCGGGACCGAACAAGGAGAAGTACGTCATCAAGCGGCTGCTTCGGCGGGCCGTGCTCGACGGCCACCAGGCCGGCGTCCGCGAGCCCTTCCTCCATAAACTGGTCCCCACCGTCGCCGAGTTGATGCGCGCGCCCTACCCCGAGCTCTCCGAGACCGTCGCGCGGGTGGCGCAGGTCATCGAAGGCGAAGAGAGCAACTTCCTCTCCACCATCGACGCCGGGCTGGAACGCATCGAGCGGATTTTCAGGCAAATGGAGAAGGAGAACCGCCGCACCGTCGCCGGCGCCGAGGCGGCCGACATGTTCCAGACCTTCGGCTTTCCCCCGGAGCTCTTCGAGACCATGGCCGTCGAGCGGAACCTGGCCTTCGACTGGGAGGGTTATCGCCGCGAGATGGAGCGCCACGGCGTCGAGTCCGGGGCCGGCCAGCGCGTCGAGCTCTTCAAGCGCGATCCGCTGGAGCCGCTCAAGAAAGTCATGCACGGCAGCCAGTTCCTCGGCTACGACGCCACCGAGGCCGCCGACGCCAAGGTGGTAGCCGTGATCGCCTCGGGCAAGCTCTGCGATCAGGTCTCGGAGGTCGACCACAGCGAACCGATCGCCGTGGTGCTGGACAAGACCCCCTTCTACGCTGAGAAGGGGGGCCAGGTGGGCGATACCGGCGAGCTGGTGGGCGAGGGCTTCCGTTTCCAGGTCGTCGACGCCCAGCCCGACGGCGACTTCGTTCTCCACGTGGGGCACCTCCGCGAGGGGACGCTCCTGCTGGGGGCGGCGGTGACCGCCCGGGTCGACGCCGAGCGGCGGCAGGCGATCCGCCGCGCGCACTCGGCGACGCACCTCTTGCACCTGGCTCTGCAGAAGCACCTCGGCCACCACGCCCAACAGCAGGGCTCCAAGGTGGACCGCGACCTCTTGCGGTTCGACTTTACCAACCCCGGGGGGCTCAGCCGCGAGCAACTCGAGGCCGTCGAGGACGAAGTCAACGCCCGCATCGTCGAGAACATCCCCGTCGAGGCCGCCCGAGTTCCCCTGGCCGAAGCCCGCCAGTCGGGAGCGATGATGCTCTTCGGCGAGAAGTATCCGGACCTGGTCCGCGTGGTCGCGATGGGACCGAGCCGCGAACTCTGCGGGGGAACTCACCTGGCGCGGACCGGCGAAGCGGGGCTCTTCAAGATCGTCGCCGAAGAAAGCGTGGCGGCAGGAACGCGGCGGATCACCGCCCTGACCGGCCCCGCGGCCTTGGAGCACGTCCGCCGGCAGGAGCGGGCGTTGTCCGAAGCAGCCGCTGCACTGCGCACGCGGGCCGAGGAGGTGGGGGAACGCGTGGCCGCGATGGCCAAAGAGCTCAAACAACTGAAGAAGACTGCCACGGCGCGGGCGAAGCCGGAGGGTACGAAGATCGAGCGGCTGCTGGCCGCTGCGGAGTCGATCCATGGGGCACGGGTCGTGATCGCCGAAGTCGAAGAGACCAACCCCAACGCCCTGCGGCAAACCATCGATCAGCTCCGCCGCAAGGCGGGCTCAATCGCCGTCCTCCTGGCGGCGCCGCAGGCGGAGGGCAAGGTGCTGCTGCTGGCAGGCCTGAGCCGCGACCTGGTGGAGCGGGGTCTGGACGCCGTCACGTGGATTCGCACCGCGGCCCGGCTCGTTGGCGGCGGCGGCGGCGGCCGGCCCGATCTCGCCCAGGCCGGCGGCCGCGACCCGGAGCAACTCTCTGCGGCCTTCGCCGCAGCCCGCGAAGCCATCGGCCAGGCCCTCCTCCAGGCCGGACCGGCCGACTGAATGCGGGAAATAGGGGCAAGAAGCGCTGGCGGACGTGCCGAATACTCCGATAGCGCGGAATGTGTGGGCTCAGGCTTCACGCTGGGGGCGGTCCGCAATGCCTCCCGGTCGGGTTCCCGCGACGTGACCGAGGAGGGCGAGGTCTTCGTTTTCGGACCACTTTCACGCGGCATTCGGGGAGGAGGGTCACCGTGATGCCTTGGCGGACACAGAAGGAGCGAGCGAGCCTCAGGCGCCTCACGGGCCTGCTGGGGCTACTCGCGGCAGTCGTGGCGACGGGGTGCCGGACGGTCGACCTCTACGACGCGAGCGTCGAGCAGCCGGTTCCGGAGGCCGCCGAGCCGCCCCGCGAGCTGGCCATGCGGTCGCTGCCCGCCTACCGCATCGAGCCGCCCGACCTCTTGCACATCGAGATGCTCAAGCTCGTGCCTTTGCCCCCCTACCGCATCGGCACGTACGACATCCTCTACATCTTCGTGGCGGGCACCTTCGAGGAGTATCCCATCGCCGGGGCCTACCTCG
>SKOZ01000072.1 GCA_007119795.1 Planctomycetales bacterium | reverse complement strand
TCGCGGCCCCGGAGCTGCCTCTCGACCATCTCCTCCCGCGCAGTGCGGAAGCGTTCTGCTTCGCCCGCGGAGGCCGCACTCCGTTCGCTCTCGCCCATCAAGCTATGCCGCTCCGGGCCCCAAGTAGGGACATGGCCGGGCTGGCAGACTACGGCCCCCAGGGCGGCCGCCAACGCCAGCCCCAGCCCGCCAACTCCCCATCTGACTTTTCCGGTTAAGCGGTCGAAAACCATGGCCGCCTCCCCGCATGCGCCTGCTAATGCTTGTCTTTCCGCGATTCTAACGCCTTCCGCCGCCCCCTCGCAAGGCGCGGGCGTCGCTTCCGGTGCAGCGGCTCCTCAGACGAAGGCCGCGCGGATCGCCTCGATGTGGCGCGGGCAGGCCTCGCGGGGGTCGCCGTCCTCCTCGTACTCCAACGAGATGTAGCCGCGATAGTCCGCATCGGCGAGTATCCCGGCGATGCGGGCCAGATCGGCAGGTTCCATTTCACCCGCCGGTGTGGGCATGACGACCTTGACGTGGACACTCACCGCATAGGGGGCGATCTTCGCCAGGTCGCCGTAGGGATCCTCGGTGCGGAAGTTTCCCGAGTCGAGCAGCAGGCCGAACCACGGGCTCGCCACGTCGCGACACAACCGCAACGTCCCCTCGGCTGTGGCCGTCAAACCCCCATGATTCTCCAGGGCCAGATGGACGCCGTGCCGGGCGCCGTGCTCGCAGCACTCTTCAATGGCTTGAACGACGAGCCGGTGCGCCTCGTCGACCGTCTGCTCGCCCCGTGGCCGGCCGGCGAAGATACGGAGCGCCGGGGCACCGAGGATCTCGGCATTCTCGATCCACCGCTTGACCATGGCGATCTGC
Source organism: Planctomycetales bacterium (assembly GCA_007119795.1). Next base: position 53,343 of record SKOZ01000072.1, on the reverse strand, counting down.
CCATCGCGCTGCGGGCCGGGCGGGTGGCAGAAGTCGTTCCCCACGCTCGTCGCCGAGATGTCCAGGCCGAGGCGAAAAGCGACCCGCTTGAACTCGCGGAGGTCTTCCGGCGTCACGTCCGCGGGAAAATAGTACGAGGTGGGCTCCGTCCCTTCGAGGTCCATGCGGGCGCACTCGTGGAGGAAGTCCACGAAGGTCATCTCGGGCCTTTCGCCGCTGAGCAGGCGGCGGTAACTGTAGGCGGCGAGGCTGAACTTGAACTTGTGTCCGACCGTGCGGGGGACCGGTTCAGCAGCCGGGGCTGCCGCGGGCCGCGCGGCAGCCCCGCTGCCGGCGACCGCCGCCCAGGCGGCGCAGCGGAGGAAATCGCGGCGGCGGTGGGTGTTCGGCATGGCCAATGCTCCGTTGGGGTGCTGCGACGACGAGTCGGCGCCGGCGGCCGACCCGCCTATTCTGACTCCCACGCCAGCACCACGCAACTCCGGCGTCCGCCGAGCCCGAGAAGGCGCGCGCCGCCGATCATCGCCCGCTCGTGCCCGCGGGGAACCGCTCAACTCGCAACCCCAAAACGAAGTGGCCGGGGGCGGCAAGCCGTCTCCGACTACCACCCCCGGCACATCACGGGGCGTACTCACCAACCGATGCCCTCAGCGTCCCGGCGAGAAAACCGCCGTCCCCCGAGGGCCCAATGGATCTCAGGTGTGAGCGACCTGGCCGGCATGTTGCAACGCCTCGGCATACCGGTCGGCGACCGCTTTCCAGTCGATGACGTTGTAGAAGGCCTCCACGTAGTCGGCGCGGCGGTTCTGGTATTTCAGGTAGTAGGCGTGCTCCCAGACGTCCACGCCCAGCACGGGGATGTTGCCATGCATCAGCGGACTGTCCTGGTTGGCGGTGCTCTCGACGACGAGCCCCTTCTGCGGCGTCACGCTCAGCCAGGCCCAGCCGCTGCCGAATCGCGTCATGGCGGCGGCGGTGAACTGCTCGCGGAACTTGGCCCAGCCGCCCAGATGCCTCTCGATGTCGCGAGCCAGTTGCCCCTCCGGCTCGCCGCCGCCGCGCCCGCTCATTATGTTCCAGAAAAGCGTATGGTTGGCGTGACCGCCGCCGTTGTTGCGGACTGCCGTGCGGATGGCCTCGGGAAGCGCGTTCAGATCCGCAATCAACTCTTCGATCGGCGGTTCGCCCACGGCGTGGCCGGAAAGGGCGTTGTTCACGTTGGTCACGTAGGCGTTGTGGTGCCTGGTGTGATGGATCTCCATCGTACGGGCGTCGATGTGCGGCTCGAGGGCGTCGTACGCGTAGGGTAGCGGGGGGAGGGCGTAGGTCATTGTTTTGTCTCCTAACTACTTCTCCATGATCGGTTTACGCGCCGAATCCGCCCTGCGGGGCAGAGCCGAATCCACCCTGCGGGGCAAACCGGAACAGCAACGCGAAAGGTAATTTCAACAGCCACAGTTGTCGATATTCTAGGGCGATGGCCCCGCAGGGCAAGGGGTTTTCTCGGAGGTGCGCGGAAGGGTAATCCTCCGCGAAAGGTGGCCTGCCCGCCGAAGGCCGGCGGCGCGGGATGGAGCGCGACCGCGAGGGACGCGTGGTGAAGAAAAGGACCAGACCGCCTGCCACCGCCCGGCGGCCTGAGGATGTTCCTCAGCCAGCGATAAGGACCGCAGAGGGCGCCGCGACGGCGTCCTTCCGAAGAGCTCTGGTGTGCGGGCTTTCCCGCCTCAGGTCGGGTGCTCGACTCGGCGGACCGTGCGACGGGGGCGCCCGTGCCACCGGTCACTCTGGCTGCAGGGCTGCACCGGAAGGGGGATCTGGGGATGCGCGGTTCCCTCCACCGCCGCTATTCCTCAGCCGCGGACCGCCGGCGGAGCGCGGCGACTTCGTCCCGGCTCAGCACACGGAGTGCGTCCCACCGGGCCGAGGCCTCCTGCACGAGGTGATCGCCCCTCTGGCGGGCTACCAGAGCGGCCGCCGTCTCCTCCTCATCGACGATTCGCAGGCCCTCCTCCGGCCCCAGGATGCTTACGGCCGACGCCAGGGCATCGGCCGAGAGGCAGTCGGCGGCAACGACCGTGACGCTCGTGGGCTCGGTCATCGCCATGGCGGTCCGGGGATCGAGGAGGTGCGAATAGCGTACGCCGTCGATTTCCACCGCCTGCCAGGCGTCTCCCGAGGTGGCAATCGCGGCATGGGAGAGATACAGGTACATCTCCGGCGGCTGGTCCGCTTCCAGCGGCGCCACCGCAATCAACCACCCCTCCGCGGAAGGCGGAGGGTCGCCCACGGCCAGATCGCCGCCGCCGTCGACCATGGCCCGCGTGATTCCATGGGCGGCGAGGACTTCGAGGGCCTCGTCGACGGCGTAACCCTTGCCGATCGCGCCCAGATCGATGAGCATCTCGGGGGCGGTCAGCTCGACGCTGCGCGTCTCGGAGTCGAGCCGCATGAGGTGATAGCCCACTGCCCGCTGCGCCGCGGCGAGGAGATCGGGATCGGGCAGCTCGCGGATCCGCCGGGCGCGCCGCCATAGCCGAACCACGGGTCCCACGGTGACGTCGAAGGCCCCGTCGCTGAGTTGGGCGTAGTGCTGGGCCGACGCCAGGACCCGCCAGAGGTCGTCGCTGACCGGTACGGCGCGGCCCTCTCCGGCCGTAGCGCACAGCCGCCGCAGCTCGCTGGTGGGCAGGTAATCGCTGAGCACGTCGTTGAGCTCGGCGATCCGTTCGAAGGCCTCCTCGCTGGCCGCCCTGGCAGCGGCCTCATGCGGCGCGTAGAGCACGATCCGAAAGGGCACCGCCATCTCCACGCGGGTGAACTCGAAGCGCTGCAGCGTCTCTCCCGACGCGGTCGAAGCGAACGAAACCGCGAGCAAAAGGGCGCTCAAGGAGGCGGTGGGAGGCTTGATAATCATCTCTGGCAAAATACCTCGCAGTTGCTTGCCCGTCAAAAGCCGGGTCGGTCGTCGCCGAAGGCAAAGGCATCCAGGCCTCCGCGCGAGGGGTGCAGCGCCGGCGGGGATCCATTATGAAGGGATACGGCCTGGAGACCCCCAGCGGTCGTGCCGGGACCGAAGACCGCCTACTGGGCCATGGCCAAGGTGGTGCCCGTCAGCGGCGCGCCACGCGAGGGCCCGGCACGCTCGATGGCGTCGATGATCCCCCGCTGCGTGTAACCGCCGCGGAAGACGATCGGCTCGTTGGCGCGGCCCGCCGGGAAGACGGCGACGGTGGGAACCTGCCGGCTGCCGAGAGTCTCGAGCATGCGGGTTATTTCGGGGTCGGCGTCGGTCCAGTCGGCCTTCAGCGTCACGACGCGGTTGCGGTGGACGGCCTCGCGGACGGCGGGTGTATCCAGGACCGTGGCCTCGAGCGTCTTGCAGGTCAGGCACCAATCGGCCGTGAACTCGATGAGCACGGTGCTCTCTTCATAGCCGGCCAAACCCGCCGTCTGCAGAATGACGGCCCGCTCGATGGCGCGGTCGAAGCGCCGCTCCATGATATTCGCCAGGCCGCTGAAGGAGACCCGCTCGGCAGCCTGAGCCAGGGCCGAGCCGGTTCCCAACCACCCCTGGAATGGGTCGTTTCCGAGCCATCGCAGCCCCGGGAACATCGCCCACCAGACGAGAGCGACCACCACCGCTGCCTGGGCCCAGGCCTTGAGCTTGGCCGAGGTTTCGGCGTAAGCGGGAGTGCGATTGATCCACCAGCACGCAGCCCAGAGTCCGAAGAGCAGCCCCACCGTCGGCACCACGAGGGGGAGCGGCATGAAATAGAGGATGTAGACGACGGTCCCCATGAGCACGAATCCCATGATTTGCTTGAAGGTCTCCATCCACTCGCCCGGCTTGGGGAGGAAGCGGAGCACTTCGGGAAACGCGCCGGCAACGAGGTACGGGCTGGCCATCCCCAGGCCGACCGCGACGACCACGGTAAATGTCACCTCGGCCGGCTGGGCCATGCCCCAGGCCAACGCCGGGCCCAGCAGCGGCGCCGAGCAGGGGGTCGCCATGATCGTCGTGAGAATCCCCTTCGAGAAGGCGCCCACCGCCCCCTCTTGCTTTGCCAGGTCGGTGGCCTTGCCGCCGCCGGCGAAGCCCGGGATGGGAACCTCCCAGACACCCAGGAAACTCAGGCCGAAGACGAAGACGATCGCCGCCAGCACGATGTTGAAGGCTGCCAGGCTGAAGAGCTGTCCCCAGCCGTAGCCGATGGTTACCGCCAGCACCGCCAGGAGCACGAATACCGACAAGAGGCCCAGCGAGAACCAGAGGTTGAGCATGAAGGCCCGTGCCCGATTGTGTTCCGACTGTTCGATGAAGGCCATCACCTTGAGCCCGATCAGCGGAAGCACGCAGGGCATCACGTTGAGGATCAGGCCGCCCAGGAACCCCAGGCCGAGATAGCCGAAGAACTCCACCCCGCCGGTTCCGCGCTCGGCCACAGCCGCTGCCTGGACCTGCGCAATATCGAAGGCTCCAGGGCCTGATCCGGTGAGTTGCCGGAAGGCGTCGACGGTGACAAATGGCTGCCAGGGAATGGAGGTGCCGTCGCCTTGGGCCGGTGTCGCGGGTGGAGCGGGGGCATCGACGGGTGGCAGCGGCTCGATCCCCGGTTTGGCTGGTTCGGGCTCTTCCAGCGGCAAGTCCTCGCCGATAGGCACCTCCTCTCCGGGGCCCAGCCGGGCCGAAAACTCGAAGGGTTGCGGCGGCAGGCACGAGGTGGCATCGCACGGCTGGGCGCGGAGGTGGCCCCGGATGACCAGCTGCCGGGCGTCCACGTCTGCGGCCAGTTCGATGGGGGCGTGCCAGACGACTTGCTCGGCGTGCGTCGGCACCCTGAGATCGTCGAACAGCGGCTCGACCTTCACCTCGGCTTCGGGATATGCCCGGAAGCGGCCTACCAGTTGGAACTCGTCCGAATCTTCAAGCTGGATCGAGGAAGGAATCGGCCCCCTGTCAGGGGCGAGATCCATGCCGTAGATGTACCAACCCGGGTCGATGGTCGCCGTCACGAACAAGCGCGACCGGCCCTCGCCGTCGGGCGCCGTGAACTGGCCGTCGACGGAGACCACAGGATCGCCGCCCAAGCCGAATTGGGCATCGGCGGGGGTACGAACGCCCAGAACGGCGGCAAGGAAAACCCCCCCGATGATTAGCGGCGCCAGTCCCCAGCCCGGTGCCCAGGTTGCGCGGCGGTTCGCCTGTTCCGTAAACCCCAGCCAGAGTCGAATCATCATCCTGCCTCAGTCGGCCGTCGAAAAAATGCAAGCCCCAGTTACCATGTCCCCTATTGTAGTGTCCGCGCGCCGCTGACACCCCCGGGGTCGTGTTGTCAAGGGGTCGGTTTCCCCCTTTGTCGAGGGGGCTGTGGCGCCGGCTCCCTGCCGGAGACGGAACGTTGCGGGCCATTCACGGGGAATACGTCCGGGCGGTCGAAATCGTTCGCAGGGGGCGAGTAACGCGAGGACGGACAGGGACCAAACGGCGTCGATGCGCCGCTCGCGAAGCAGCGCCGCACACAGTCCTCGTACGCGCGTCGTGCAGGTTCCCTGGTGCAGGGCCTCTCTGTGGACGCGGGCGGTGGACACTCCCTCTCGTGCTGAGCGAGCGAGCATCGGCAGGGTTCGAGTTCCCCGCCCGGCTGCATACTTTGATGCGCGGGACCGCCTGGAGGTTACCGCGGGTGATGCCGTCAACGACGGAAGAGGACACCCATGCCGACCAGTTCGGGTGAGGCGAGGGGGGTGAAGGAGACCCCCGCGCGGTCCCAGTCCGTCTCTTCCACGGCGGCGCAGGCGAGATACGCCATGTACCATCCCAGACAAACCTGGGAGAAATAGTGGGCGTCGTCGTTGACTCGCGACCAGGCGGGCAAGACGGAGGCGGCGTAGAAGGCCCCTCGCAGCCAGGGACTCTCCACACTCCGTGCCGCCGTGATAAAGGGGATGGCGCCGATGAAGGCGTGGCCGCTGACGGCCTTGTCGTCGTTGAACGGCCTCCAGCGGGAATCGTGGGGCGACCTTCCGGGCCGCGAGGCACCCAGGGCAACCTGCATGAAGAGCATAGGCGGCGCGCCGACCAGGAACGCCCGGCTTACCGGCCCGGCATAGGAGGCCGTCGCGCTGCCCAACGGGTATTCCTCCCACATGCGGCCGGCGAGTCCCGCCGTTGCGAAGACCGGCACCCACACGATCCCCTCGCCGAAAAACTTCCAGAACGTCGCGAAGTCGTCGCTTCCCGCGCTGCGGATGTCGTCTCGATACCAGTCTTGAATACTCTGATCGAGGGGGGTGTTTGCCACCACCGCCGCCATGGCCAGCGCCAAGGCCAGATTGCGGCCGGTCTCGTACCGGTAGTAGTTCCGGTGGTCGCTGACGATGTTCTCCCAGCCTCGCGCTGCCCAGTGCTCGCCGTGCCATGGGTCCGGTTGGGGGCTGCCCGCCAGATCGAACCACGGATCGTGACTCGAACCATCGACCGGTCCGCAAAGCCACTCGGGCGGGTCGCTCATCGACGAGGGAAAGGGCGGATGGTCTTCGGAGAAGGAATCGGCTTTCCATACTCCGAACACGCTCCCGCCCGCGGCCGGCAATTCCACGGCATCGGAGAGCGGCCAATAGGGCTCCCAGGCTGCCGGCTTCTCGAAGGCGGCCGGCACCGGCCGCCACTGACTCCAGATCGTCGGTTCCGGAATTCGCTCCACCGGCGCGTTCGCTGCAGCCCGGGGTGCATCAGTGGCGGAGACCGGCTCGTTGGCGCTCTGCTGCAGCGGCCCGTCAATCCGCGCGCCAAGCAGGGTGAATTCGGTCTGCGACGACGCCTGTGCCTTGGGCTGGGACGGCGCGGGCGAGGCGCAGCGAACCACCTCTGGAGCGATCGGAACGAGCCCTAGACTGTTCTGGCGGCACGCCGAACCGGCGATCACCAAGAGGACCGCGAGGGCCGCACCCGCCCCTTGCACCGGACAATCCCTCATGCCGCGCTGCTCCTCGCTGGTCTCATTCCTAAGAGGCCGTCCGTTCGATGGGCCGATGCCGGGCACCTTCATCCGGCAACGACACCCTGCGTAGGGATAACAGTTTCCATATCGGAACCCGTACATCCGGCACGTAAGAGAAGGCCGTTGCGGGCGGAACCGTTTCCGCAGACCGCCTAGATTTCCAGCAACTCGAGCCCGGTTCGCGCCGCGGGCCCGGTCGCGAACCGGATCGGCACCGGAGCACTGGAGGGGACGTTCGCCCCGCGGCCGAGCGCGGAGTACGGTTGCCACAGTCGAACCGCCGGCCGATCCACGGAGGCGGCGCGTCTCAGCGGAGCGCGCGGATCAGTCCCTCGGCCTTGTGCCAGGTCTCCTCATATTCCCTTTCGGGATCGGAGCCGATCACGACGCCGCCGCCCACCGGGAGCTGCCACCACCCCCGTGCTGCCGTGATGGTGCGGATGAGGATGGAAAGGTCCATCGTGCCGTCGAAACCGACGTAGCCCATGGAGCCGCAGTAGGCTCCCCGCGCGGTCGGCTCCAGCTCGGCGACGATCTCCATGGCGCGCACCTTGGGAGCCCCGGTGATCGAGCCCCCCGGGAACGCCGCCGCAATCAGGTCCACCGCCCTGTTCCCCTCCGCCAGCCGGCCCTCGACCACGGATACCAGGTGATGCACGTAGCGGTACGTCTCCAGGCGGCAGAGCGCCGCCACGACCACGCTCTCAGGACGACAAACCTTTGCCAGGTCGTTGCGCATGAGGTCGACGATCATGACGTTCTCGGCACGATCCTTCTCGCTTTCGAGCAACCGCCGGGCGGCGGCCCGGGCGGCGGCACGTTCGGCGGGGCGTGGCGCCGTCCCCTTGATGGGCCGCGTTTGCACCAGACCATCAACGACCTTGAGGAACCGCTCCGGCGAAGCGCTGACGACCTGGAAGCGGCCGCCGTCGAAGTACCCGGCAAAGGGAGCCGCGTTCCGCTGCCGCAGTCGCCGGTAGAGTGCCGCGGCGTCGTCCACTGCGGGATGGATCAGCCGCTGAGCCAGGTTCACCTGGAAGACGTCGCCGGCCCGGATGTAGTCGACGATACGGCGGACAGCCGCCAGGTAGCCCTCCCTGGAGAAGCTGCTGTTCAGGCTCGCCGGGCCGCGTGCGGGGAACTGCGGGGCCAGGACCGCGGAGGAGAGCGGAGGGGAGCTCGTCGTGGGGGATCGCCCCGACACGCGAGGAGGTTCGGCAAGCAGGCGGTGGAAGAAGGCGGCTCGTGCGGCCGCGCGCGCGCGGCGCCGAGACGGCTCGAACTCGGGCAGGCCTTGGGAGATCAGCCACGCGCGGCCAGCGAGGTGGTCGAAGGCCAGCACCACGTCATACAGGCCCATTGCCAGTGCGGGGAGGCCAAACTCGTCGTACCGCGGCGGGGGAACGGCCTCGATCTGCCGCCCAAGCTCGTAGCTCAAGATTCCCGCAGCCCCCCCCTGAAAAGGCGGCAGCTCGGGGCGGCCGTCCTGAAGGAAGGGCCGAAGGCGTCCGGCCAGGGCCGGGAGGGCATCGGCACCTTCGAGCGGACATTCCAGATAATCGAAGGGGTCCGCAGCCAGGAAGGAGTATTTCCCCACCTGCGGATCGAATGCTGCGGAGTCGAGCCAGAGGCAGTGCGGCAGTGCGGCGAAGCGGGCAAAGCAGCTCTCCGCCGCGGGCGCCGGTCGGAGCTCCTCAACGCGAGGCAGATCTGCCGCTGGAGGCGGGGCTCGCCGGCGTGAGGCGCTGCCGCTCACGTGCCCGGCTCCTGATCGTTGGACGCCTCGGCGCCTTCCTGGGGGGCATCCTCCTTTCGCACGCCGGCGGTCCGCGGCGGAGCACTCGTGGGCGTCTCCTTGCCCCCGTCGGCGGCTGCTTGGGGCACCTGGATTTGCCCGGCGAGCCGCAGTGCCCGCCGTTCTCGCCGGGTCAGCTCCGGGACGGTGAGCATGCCCCAGTCGAGCGCGTCGTCCTGGCGGTAGTTCTTGCCCAACCGCAGGGCGGTGAGCGCCTTGGAAACCTCGTAGCCCAAGTAGTAGGCCGTCTGCGGGGAAAGGGGACGCGTCGTATCGGCGAGCATCTGCTGGAGGAGGTCGTAGGGATCGTTGCTCACCAGGCGAACGCCCGCGGAGACGGCGTGGAGCAGGCCCCCTTCCGCGAAGATGCGGTAGGATCGATCCGTGAGGCGGGCTGCCAGCTTCTCGAGTGCCTCGGGAGCCGGCGGGTGGAGCCGCCGATCGCGGAGCATCACCAGGCGGTCGTCCAACCGGTTGGGGAGGACGTGCCGGGTTACGGCGTAGTAGGCCAGCCGGCGAGCGACGTCGCACTCGCGGATGCTCGATCGCGCCCAGTTGGCCCGCTGGCTGGTCAGTACACTGCCGATGCGCAGCTCCTGGCAGATTCCCAGCAGCGTCAGGTTGACCCCCGCGGAGTCGACCGTCGTGGTCTCGGTCAGCGTACTCACGCGCATGAGCATCGCTGCCTCGGGCCAGCGGCGGCGGGCCTGAATGTGCCGCTCGATGCTTGCCGCCAGGCCGAAACCGATCGGGTCCAGCCCCACGTCGATCCGCGCCGCAACCCCTGCGTCGTTCAGCACGGCCAGCGTTTCTTCGATGCCGTCCAGCGTTCCGGGGGCATCCGGCACAACCACCACGGGCACTCCCCAGTTGCAGGCATCGCGGCGGTTTCGGGCATCGACCGAGAAGACCAGTTCGGCCCCCTCGGCCACCGCTTCGGTCACTGTGGCGCCATCGGCATTGTCGATGCCCACGCGAACCCCGCGCTCATGGACCACGCGCACCGCCTCGGTTGCCGCCAGCCGCCGGTCGTCCCAGGGACCGCCGAGCACGACCATCTCGGCGCCGTCATTGGCCAGTCGGTCGGTCTCCACCTCGAGCGACTCGGCATCGAGCATCGCGGCCCCATCGAGCCGGGCAAGGATCTCGATGTCGAACTCGCCGTAGTCGTTCCTCTCGGGCCCCCGCTGGAAGTGCTCGACGAGCTGCATCAGCTCGCGGGGCCCTCGCTCGACGGGCACCTCGGCGACCTCGGCGATCGGTTTCAGGTCGCCCAGGCAGTAGCCGGGGACCATGACCCGTGTCACCTCAGGGGGGACGGTGAGTCGGCGGGCGATCCATCGCGGCGACATGAGCGCCGCGATCGATATCGGCATCACGGCCACGGAATAATCAAACCCGGTGCGGGGCGCCAAGTCGGCCAATACGTTTCGCAGAGTCGGCTCGGCCAGCGTACCGGTGACGAAGAGGTAGTGTTCCCGGGATTTCCCCACCACAGCGGACCCTCCACCCAGCAAAGGTCTTTTTCGTGCCCGCGCGGCCCGCCGGCACCCGCCCGCCGGGCAGGCACGGGAATAGCCGCACGGCAACGTCCAGTGTCCAGTCTACACGAAGCGTTCCCCGAAGCGGAATCCGCCGTTGACGGCGATTACCTGCCCGCTGAGGAAGTCGGCGGCGGGCGAGGCCAGGAACCGCGCCACCTGGGCCACATCCTCGGGAGTCCCCCAGCGTTCGCGGAGACTTTCCGCCACGGCCCGCCGCTGCCAGCCCGCGGAGGTCTGGTTTCCCCATTGGGTGCGGATCCACCCCGGAGCGATGCAGTTGACCCGCACGGCCGGGGCCAGCGACTGGGCCAGGCTTCGCGTGAAGGCCATCACGGCCCCCTTGGCGGCGGCGAAGACCTCGGCCGTGGTGCCGGCCATTCCCCGCTCGGCCCCATCCCACCCCATGTTGAGGACCACTCCTCCGCCCGCCTTCTCCATCCGCATTCCCGCGTCACGGGCCAGGCGCATGGTTCCAGCCACGTCGACGGACCAGAGCAGGGCGATCTTTTCCTCGAAGCTCCAGCGAGCCGCGGCGGTAGTGAGGATGTCGGCCCCGGCATTGTTGACCCAGACATCGAACCGCCCCCGCCACTGCCAGCTCCGATCGACCAGGGCGTGGCAGGCGGGCGGGTCTGACAGGTCGGCCGCCGTGGCCACCGCCTCCCCGCCGTCGGCACGGATCGTCCCGGCGACCTCTTCGGCTGCCTCGAGGTGGCGGCCGGCGTGGACCACCACAGCCGCCCCGGCCCGCGACAATGCCAGAGCAATGGCCCGGCCGATCCCTCGCGATGCCCCGGTGACCACGGCGGTCTTTCCAGCCAGTTCGCCTCTCGGGGCACTCGGTCGATCGGGCGGAATGGGGAGCGTCACCGTAAGGGGCCCACCAACACACAAGGGGTCCAGGATGCACGGCCGCAAGCCGCAGTGCCACCCCGTGGCGGGGTGGCCGCCCCTTCACGATGTGTTGTAGCCTACCGGTCCGCGCGGGGCAAGGACCGTAGAACAGAAGCCGAAGCTCGCCTTGCTGAACCGCCCCATGTTCCCGTCGGCCCCTTCCGGGAAGGGCGGCAGCCTCACGGTCGCGGTTCGGCTGTCCCTTCCCGCCGAGGCCGAGCGGTCGGTCAGTTGCTGAAGGAGATCCCCCAACTCACACCGGAGCGGGGACGGCGATGCCGGTAGCCGTAGCGGTAATGGGGCGGGTAGTACCAGCGGGGTGGGCCGTAATAGTACTCCTCAACGATCACCGGCCGCGGCGCGGGCTGGTGGATCACCACCGGCTGTTCCTTGGGACGTGAGGTCTGCATGGCCTGAATCACCCGTGTGCTCACCTGCTGTTCTCGCAGCGCGATCAGGTCGTTGCTCGTCAGCGGGGCCACCATGCCGTTGGCTTGGACGTGCGTGACGATGAGCTCTTCCTCCACGCCCGCCCGGCTCATGGCCAGCACGTCGTCGATGGTGACCGCCCCGGCGGCGACGCGGCGGCCGAGATGGGCCTCGATCATCGCCCGGTTCCGCGCCTCGACCTCGTCGAAGCCCTGGCCGATCGTGGCCCCCGTCAGGGCACCCACGCCCGCTCCAATGGCGGCTCCGGCCAGGGGGTTTCCGGAGGACTCGCCAATTAGGGCCCCCACTCCTGCCCCCGAAAGCCCGCCCAGGGCGGCGCCGCGATCGGTATGGGAGTTCATCTGGCAGCCGGTGGCGGCGGCCAGCAACGGCAGCAAGAGAAACCATTGCCGGATGGCGCGGGGGGCGCGGGCCGCGGCACGAAGACTCCGCAAGGGGGAGGAGTGCTTCCACGGCGGCGCGCCGCCCGCGGCGACCCGCCTCGCTCCCCACGTCAAGCTGCCGTGCAGGGGGGGGCCATCCATGCCCATTCGATGCCTCCTGGTTGCATCCCGTACTGGTCCGTATCGGCATAAACCCTTCGCCGCCACCACAAGGGTTGTCGGCGAGGGTGAAGTCCGCGTCGAGCCCCCGGGCGCACCCTGTCGACCCGGTGAGGGATTATCGTCCTCCGCCAAGTCCGAGGTCAAGAGAAGTTGGGGGAGCAGCAGGGCAGGACACAGCGTCGCAGGGTCTAGATCAGCCGGTCGAGCTCGTCGACGAGGCGGCCGAAATGGTCGAGGGCGGCGTCGACCGGCTCCGGCCGCTCCATGTCGACCCCTGCATCCCGCAGCAGATCGAGAGGATCCTTGGCGCAGCCCCCCTTAAGGAAACCCAAGTAGTCGTCCAGTTCCACTTGGCCGCCGCCGGCGACCCGGTCCGCCAGGGCGATGGCCGCGGAGAGGCCGGTGGCGTACTTGTAGACGTAGAAGGCGTGGTAGAAGTGGGGGATGCGGAAACACTCCAGCGAGAGCGCCTCGTCAATGGCGAACCGGGGGCCGAAGTAGGCGTCGAGCAGCTCGCCGTAGACCAGGCGGAAGCGGTCTACGGAGAGCGGTTCGTGCCGCTCGGCGAGATCGTGGATGATCTTCTCGAACTCGGCGAACATCGTCTGGCGGAAGATGGTTGCCCGCATGGCGTCGATCTGGCGGTTGACCAGGTAGGCGCGCTGGCGGTCGTCGTCGGCCCGGTCCATGAGGTGGCGGGCCAGGAGCTGCTCGTTGAAGGTGCTGGCCACCTCGGCCACGAAGATCGTGTACTGGTAGTACTGGTAGGGCTGGTGGCGGGCGGAGTAGTAGGAGTGCATCGAGTGGCCCGCCTCGTGGGCCAGCGTGAAGACGTGGTCGAGGACCTCCTCGCGGTAGTTCATGAGAATGTAGGGATCCCCGTCGAAGGAGCCCGAGCTGAAGGCTCCGCTCCGCTTGCCCCGATTCTCGTAGCGGTCGCACCAACCGCCCTCGAGACCGTTTCGCAAGACGTCGAGATACTCGTCGCCCAACGGGGCAAGCGCTGCGAGCACCGTCTCCACCGCCTCGTCCCAAGGGTGCCTGACGGAAAGGTCCGCAAGGATGGGGACATAGGTGTCGTAGTGGTGGATGTCTTTAAGACCCATCTTCCGTCGGCGGACCTCGTAATAGCGGTGGAGGGCCGGGAGGTGGCGGCGCACGGAATCGATGAGGTTCTCGTAGACGGTGTCCGGGATGCGGTCGGGGAAGAGGGCCGCTGCCAGCGCACTGGGAAAATTCCGGGCGCGCGCGTAGTAGACGTCGCGGTGTACAGAGCCGGCCAGAGCGGCGGCCAACACGTTGCGGTGGCCGTCGTACTGCTCGTAGTGGGTCTCGAAGGCCGCGCGGCGGAGCTCGCGGCGGGGCGACTGGAGGAGTGCCGAGAAACCGGCATGGCTCACCTCGACCCGTTCGCCATGCTCGTTCTCCACGGTGCCGAAGCGGAGGTCGACGTCGTTGAGCCGGGCGAAGACCTGGTTGGCGGTCTGCGCCATTTCGGCCTGCATGGCCAACAGCCGTTCTTCGGAGGGGCTGAGGGTATGCGGCCGCCAGCGGAGAAGCCGCTCGAGGGTGAGGCGGTGCGGGGCCAGCCGCGGGTCGGCCAGGTAGCCTTGCAGCGTCTCTTCGGGAAGCGCGAGCAACTCGGGACGGATGAAGCTCGCCGCCTCACCGGCGCGGGCCGCCGCGCTCTGGTAGCGGGCCAGCATCTCCTGGTAGCGGCCCTCGCCGAGGTCTTCCGAGTGCTTGAGGAAGGCGTACGTCCCCAACCGCTCGCCTACCCGGTCCAGCTCGATGTCCAGCTCGATGCAGGCCAGCAGGGTGGCGGCCCCATCGCCGAGGCGGCCACGGAAGCGGGCGTACTCCTCGAGCCGCGGCTCCCATTCCCGGAAAGCCGCCTCCCATTGTCCGTCGTCGGCAAAAAGGCTCGTCAGGTCCCAGCAGTCGGCCGGGGCGACCTCGGCCCGCATCGGTAGCGCGTTCGCTGGCGTCATACTCCCGGCTCCCTTCACCACTGCATGATCACCGTGCCCCAGGCGAGGCCGGCGCCGAAACCGCTGAAGAGAATCAAGCTCCCGGGGCGGATGCGCCCCTCTTGGTAGGCCTCGTCGAGCGCCAGGGGAATGCTGCCTCCCGAAGTGTTGCCATACCGCTCCAGGTTGTTGACCACCTTATGCGGGGGGATGCCCAGTTCCTTGACGGCCGAGTTGATGATCCGCATGTTCGCCTGGTGAAAGATGACCAGGTCGATATCTTCGAGGCGGCGGCCGGCCACCTCGAGGACCTCGGCGACGGTCTGACGCAACATGCGGATGGCCCACTTGAAGATGGGGCGGCCCTCCATGGTCAGGTAGTGCAGGCCCACGAGGGCGCCGTCGGCGGTGTAGGGGTGGCGGGTGCCGCCCATCCGCCGGCAGAGCAGGTCGGCGCCCGAGCCGTCCGCCCCCACGGCGAAGCCCAACAGGCCCTGACTCTCGCTCCCCGGCGCCAAGAGCACCGCCCCGGCACCGTCGCCGAAGAGAGGATAGGTCTTCTCGTCGGCCGGGTTGACCACGCGCGAGTTGCAATCGGCCCCCACGATCAGCGCCCGCCGGCTGCTCCCGGTGGCCACGAACTGCATCCCCGTGAGCATGGCGAACACGAAGCCCGCACAGGCGGCGTGCAAGTCGAGCGCCGGGCAGGTGATTCCCAGCTTTTCCTGGACCAGGCAGGCCGTCGAGGGAAGGAGCAGATCGGGGGTGAAGGTCCCCACCAGTAACAGGTCGATGTCCCGCGGATCGACGCCCGCATTCTCGATGCACCGCGCGGCCGCTTCGGCGGCCATGTCGCTGGTGTCGGTTCCGGGCAGGGCATGGCGCCGTTCGAGAATCCCTGTCCGCTGCACGATCCATTCGGCGTCGTAGCCGAGGGCGGCCAGGTCCTCGTTGCGGATGACATTCTCGGGAACGGAACTGCCCACGCCGATGGCCTGGACTCCCATGAGCCGTCCCACGCGCGACCGTTTCGCCTGGATTTCGACCTCGCCCGGTCGTGCTTCCCTGGTCATTTGCGCCATGCTGTCGACTCGATCGCGAAGAATGGTAATGGCCATAGAGACCCCTCGGACGGCGCAGCCAGGATCACGCCCCGTCCGGCGGCGAAGCGGCATCGCCCGAATCATGCAACCTTACGGTTTTTCGGCACCATCCACAAGGCCTTGTTGCGCAGGGCGCGGCGCGGCGTCCGGCGCCAGGAGGGCGTACGGCCCGTTGCAGGTAGGGACCGGCGAGGAGCGTTGACCGTCCGTTGCATTGCCGCCTGGCGCTTCGGAAGCGGACTCCCATAACCCCGAGAAGCCGCTTCCACCCCCCAAGACATCGGGGGCGACAAACGACCGCCGTGGCCGTGGAATGGCAGGCGGATAGAATAAAAGGTGGATCGATTGCCACTCCCGGCGAACCGCGGCAAACGAGGCAGTTCCGGTTGTGGCCAGAAAAGCCCCTGCCAGTGGGGTGCAGGAAGGGCTCCCTAGCGGCTACACTGAGATGTTTGAGCAGCTCCCAGAAGAACGACTCATGGAGGGATGGGGGGCCGAGGCGATTGACGCGCGCCCGATTGGTGTCAAACCGGCGGGAAACCCAGAAAGGCAGCCGCTTCGAATCAGGGGTTGTGTATAGCGGTTTCCGTCCCCCGGCATGGTGGGGCCGCCAGCGACGCGGTAAGGGGTTCGTGACGCGCGGCACGCCGAGAGAATTCCCCATTGACGCACATGTGTATCTTGGCAATCCAGTACAAGACGGTTCGCGACGCGCCGATCCTCGTTGCCCACAACCGGGAAGAGCGCCTCGACCGTCCCTCGCAACCACCGCGCATCCAGCCGGGTAAGCCTCGGGTCGTGTGCGGAACCGACCGTAAGGCGGGGGGGACGTGGTTCGGGGTGAACCAGTTCGGACTGGTGATCGCTGCGCTGAACCGCGCCACGCCCTTCGTGCCGCACGAACCGCGGTCGCGGGGCTTGCTGTGCCGCGACCTGCTCGGCGCCAAGTTCGCCGACGAGGCGGCGGAACGGGCCGCCGAGGAGCTGGAGAGCGGCCGCTACGCCGGCGTGAACCTCCTCTGCGTCGACAACAGGTGCGGCAGAGTCGTCTATGGGGGGAGTCGCGTGCAAGTGGTCGAGCTCACCGCCGGACTGCACCTGCTGAGCAACGGCAATCTCGACGATCACCACGACCCACGCCAGGAGTTCATCCGCCGCCAGCTCACGCTCCAGAAGCTCGACTCCGCGGTCACCTTCCTGGCGGTTGCCAGCCGGGCCTTCTCCCGCAAGCCCGATGCATTTGGCCGTCGCGGGGTGGTGATTTCCAACAACGGCTATGGCACGGTGGGTTCGACCCTTTTGTGCCTCGCCAATAAGACTTCGAGTTCGATCTACCAATATGCACCGGGCCCGCCGTCCGAGGTGGCCTACGAGGACTACTCGGCGCTCCTCCGCCAGGTCCTTTCCACCGATCGCGAGCGGCGGACCGCCGAAAAGGACAAAGACAAGGCCTCCGCCAGCGGCAAGGCGAAGGCCGCCAAGTAGCTGTTTTCCCCGTTCCGGTCTCAGCCGGCAGCGGAGCGACGGCCCGCGCCTGCGGTCGGCGCGCGTGGGACCGAAGCCGTCGGCGGTGGCCTTCGACGAGCGCACACCCAGCGACTGCGCGTGTCCGCGCAACCCCCTCGATGATCCCCGATAAGGCTCCCGCGGGCGACGCGTTGTTCGCCTCCCATCCCCGCTCCTATCAGCGGAACCGGTACGTCTACCCCGTCCTCAGTCGCCGGTCGGGCGGGATCTCCATCGGGATCAATCTCAACCTCGACAAGATCTGCAACTTCGACTGCGTCTACTGCCAGGTGGATCGGGGGCAACCGGGGGAGAAGGCATTCGTCGATCTGGCGATCCTGGAGGGGGAGTTGGAGGCCATGGTGGCGGCGGTGACCGAGGGAGCGGTCTTCGCGGGGCCGCCGTTCCGGAACGCCCCGGCGGAGCTCAGGCAGCTCAGGGATATCGCCTTCAGCGGCGACGGCGAGCCGACCACCTTTGTCAATTTCGACGAGATCGTCGGCGTGTCGGCCAAAGTCCGCCAACGCCACGCCTTGGACGGCGTCAAACTGGTCCTCATTACGAACGCCAGCATGTTCCATCGCCCGGCCGTCCGCCGCGGGCTGTCGATCCTCGACGCCCACGGCGGCGAGGTCTGGGCCAAGCTCGACGCCGGGACCGCGGCCTACTATACCCGCGTCGCCCGCTCCGCGATCCCCTTCTCCCGCATTCTCGACAACCTCCGGGCGGCGGCCCGCGAGCGGCCCTTGGTCATTCAAACGCTCCTCATGCGGCTTGCCGGAGAGCCGCCGCCGGATGCCGAGATCGCGGCCTACGCCGACCGGCTCGCCGAGATCACCGCTGCCGGGGGAACCGTCAAGCTGGTGCAGTTGCATTCAGTCGCCCGCCCGCCCGCCGAGGCCTTCGTCTCGGCCCTCACCCGCGCCGAGCTGACCGCCATTGCCGAGCGGGTTCGCCGCCGCACCGGCCTGGGCGTCGCCGTCTACTAGGCCGCAGAGGATAGCGGCGGTCGGGCCGCCGCGGGCTCCTCCGTCGGCAGCATCGAAGGGCCCGTCTCGACCGACGCGTCGTCGGCCCATGCCCTCACGCAGGGGGCGCGGGAGTTCCGCCATGGGTAGACGCTTCAGTCGGTATGCCCGCTGCCCAGCATGAGGGTACCGCTGTGGAGGCCACGGCCCGCGGGTTCGGCGTCTCGGGCGTTGGCGAGCAGGTCGTTGACGAGCTCCTGGATGCGGGTGGCGGCGCCGACTACCAGGGGGACGCGGCCACCGGACGCGTCGGCCAACTCCTCTTGCAGCCGGCCCGCGGTGGCCGCAATAGTCCGCGCCGTCCTCTCCAGGTCTCGGCAGCACCACTGGCTGCTCCGGTTTTCGGCGGCCGATCGAGGGATCTGGCCCATCAGCCCGCTGCCCAGCACTTGGTTGCGAAACCAGCGGAGGAGAGTCCCGCGGCTGATCGTGCCGGTGGGCGCGCCGCGGGAGACGACCACGACCCGCCGGATGGAGACCCGGCAGAGGAACTCGTAGATCGTCCGGATCGGCTCCCGCTCCTCGTAGACGATGACGTTGGACCTGATCACATCGGAGAGGGGGTGGCTCCAACACTCCAGTGAGACCATGGCCGCCATGAGATCCTTTTCGGAGAGCATGCCCGTAAGTTTCCCCTCCTCGTCGACCACGGGGGCGGAGTTGATCCGCGAGCGGAGGAAATACTCGGCAGCCTCACCGACGGTCATCGACTTCCGCAGCGACGCGACCAGGGGAGTCATCACGTCGCGGGCGGTGACGCCGGCGAAGAGGCATCCCGACTGGCCGTCGCTGGGGACGGGCATGCCGTCGGCCGTCTGGATCGACTCGTAACAGATCACCCGATCGCGCCCCGACTGCTTCGCGCAGAGAAGCGCCTGATCGGCCTGGTCGACGAGTTGGCCCGCCCGCTGGGTGTCGGCGTGGATCTCGGTGGTGCCGAAACTGCCGGTAACGCGGACCACCCGCTCGCCCGCCGGGAAAGCGAGCATTGCCAGGCGCTTCCGGACCCTCTCCGCCCATTGGGTGGCGCCGCGGGAATCGGTCTCCGGGAGGAGGATGCAAAACTCCTCGCCCCCGTACCGGCACACCAGATCGCTCTCCCGCACGCTTTCTCGCAGGCATTCGCCGATGGCCCGGAGCACGCCGTCGCCGAAGGGGTGCCCGAAGGTGTCGTTGATCCGCTTGAAGTAATCGACGTCCACCATCACGCAGGAGAGCGGCAGCGCGTGCCGCCGCACGCGATGCCACTCCTGCTCCAGGCGTTCGAAGAAGGCCCGCTGCGTCAGCAGTCCGGTGAGCGGATCGGTATTGGCCATCTGGCTCAGGCGGCGCTCCAGGCGGACCACCCGCATTCCCGCGCACATCCGCGCCAGCATCTCTTCTCGGAGGACCGGCTTGCAGAGGAAATCATCGGCCCCCGCTTCCAGTCCGAGGACCAGTTCTCCGGGCGAGGACTTCGCCGTGAGGAAAAGGACGTAGACGTAATGCGGCAGGTCCATGGCCCGGATACGGCGGCAGAGCGCCGGGCCGTCGATGCACGGCATCTCCCAATCGGTGAGCACAAAATCCGGGCAATCGGCCTCGATCAGAGCGAGGGCCTCGCGTCCGTCGCATCCCGTGCGAACCTCATATCCGGCCGATTCCAGCCAATGCGCCAGGATGCGGAGGATGGCGGGATCGTCGTCGACGAGTAGTACTTTGGCGGGAGCGGGTGGCATGGCTGACGGCAGCGTCCGGTTTGGCCGGCTGGGGACGAGGCGGATAAGGCCGCCCGGTCAATCCTAGGTCACACTCGGACACTGGATGGGGAACCCTTGGGAAAATCAACCCCGGCTTTCTGGTGGTGCGCACCGAGGGTCGATACGCGGAGCGCCGGCCCGGCCGCCGTCAGGGGAGCCGGTGGCCCATGCGATCCCGTTTCGTGGCCAGATAGCGTTCGTTGTGCTCGTTCATCGGGCCGACGATGGGGACCTGATCGATGACCTCCAGATCGAAGCCGCCGTAGATGAAGGCGTCGGTCTTCTTGGGGTTGTTCGTCAGCAGGCGGACCTTGGAGAGGCCGAGGTCCTTGAGAATCTGGATTCCCACGCCGTAGTCGCGGCTGTCGACTTGGTGGCCCAGAGCGAGATTGGCCTCGATGGTATCGAGGCCCTGGTCCTGGAGGTGGTAGGCCTTGATCTTCTCCACCAGGCCGATCCCCCGCCCCTCTTGGGGCAAGTAGACGAGCACTCCCGCCCCCTCGCTGCCGATCATGTCCAGGGCCAGGTGGAGTTGGTCGCCGCAGTCGCAGCGAAGGGAATGGAGCAGGTCGCCGGTGAAGCAGGACGAGTGGAGCCGCACCAGCGGCTGGGGCATGGACTGCGGCTGGCCGACAACAATGGCCACCGGCTGCTGCACCTCGTGCTTCACACCATAGACCATGATCCGGCCTAGCCCGTAGCGGGTGGGGAGCTCGGCCTCGACCAGACGGTAGACGAGCTTCTCGCTGCGGCGGCGGTAGCGAATGAGCTCTTCGATGGTGATGATTTCGAGGTTGAACCGTTCGGCCACGGCGTCGAGCTGCTCGCGGTCGGCGCGGTCGCCCTTCTCGTCGAGGATTTCGCAGAGCACGCCCGCCGGCCGCAGCCCCGCCAGGCGCGCCAGGTCTACGGCCGCCTCGGTGTGGCCGGCGCGCCGCAGCACCCCCCCCTCCATGGCCCGGAGGGGGAACATGTGCCCGGGACGGAAGAAGTCGGACGGCTTGCTCTCCGGGTCGATGATCGCCAGGATGGTGTCGGCCTTTTCCTGCGCCGTGATCCCCGTGCGGCAGGTGCGATGGTCGACCGGGACCGTGAAACTGGTGGCCAACGGCGCCGTGTTCTCCTCGACCATCGGGGGGAGGTCCAAGCGCTTGCAGACCTCGGGGAGCACGGAGACGCAGATCTGGCCGTGCCCGTAGGTGAGCATAAAATTGACGATCTCGGGCGTCACCCTCTCCGCCGCGCAGATGAAATCGCCCTCGTTTTCGCGATCTTCCGCGTCCGTGACGACGACGACTTCACCGCGGGCGATCGCTGCGATTGCGGCGTCGACCGACGAAAGCTGCTTGGGCACAGGCAGAATCCTCCAAGACGGTGGCATTATGCCACCCGGTTGACGGCAGCCCGCGGGACTCGCGGCGTCATCGGCCGTCCTCCGCGACCCCATCTTCCCGACCGATGTCGCTGGGGCCGCCAGACCACCCCCAAGGGTAGAACCGCCGGCGCCGCCCGCGGGCCTGACAACCCCCATTCTAGACCGTCTCAAGGGGCGTTTCCAGAGGCGCTTGCACCCTCCCAAACCGACCCCGTCTTCCCGGCGAAGGTGGCGGGCCGGCCCCGAGCGGGGTTCGTCCCAGGTGGGGCTTTACGCGGCGGCCTTGCGGCGGATCCGGGACGGGCGGGTATCCTTCCAGCGGCGGTGAATCCACCAGTACTGGGAGGGCTCGCGGCGGATGATTCCCTCGAGGGCGCGAGTGTACCACTGCGTGATCTCAGCGACGCCCCGGGCCGGTTCGAGGTCAACGGCCGGGTCGTAGCGTGCGTGGACGGCCAGCTCGAACCGCATGGGCCCTTCCAGGCGGCGCGCGGCGCAGACATAGAGCGGGGCTTCGAAATCGAGTGCCAAGAGAGCGATCGACTTGTACGCCGAGGCGGGCCGGCCGAAGAAGTCGACCCAGCAGCCTTTCGGCCCCGCATATTGATCTGCCAGGAGCGTCATCGTACCGCAGCCGCTCAGCACGGCGACGATCTCTTCATAGCCGCCCGTCTTGGGGATGATGTGCTGTCCCGTCCGGCCGCGGAAGGCGTTGACGAAGCAGTCGAGATACGGATTGTCGAGGGTCCGCGCCACCGTGAAGGTGGGAAAGCCGAGGATGCCGAGGACGTAGCCGGCGACCTCGAAGTTGCCGAAGTGGCCGGTGACGAGCAGGGTGGGCCGGTCGGCGACGAGGAGGCGGACGAGCGCTTCGTGGTTTCGCAGCGCGACCATCGACCGCCAGTTCGTCTCGTGGAGCTTCCGCGGCGTGTGGGCTACCTCGAGGACGAGGAGGAAGAGATGCTCCCACATCGTTCGCGCCGTCTCGGCCCGCTGACCGGCGGACCAGGTGGGAAAGGCGTGCCGGAGGTTCTCCTCGACGACCCGGCCGCGGACCTTGAGGACGTCGGCCAGGAGCCAGGCCAGGCCGCGGGCCAGCCGCGCTCCCGTCTCGAGCGAGAGCGCTTGCACGATACAAATCAGCACCCGCACGAGCAGGTAGACCGCGTAATCGACGGCGCGGCGGCGCACGGCGTTGTCCCCCTTCCCTGGGCTGCACCTCGAAGACCCCCCGGCGATCAGGGCGGCCCGGTCCTTTCCCGCGACCGCCCATCGTGCGGGGCATTCTCGCACGAAGCCGCCGGAAAGGACAAGGCCAGAATCGCCGCCGGCCACCCCATCGACCGCTCCCTGCCGCGGGGCGGTAACGCCCGCGCTACGGGCCGCCGGCGGCGACCTCGCGGCTTGGCTTGAGGATGACGGCTCCCAGAGGCGGAATCGTGACCTCGATGGAGGCGGGGCGGTCGTGCGCCGGCTCCCCCTCCGCCATGAGTCCGGGAAAGTTCCCCAGATTGCTGCCGCCGTAATAGGTGGAGTCGCTGCTGAAGATCTCGTCGTACCAGATGGCCTCCGGAACGCCGAGCCGGTACTTCATTCGGGGGGTTGGGGTGAAATTGCAGCAGACGATCAGGTGGTCGCTCGGGTCCCTGGCCTTGCGGAGATAGCTGAAAGTGCTGCTCTCGTAGTTGTGGCAATCGATCCACTCGAAGCCGTGGCCGTCGAAATCGACCTCGTGTAGGGCCTTCTCCCGCACCAGCAGGCGGTTGAGGTCGCCCACGCACTTCTGCACCCCCTGGTGCGTCTCCCACTGCAAGAGGTCCCATTGCAGGCTGGCGTCGTAGTTCCACTCGTTCCACTGCCCGAAGTCGCCTCCCATGAAGAGGAGCTTCTTGCCCGGGTGCGTCCACATATAGCTGAAGAGGAGCCGCAGGTTGGCAAACTTCTGCCAGAGGTCGCCGGGCATCTGATCGAGGAGCGAGCGCTTGCCGTGGACCACCTCGTCGTGGGAGAGGGGGAGGATGAAGTTCTCGTGGAAGGCGTAGATGAGGCTGAAGGTCAGCTCGTCGTGGTGCCACTTGCGGTGGATCGGGTCGTGACGCATGTACCGGAGGGTGTCGTTCATCCAGCCCATGTTCCACTTGAGGCTGAATCCCAGCCCGCCCAGGTAGGTCGGCCGGGAGACGCCGGGCCAGGCGGTGGACTCCTCGGCGATGGTCAGCACGCCGGGAAACTGGAGATGGACCTGCTCGTTGAACTGCTTGAGCAGGGAGATGGCGGGGAGGTTTTCCCGCCCGCCGAACTCGTTGGGGACCCAGTCGTCGGCGTCCCGGCTGTAGTCGAGGTACAGCATCGAGGCGACGGCGTCGACACGGAGGCCGTCGATGTGGTACTTGTCGAGCCAGAAGAGGGCGTTGGAAACCAGGAAGTTGCGCACTTCGTAGCGGCCGTAGTTGAAGATGTGGGTTCCCCAGTCCCGGTGCTCGCCCTGGCGGGGGTCGGCATGTTCGTAGAGGGCGGTGCCGTCGAAGCGGCGCAGGCCGTGGCCGTCGCGGGGGAAGTGGGCGGGCACCCAGTCGATGAACACGCCGATGCCGTTCTGGTGGCAGTGGTCGATCAGGTACATCAGGTCGTGGGGCGTTCCGTAGCGGCTGGTGGCCGCGTAGTAGCCCACGGTCTGGTAACCCCAGCTCGCCGACAGAGGGTGCTCGCTGACCGGGAGCAGCTCGATATGCGTATAGCCCATCTCCCGGCAGTATTCGACGAGCTGGTGGGCGATCTCCCGGTAGGTGAGCCAGCGGTGGGGATCGTCGCCGGGCCGTTTCCAGCTTCCCAGATGGACCTCGTAAATGGAGATCGGCTGCTCGTACCAGTTCGTCTCCCGGCGCCGGTTGATCCAGGCTGCATCGTGCCAGTGGTAACGGTCCAGGTTCGCCACCACAGAAGCTGTCCGCGGAGGCACCTCGGCGGCGAAGCCCACCGGGTCGCTCTTGTCGAAGTATTCGTCGTGATGGCGGATGCGGTACTTGTAAAGGGTTCCCTCCCCGAGGCCGGGGACGAAGAGCTCCCAGAATCCGCTGGGAATGTGCTTGCGCATGGGATGGCGGCGGCCGTCCCAACCGTTGAAGTCGCCGATCAGGCTCACGCTGGTGGCGTTGGGCGCCCAGACGACGAAGTTCACCCCGTCCACTCCGTCGATGGTCCGGAGGTGAGCGCCCAGCTTGTTGTACATCTGCCAATGCGTGCCTTCGCCGAGCAGATGGATGTCGTAGTCGGTCAGCAGGTGGGGGAAGGCATAGGGATCGTGCATGGTGGTTCTCTTACCCCCTGTGTCGCTCACGCGCAGCAGGTAGCGCGTGCGGCCGTTTGCCTGGGGGGCAGGGCAAATGGCCTCGAAGAGCCCCGCCGGGTGGATGCGCCGCATGGGGCGCGGTGCTCCGTGGTGCGTGGCGTCGACCACCCATGCCTGGGGGGCGCCGGGCAAGTACGCCCGCACCGCCACCGCGCGGTGGCCGCCGTCGACCACCTCGTGTGGTCCGAGGATCTCGAAGGGGTTTTCGTGGCGGCCTTCGATGAGCTGGCTGATCGTCTCCAACGGGACCGTCGTACGCACGCGCACCTCCTTGCTTGAAAGTCAATTCAATTTACCCAGTCCGCAAACTCGGCACCAGGGATACCCGCCGCCGCATCATTCGCCACTGCTGCCGGAGCCAGAGAGCAGCACTCCGAAGCTGGTGTACCAGCCGGCGCCGCGAGGCAGGGGCGACGAAAAGGGACTGCTCGGCCGGTCGGCGACTCGGTGCCAATACTTCGCCGACGCTGTGCGGGGAGTCGATGCGCCACCAGCGGCAGTCGACCTCGTGGAACCGCATGGCCAGCTCGATCCGCTGCCACAGATCGCCATGCTTGACGGGGACCATGTGGCCAAAGAACTCCCAACGCCACGCGTTGTCGCGCCACTGCCGCACGCCGTGGCGGATGCCCTCTCGCACGTAACGGCTGGCCGTAACCAACGTGACGCGCGAGGGCTGCTCCAGGGCTTCCAGACCCCGGACCACGGCCAGCAGCTCGAGACGCTCGCCGCGGATCTCCGGCTCGACGTCGCTGGCCTCGAACTGCCGCGAGCCGTCGCCGGCGCGGAGGACGAACCGCCACCGCCCGGGTTCTTCCTCGCTGTTGGCCTCGGAATACATCCAGTAATGGGGCACGAGGGTGTCCATCGCTCGAGGTCTTGGCAAGACAGTGCCGCCCGGCAAACCCAAGGATGGGCCGGGTAGTTTCACTTATCGTCCGCAGTCACCCAGGTTCCCTAGTTTATCTTCGTTTCCTTTTCCGGCCGCCGGCTCGGTAACCGTTCACGGGGGACCGTCCCTTTCTTTCGCGGCCATAGAGAGTATTCCTCGTGGACGGCGCGATTCGGCCGCGAAAATGGGACTGTCCCCTTCGCCCGGTACGCCGCGGCAGGGTAAGGGGACGGGTCCATTTTTCGGGCATCGGCGGTCGCGAAAGACAGGGTCTATTGGCCGAAAAATGGACCAGTCCCCGGCCGGCCCGTGAACGGTTACCCGGCTCGAGGTGGGAGAAGAGGTCGAGATGGGAGAAGAGAACGAACACCCGGCGCGGGAACGACCGGCGATCCGTTACGGCAATCGCCTCTCGTAGAGGGGCGAGGCGCCACTGCGGCGGAACGGATTCCCGCGGGGCAGCGTTTGCGCGGTGGGCATGGGAGCTGCTGGGCGCCGGCCCGCGCTCCCCTCGTGATGGCCCCAATTCAGCGATTCGCAGGCCGCTCACCGACGACGACCGAGAGCTCGATTTCCTCGTCCTGGCGGTGGATTTGCACTTCGGCCGTCGAACTGATCTCGGTGCGCGCCACCGCGAAAGTCAGGTCGGACGGCTCCGAGACGGCCTCGTCATTCCAGCCGAAGATCACATCTCCCGGCTGGATCCCTGCTTTCTGGGCCGGTGAGCCGGGCTCGACTCGCCGAACGACCGCCCCAGTAGCGTCCAACGGAACCCCCAGTTGGCGGAGCTCCTCTTCGGCGGCTACGGCCGGGTTCAGTATCTCGACCCCCAACCACCCCCGCGCCACTCGGCCGCTGGCTCGGATGCGCTCGTAGACTTCCTGGGCTAGTTGGCTGGGGATCGCGAAGCTGATACCGCGGTAGGACTCACCGGAGATGGCCGTATTGATGCCCACGACCTCGCCGCGGAGGTTCACCAGGGGCCCGCCGCTGTTTCCGGGATTGACGGCGGCATCCGTCTGCAGGAAATCCTCGTAGGTGAGGTCACGGATAATGCTTCGGCGCCCCTTGGCACTGATGATGCCCGCGGTCACGGTACGGGTCAATCCGAAGGGGTTGCCGATGGCTACCACCGGATCGCCGACTTCGATGGCATCGCTGTCTCCCCAAGGGGCGGCCAGCAGGCCGTCGGCCTCGATTTGGAGGACGGCGATGTCGCTCAGCGGGTCGGTGCCGACGACACGGGCGTTCCTCACCTCTCGGCCGTCGCTGAGTTGGACGATAATCTCGGTGGCTGCCTCGATGACATGGCTGTTCGTGATGATGTAGCCGGCCTCGTCCACGATGACTCCGGACCCCTCACCGCGGGTCTGGAAACGCGGGGGGGGACGGCGCAGATGGGTCAACTCATCTCCGGTAACGCCCCCACCCGCGACCCGCACCGTCTGGACGCCCACCACACTGGGAGCCATGCTGCTGGCAACCATGCGGTATCGGCCCGCACCCTCCGGAAGGGAGGCGAGCTCGATGCGGGCAACCTCGGCTTCGGCACGCTGGCGGCCGCGCGTCACCGAGTAGCTTATCCGTTCCATCAGAGTAGGTAGAACAAGCAGCACAATCAGCAAGGCCAAGAGCCATACCGCGGGGGTGATCTTGCTTCGTGCTGGCGATTCGGCCGGCTGCTGCGAGGAAGGTCGCGGAAAATCTACCCCCATCGGAACCACTTCATACGGCTGATGGGGCTGCTCACTCGACATGCTAATCCTCACCCGAAGAAAGAAAGGGGGAGACGAATGGACTAATCATTCAACAGCGCATTATACGGCAATCGTTCCGGCGGGGGAGGAGGTTTCCGGCGCTCCGCGGTCGGCGCGATTGCGGGAACGCCGGGCGCCGCCTCGCCTCTACCGGTTGCGAAGGAGTGCGTAGAGCTCGCGCAGCTCGGCGCGCGCGGCCGCAGCGAAGACCACCAATCCCACTGCGACTTGCCCGGCGAGCAGGCGGCCCGGCGAGGTCGGGGGCATTGCCAACCGCCAGGCGAGGACGGCCATCGCCATCACGGCGGTGGCTGCGGCTGCCGGGGCCGCCGCGGCGAAGAAGCCGCGCAGCGGATAGCCCACGCTCCGCAAACAATAGACGAGGTAGGGGGGAAAGATCACCACGAGCATGGTTGCCGAGTAAGCTCCCGCCACCCCCAACAGCGGCCACCCCGCCCACTGGCCGACCACCAGCCCCACGACGAACGCCACCGTGAGTGTCGCCGCAATCACCACCGAGGCCGCCGCCAGTCGGTCGACGCGGCCTGCCGAGGCGAAGACACTGCCGAAGGCGTTGAAGAACCCCTGCACGAGCAGGGCCGCGGCGAGCACCCCCAGGATGGGTCCTGCGGGCTCCCATTGCGGACCACCGAGGACGAGGATCGCCTCGCGTGCCACCAAGGCCAGCCCCACGCCGCAGGGGAGCATCCCCAGGGCAATCAAGCGGAAGAACCCGGTGAGCAGGCGGCGGTATTCCGCGGGCTCGAGGGCAAGGCGCGAGAGGGCGGGGAGCATCACGCCGGTCAGCGGGGTCAGCAGGA
Organism: Planctomycetales bacterium; assembly: GCA_007119795.1. The sequence goes on along the minus strand of SKOZ01000072.1, from coordinate 25,571 downwards.
CGTGGAGCGGCTTCATGACGAGGTTGAACGCCTGGCTGTACAGGCCCAGCGCGGTCTCGCCGAGTGCGAAGCCGACGACGACCTTGTCGACGTTGGTGGTCACGTAGAACATCAGGTTGCTGAGCGTATAGTGCCCGCCGAAACGGACGAGCCGCCGCAGCCCGACGCCGCCGACCGGACGCCCCGGCCGCCACGGTTCGGCGAACCAGACGAGCAGCGTCACCATGCCCAGCTCCACGTACTGCTGGACGACGAGCGACCAGACTCCCCATCCCGCGGCCGCCGCCGCGATGGCCGCGCCCCCCGCCACGCAATGGGCGCAGAAGCGGAGACCGGCGAGCAGATCGAGTCGCATCCGCCGCTGGAGCAGGGCCGCGTGCTGAACGCCCAGCGCGGTTACCACCAGGGTTCCGGCCATCGCCGCGGCGACCGGCAGTACGGCAGCGGTGCCGTAGAACCAGGCCAGAACCGGTGCCGCCGCAACGGCTACCGCGGCAGCGACCAGCCCAAACAACTGGTTGAGCCAGAAGAGCCCGCTGGCCTGCCGGGGATCGAGACGCGCTTGCTGGACGGCGGCCACGTCCAACCCCGCCGCGGCCAACAGCCGAAAAAAGAGGAGAAGCGGCATCACCATTCCGACTACGCCGTATGGTGTGGGCCCCAGCAGCCGGAAGAGTACTGCCAGAACAGCAAGACTGACGACCTGCGAAGCGGCCTGCGTGGCGATCACCGCCCAGGCGGCCCGTCGCAGAAGTGGTTGCAGTGCTCCTTCCGGTAGGTCCACGGGGGCGAGAATCAGGGGTTGGTATTCGTGGAGACAAACGGGGGTCTTGGCTTACGCCGGCCTGGGGACGGCCACCCTGCGGTCGCATGCGCCGTAAATACCCGCACTCCTGCCGAGAGACGCGAGATGGATGATGTGATGCGTAATGGTTGGGGCGCGGTTCGCGGGACAGTGACAGGCTTGGGCAAGGGAGCGGGTATGCCGGTGCCCTACGTATCGTACATCGCGGCGGCGGGTAGTCATGACGGATGAAGATAGTTTAGTGCTACTGGCTAATTAGTTCACCCCCATAATAGGCGATGTCGTTGCGGACGATATGACGAATCACTATAATACAACCCTTGTGGGGCTAGTTTGCTCGGCACGCATAGAATGCAGCGATGGGTCGCCCGCAAACAGAGCGGAGCCAGGTGGGGGTTCTCTTGATGGGGCCGGATTGATCGGAAGCCCGCCGGTGAGCCGTCGTCCGCGGGCGAAGGGGCCAATGTTGGCGCTGGGCTTTGGGACGCCCAATGTCCGGGAGGGAACGCGACAATGCGAATCGCGGTCGGAAGCGACCATCGCGGCTGCATGATGCGCGCGAAGGTCGTCGATCTGCTCAGACGCCTGGGCCACGAGGTGGTCGACGAGGGGTCGTTCGACGAGGAGAGCGTCGACTATCCCGACGTCGCTGCCGTGGTCGCCTGCCAGGTGAGCGACCACGCGGTCGACCGCGGAATCCTTATCTGTGGCACGGGGTTGGGGATGTGCATCGCGGCCAACAAGTTTCCCGGTGTCCGGGCCGCCCCCTGCCACGACGACCTGACCGCCGAGCTCAGCCGCCGCCACAACGACCTGAACGTCCTTTGCCTCTCCGGCGACATGCTCGGCGAGCGACTCGTGGACCGGCTGGTCGAGATCTGGCTGAACACGGAATTCGAAGGGGGGCGCCACGACCGGCGGGTCCGTAAGATCGCCGACCTGGAGAAGTGGAACGGGCGGCCGTAGGGTTACGCGTGCTCGGGGGGGGCTGGCGGGGGGAGGTTGAGTTCGGGCCGGAGCCGGCCGCCGCCGGTAGGGATGAGGACGCAGGCCAGTTCGCCGGTGGGGTCGAGGCCCGCGACGCGCTCGTAGGAGGCCTCGGGCCGGTGGATGGTCCGCCCGTGGCCGACTTCTGCCAGCTCGGCTCCGCTGAGGGCGATCGCCGGCAGGTCGCTTACCGCCATCCGGGCGGGCAGGAGGTGAGCAGTCCAATTGTGCGGGTAGAGCCGCCGCGGATCGATGCCCGCCTCGATCCGGAATTCCCCCACCGTCGTCCGCACCAGGCGCTCGAGGACGGCCGCGGTGCCAAGCGACTGGGCCAAGTCGCGCCCCAAGGAGCGGACGTACGTCCCCGCGCCGCACTCGACGGCCAGCTCGAGCCGGGGATACTGGTAATCGAGTACGTCGAGCCGGTAGACGTGGACGGTCCGCGGCTTCATCTCCAGCGACTCGCCGCGCCTGGCCCGGGCGTAGGCCCGCTCGCCGTCGATCTTCAGGGCCGAGTAGGCGGGGGGCCGCTGCTCGATCGTGCCGGTGAGGCGGGCGGCCGCGGCGGCGATCTCCTCGCCCGAGGGGACTGGTGGATCGGCCAGCGCGACGACCTCCCCGTCCACGTCTTCTGTGGGACTTTGACGGCCGAGCAGGAAGATCGCTCGATAGCTTTTGGGCATCCGCTGCACGTGCTCGATAAGCCGCGTGGCGGCGCCCACGCAGACCACCAGCACTCCGCTGGCCAGCGGGTCCAGCGTGCCCGCGTGGCCCGCCTTGAGCCTGCGGGCGAGCTTCTGCACGCAGTCCACGGCGCGCCGCGACGTCATGCCGACGGGCTTGTTCAGATTCAGAATTCCGTAGCGGGTCACGACGCGCCTTCCGCCTGCGTAATCTGCCTCTCCGCGCCCCGGCTCTTCCCTCTCTGACCATTGCCCTCCTATAGGCCGGCCGTTCCCGCCGGTTTCTCGCACCCCGTGTTTCCGGCATCCGTTGCCCGGCTGCTGCGGAGGACCTATGATGGCTATGCTCGCCGGGGCTGCTCCGCAACAGCAGCCGCCGACCCCCTTGACGGAGGAAGCCGTGAGCGATGCCATCCCGGAACCGGCGGGCGGAGAAGCCCTCCCGGCCGGCCAGAACGATCCATCGTCGCAAAACGATTCGCCGGCGCCTAGCGGCGGTGCGGACCAAGCTGCGTCTGCGGAAACACCCGCTGCGCAGCGGGCGACGGTCCCGGCCGATCCGCGCGTCGCGCACTACCGGCTCCAGGCGCGCCTTGTCGAGGGTCAGGTGGAGCTGGAGCGGATCACCCGCCGCGCCGCCGCCCGCGACTCGTTCCTCGCCCTCGCCGGTACGCTCGTCTTCTCGCTGACCTCGGTGATCGGCGGGATTGTTCTCGTGGCCCTGGAACGCGTTGCCGCCGGCATGTTGGCCATCGGCGGCAGCCTGGCCGTGCTGCTGGTCGTTTTCCTCGTCTATCGCCCGGCTCGGAAACAGGCCATGCTCTACCGCGCGGACACCGGGGCCGAAGCGAGCCCGCCGAGCGATGCCCCGAAGAGCAGCCCCTGACCCCGCCAGTAGCGACACCCGCCGGTTGGTCATGTTTGCCTACAAACCGACGTTGGGCGAGGCGCTGGCTCGGCTTCGCGCCCTCTACGAGCGGAGGGCCCAGGACCAGGTCCTGGCGGTCATGGAAACACCCAGCCGGGCGCTCGCCGATTTCGGAGAGCGCTATCCCGCGGGCTATTGCATGGCTCCGGATCCCGCCGAGCGAATCGCCTTCTGGGATCGGCTGTTCGCCGAGCGCGCGGCCGTTGAAGACGACTCGATCCCCAGCGCCTACCTGAGCGAAATGGACCAGGGCCTCTACGGCGGCCTGCTCGGCGGAGACGTGCAATTCATGGCCCACCCCGAGTCGGGTTGGATCTCCTCGATGGTCGCCCCGATCCTCCGCGACTGGTCGGAGCTGGAGCGGCTGCATTTCCACCCCGCCCATCCCTGGTTTCGCCGGTATCTCGACCAGCTTCGCGTTTTCACCGAGGGCGCCGCCGGCAAGTTCGGCGTGAGCCATTTCATCCTCATCGACGGCCTGAACTTCGTGTTCGAGCTGGTCGGCGCCTCCGAGACCTACCTGAGTCTCTACGAGCATCCCGACGAAGTGCGCCGCGCGATCGAGTTGGCCTTCGAGATCAACCTCGCCGTGCAGACGGCCTTCTTCCAGCAGGCCGTCGCTCCGGAGGAGGGGACGTGCAGCAATATGGTCCAGTGGATTCCCGGGCGCATCGTCTCCGAGAGCGTCGACCCGTTCCATATGACCTCGGTCGACTGCCTCGAGGAGTGGGGGCGCGGCCCCGTCGAACGCATCTTCCGCCGGTTCGACGGCGGAGTGCTCCACATCCACGGGAACGGACGGCACCTGCTCCGGGCGGTCGCCGGCTTCGAGGGGCTCAAGGCGATCTTCCTCGGCGACGACCGCGGCTTCCCCAGGGCCTTCGACGTGGTGGGAGACCTCAAGCGGCGCGTGGGCGACGTGCCGCTGGTGCTCGACGTGGACCATGACCGGTTCGCCTTCCGGCTCGATCGGCACGAGCTGGCCGGCGGCGTGCTCTATCGCGTCAACGGCCTGCCCGATGCCGATGCGGCCAACCGCCTCATGGAGCGCGTGCGGGCGTACCGGGCGTGAACGCTCAGCACATTTTTCCGCACCATTTCGCCCGCGATGCGGTGCCCGTCCCGCACTGGCAGCCGGGCGAGCTGCCAGGGGTGATCCGTCGACAGAACGAGGAACGGCAGGAGGGCAACGATCGAAAGCACGCTGCGAAGCAGAGCTTCGTGGAGGTGCGTTTCCAAGCTGGAGCTTGGGAACGAGGGATCGGTCGAGGTTTGAGGTGATCTCGACAGGGACGTCGAGTTGGGGCGAAGCCGAGCTTCGCCGGGCGGGAGCTCGGAGACGCGCAGGACACACGACCCGAAGGGGAAACGAATCGATGGAGAGGCAAGCGGGATTTCTGGCGGTGGCGGCAGCCGTGCTGGCGGCGGGCTGTACGGAGATGAGGGGCGATGGGCAGTTCGCCGAGGAGTTGGCGGCGGTGCGGGCGGGCGAGATCCGCTTTGCGGAGCGGGCCGACGATCCCTACGGAGTGCCGCGGCCGGCGCGCAACACCGAAGACGTTCCCATCGGAACCAGCCTCTTCTTCAAGCTGGCGATGCACGAGGCCGAGGGCGACACCATCGCTGCCGACTCGCTGCGCGTGTGGCTCGAGGCGGAAGGGCACGAGCCGCGGACGCTCGTCGGCGAGGGCGGGGCCCTGGCCGCAGGGGTCTCGGGCTGGATCCGGGAAGGGGCGGTGGGCTCGGGCCGCGGGATGCTCGTCTATCTCGACCCGGCCGATCCGCTGGAGCCGGGCACGCAGTACACGGTTCGCATCGCCGCCCGCTCCAACGAGGGCGTCGCGTTCGCCGAGGGCGATCCGCTCTACCTCCCCGCGCCGCTGCTCTTTCGCGTGCTCGCCGGGGCCGAGCGGGTGCAGCCCGCCGGGCCCCGCCGCTGGACGTTCACCACGGCCGACGGGCCGGCGCGTCGCGCGGTGGACTTTGTGCTGAACCTCGCCGAGAAACCGATCCGTTGGCAAGGGGCCTTCTTCTCGGGCTTCTGCAACGTGCAGTTCTGCACGCAGGAGGAGATCTACGGTCCCACCTACGCGCTGACGGACCAGGCGCGGCAGCGCCACCCCCATGCCTGGAGCCTGCAGCGTGACTTCTGGATGACCGGCACGGAGCACCGGCCCGCGCAGATCTTCGCGAGCACGCTGCCGAATGCGGTCCGCGAGCGGGAGACCCGCCGCATCACCGCCATCGAGGCGCAGGACGACGGCACGCTGCTCCACTTGGAAGACTTCTTCGGCCACGAGCAGTACGGTGTTGCCGCCGGCCGGCCGCTGAGCGAAGACTACCGGCCGGGCTACACCGTGCTGGTGGCCAACGGGGTCCACGACGCGCGGGCCGAGGTCCTCGCGGTGGACGACGCGGCGGGGACCGTGCGGACGACGGAGCTCGCTACGCCGGAGGGAGGATGGCAACTGGAGTACACCGCCCCGCCGCCGACTGAGGAGAATCCCGACATGCCCGGGCTGTTCCCCGCCGGCGGTTGTTACCTGCGGCGGTTCGACCCCCACGGCACGGCGGTCTACTACTGGGGGCGGCTGGACAAGGAGTGGGACATGGTCCACCGGCACTACGGGCGGCGGCTCATGCCCAACTTCGTCGATGCCCCGGGGTGCCTCTCGATCACCGGTCGCGCGGGCTACACGGTGAAGGACTACGCGCAGTGGCACGAGGTGGTGCGGACGATGACCGGCCGCCTCATCGACCGCTACGGGGATGCCGCGCTCGATTTCGTCTGGAGCGTCTTCAACGAGCCCGACCTCAACCGTTTCTGGCGCGAAAACCCGGACGAGCTGCTGCGGTATTACGACTACACGGTGGACGGCATCCTGCGGGCCTTCGAGGACCGGGGCTACGATTCCCAGGAAGTATTCGTCGGAGGGCTGGAACTGGGGGCCATCTTCGGGACGAACTTGCAGCTCCGCGAGTTCCTCCTCCACTGCTCGCCCAACGCCCGCGATCCGCAGCGCGACACCCGCAACGCCGCCTATGCCGACGCGCGGCTCGAGGGCCGCCGCTCCCGCCGCGTGGAAGCCCTCTGCGAGGCCTCCGGCGGGCGGGGCAGCCCCCTCGATTTCGTGTCGATCCACATCTACAACCGTTCCGAGCTGGCGGCGGCCAAGCTGGCCCGCGCCAAGGAGATGGCTTTGAAGGTCGACGAGGCCTACTACGGCGACCTCTGGATCAATTCCCACGAGGCGTGTCCCGGCTGGAGCCCCCTGCCGGACCCGGCTTTTGCCGAAAGTTACCTGGGTAACGGCTATTTCAAGTCCTGGAGCGCGGACCTGGTGGCGCGGCAGTTGCGCCGGGCGGCCGACGATCCCCGTTACGCGTTCGGCGAGACGATCATGACGGTCTGGCCGCCCTTGGACAATCTCCAGGGGCTCAACGCCTTCACGCGCCGGCTGAGCATCGACGGGAGCGGCGACGGGCGCGCGGACCGCACGGCGACCATCCCCGTCCCCGCCTTCCACGCGATCACGCTCCTTTCCGACATGAGGGACGATTTCCGGGTCTTGCCCGAAAGGCGAATCGCCGGTCACACGGTGAGCGGCTTCGCTTCGGCCGACGACGGGGGCACGCTCCACGTCGTCGTCTACGCGCACCACCCCGGCGACACCCAGTCGCGCGCCGCCGCCTCGTTCGACGTCGAGATCGACGTCCGGGGATTGGCCGCCGAAGGCGGCCTCCGCGTGACGGAATACCGCTTCGATCGCCGGCACAACTCCTACTTCGAGCGCGCCGACGCGCTGCGGCGCACCTCTCGGGAAAGGCCCCACCTCGACCGGCTCGCCGCTGTCTTGCAGGAACTCGTCGATCGTGGGGCCGAGGCCCGCGATGCCGCCGTGGAGGCACTCGAGGCCATTGCGGCGGAGACGGGCGAGGCGAGCTATGGGATGGTGGCCGATCACGCGAGAACGGCCGGGGACGAGGCGCTCCGCCGCGACGCCGGCGCCTTCCTCGAGGCCATCCTCCGCGGGGACGGGCACTTCGGGCCGCTCTCCGCCAAAGAGGCGGCCCGCCTGGAGCGAGAGGCACTGCCGCGTCCCACCGCCACGGAAATTCCTCCCCGATCGCACGCGGCGCCGCTGCGTCTCTCGGTCCCCGTCGGCAGCAACGGGGTGAGCTTCTTGGCGATCGAGCCGGCCCCGCGGCCGTGAAGCCCGGGCGAGCCGCACGGCGCCCGATCCGCGGGGGGAAAGGCGGCCCCGATCGGTACGGTGCGGCGAGCCGCGCGGCGCGTCCCGGAAGAGCGCGCCGCTCGCGCGGCAGCCGCGGACAAGGGTCTTACGAATCGTTTCGGTTGTCGCGGGTGGAGAAGCTTTTCTCAATCGCTGCCGGACTGCGGACGAAGCAGGGGATAGCACCTCGAGCAAAAGGAAGGCCGTCGCGATCGGCGGCCGCTGCCCCGGGATGCCCGGCAGGACCGCTTCCACCCTCCCACTCCGCATGACCGAACAGAAACGTCCGCTGATTCTCGTCGTCGATTCCAACGAGAATGTTCTTGGAGAGGTGGCCGCCCTCCTCGAGGGCGCCGGCTATGCCCTCTGCTGCTGCACGGACGTCGCGGCCGCCATGGTCTACGCCCAGGCCCATGCGCCCAACCTGATCATCTGCGACGCCAACCTCCCCGGCGAGAGCGGGCTGGTCCTGTGCGAGCGAGTCCGCCGCAACGATTCCCTGCGGCACGTCCCCGTGATGCTCCTCTCACCGTCGCAGACACCCGACATCATTCGCCGCGGGTGTGCCGGGGACGTGACCTACTCCGTTCGCAAACCTTTCGCTGCGGAGGTCCTCCTCGAGCTGGTCACCTACGCGCTGTGCCCCCCGCCGGCCGAGGTGCTGATGGAACCGATCTCCGATCTCTTCCAGCCTCAGGGCTGACCCGCTCTCGTCCCCGGCGCACCGGCCTGCCGCGCCGCGCCGAGCGCCGGGGTGAAAATGGGAAAGAGACGAGGTATACTAGCGTCTTGGGAAGTTGCAGGCCACGGGGCAATTGGCACCCCCTCGCCCGGAGGGAATCAACGTGCAGCTCGTGAGGCGATGGCTCTGGTTGGCGGCGGCCCTCGGGGGGTTGGTGCCGTCGCCGGCGACGGCCGAACCGACGCTCGTGGCCGCGGAACACCATCCCTGGGGATGTTTTCGTCCCGGGGCGTGGCGGGTGACCCGCATGACCACCGAGACGTTGGGCGAAAACGGCGAGGTGGCCAGCACCAACGCCACGGAGATCCGCACCACGCTCCAGTCGGTCGGCGAGCGAGAGTTGACGCTCCAGGTCGAGGTCACCGTCGAGGCGGCGGGGCGGCGCATCGACGGCGATCCCCAGATCGTCCGCCAGGGCTTCCACGGAGAATCGCCCGGCTCGACACCGGCGGTGACCGCCAGCGAGGGAGAGGTGCTTCTCGAGGGACAGCGGATTGCCTGCCACGTGCTGGAGCTGGCGTTCGACCTCCCCGGAGCCCGCACCGTTACCAAGATCCACTACGCCCCCGAAACCCCCCCCTACGTGCTACGGCGCGAGAGCGTGATTACCGACAACGACGACGGCGCGAAACTGTCGGAGACCACGATGACCGTCCATGCTACGGAGATGCCCTTTCGCGTGGGAGCGGAGATCAAGCCGGCGTCGCTGAGCCGCCTGGTGCAGACGCACGGCAAGGGGACGACGACCACCTGGTCGTTCAGCTCTGTGGAGATCCCCGGCGGTGTGATCCACCATACCTCGAAGGATCGGAACGCTGAGGGACGCACGGTACGGCGGAACGTGCTGGAGCTGGTCGACTTCGGCTACGAACCGGAGCCGGAAAGCCGACCGGGAGGGCTCTTGCGGCGTCTGCGAAACAGCCTCTGGGAGCGGCCGGTGAACCGATTCTGACGGAGTGCCGCGCGTGGGGGCTTCCCCGGGAGTGACTCGGCGGGGCCAGCTCCGGCTTCGGCGTCGGGCAGCATGGGCGGAGCGCCGCTCGGGATCGATACTCTCGGCGGGAGGTCTTGCCCCGTCGCCGTAGGCCCCTATCCTGGAGGGAGTAGCTATGCCCGTTTCCCCGCCGCAGGGACGCGTTGCCGAGGAGCCCCATGGTGCCACGAACGCTCCGCAGTGAAGACATTACCGGCCAGCTCGTCTTTCTCGGCACCGGCACCTCGCACGGCATCCCCGTGATCGGTTGCGCGTGCGCCACCTGCACCAGCACCGATCCGCGGAACCAGCGGACGCGTTGCAGCGTCGTCCTCGGTCTGCCCGCGGGCAACCTGCTCGTCGACACGCCGCCGGAGCTGCGGCTGCAACTGGTCCGCGAAGGGATCGGCCTGATCCACGCCGTGCTCTTCACCCATGCCCACGCCGATCACCTCTTCGGGCTCGACGACGTGCGCATCTTTCCGGCCTACCTGGGAGGCGATCTGCCGGTCATCTGCGAGGGCGAGGTCGAGGCGCGGATCCGCTCGGCGTTCGCCTACGCCTTCGATCCCCTGACGCAGGGTTTCCCGGCGGGGGGCGTGCCGCGGCTGGTCTTTCGCACCGTCGCGACGCAGCCCTTTGGCGTGCTGGGCGCGCAGCTCACGCCCATCCGCCTCATCCATGGCCCGACGCCCACAATCGGTTTCCGCTGCGGCGACCTGGCCTATTGCACCGACGTGAAGGCCTTTCCCGCCGAGAGTCTGCCGCGGCTCGAGGGGCTCGACGTCTTGATTCTCGACTGCCTTCGGCCTGAACCCCACGCCACGCACATGAGCTTGGAGGAGGCGGTGGAGACGGCCCGCCGCCTCGCACCGCGGCAGACCTGGTTCACGCACGTCTCTCACCGCCTGGAACACGAGGCCACCAACCGCCACCTGCCGCCGGGCATGGCATTGGCGTACGACGGTCTCCGGGTGCCCATCCGGGGCGCGGTGCCGGGGCCGGCGGACTGCCCGGCAAACGCCCTCTCCTGGACCGACGAATGACTCCCAAGCCGGCGACAATGACCACGGCGAGCTTTCAGGAACTGCTGGACCGCATCCGCCCCTTCGGCCAGGACCATCTGCTGCGCTTCTGGGATCGGCTCGACCCGGCCGCCCAGAGGCGGCTGGCCGAGCAGATCGGGGCCATCGACTTTGCCGAGGTGGCGCGCCTCTTCGCGCAGCGCGATGCCGACGACGGCGTGCGGGCTTTGGCGGAACGGGCCACGTCGCCGCCGGCGCTGCGCCTCGGCGCCGCCGATCCCCGCTTTCCGCCCGAGGACGTCCGCCGCCGCGCCGCCGAGGACCTGGCCGCGGGGCATGTGGGGGTGGTGCTCGTGGCCGGGGGGCAAGGGACGCGTCTGGGGTTCCCGCACCCGAAGGGGATGTTCCCGATCGGTCCCGTCTCCGGCTGCTCGCTGTTCCAGATCCACTTCGAAAAGGTCCTGGCCACGGCGCGCCGCTATGGGCGACCGGTTCCCCTCTTCCTGATGACGAGCCGGGCCACTCACGAGGAGACGGTGGCCTACATCGAGCGGCACGACCGTTTTGGGCTGCCGCGGGAAGACCTCACCGTCTTCTGCCAGGGGACCATGCCCGCCGTGGATGCCGAGACGGGCAAGATCCTCCTCGAGGCCGCCGGCGCCCTGGCCCTGAGCCCCGACGGCCACGGGGGCATGCTCGCCGCCCTGGCTCGTTGCGGCGGTCTCGACAGGATGCGGGCGCGCGGCATCGAGCGGCTCTTCTACCTCCAGGTGGACAACCCCCTGGTGGACATCTGCGGGCTCGATTTCCTCGGCGCCCACCTGCTGGCCGGGAGCGAAGCGTCGACCCAGGTGGTGGCCAAACGTTCGCCGCAAGACCGGGTGGGGAACGTCGTCTCGGTCGATGGGCGGCTCCAGGTCATCGAGTACAGCGACCTCCCCGACGACGTCGCCGAGCGCCGCAAGGCCGACGGCTCGCTGGCCATCTGGGCGGGGAGCATCGCCGTCCACGTCTTCGAGGCGGACTTCCTCGCCCGCGAGGCGGAACGTGCCGGCAGCCTCCCCTTTCACGTGGCGCGGAAGAAGGTCGCCCACCTCGACGCCTCGGGGCACCGCGTCGAGCCGGAGCAGCCCAACGCCTTGAAGTTCGAGCGGTTCATCTTCGACCTGCTGCCGGCTGCGGAGCGGGCGATCGTGGTCGAGGTCGATCCGGCCACGGCCTTCGCGCCGCTGAAGAACGCCTCCGGTGCGGAGAGCGATACTCCCGAGTCGGTGCAGGCGGCGATGGTGAACCTCCATGCCGCCTGGGTCCACCGCGCGGGCATTCCTCTGGCCGAGGGCACGCCGGTGGAGATCAGCCCCCTCTTCGCCCTCGACGCCGCGGAATTCGCCCGCAAGGTCGTCCCCGGCACGCGGATCGAGGAGCCCACGTACTTCGCTTGAGCTACGGCGTGTCCTCTTGCGGCTGCTGGGCGTGGAACTTCTGGCAGTATGCCTCGACCTCGATCATCGGCGGCCTTTCGAGCTCCTCGATGACGTACTCGAGTTGGCGGTAGGCGCCCTGGCCGACTTCGAACTGCCGCATGACCGTGGGGAGGACGTCGCGGAGCTGTATCCGCTCTTCCTCCTGAAGGCGGGCGAAAAAGGTCCGCAGCACGCCGAAGGCCATGCGGCCCAGGGCGACGGTCTCCTGGTTGCGGTGGACCCGCTGGTCGAGATCGGTCTGGGCGAAGGCATAGAGGCCCAGCCGCCGGAAGATGTCGATGAGCATCGCCGTCTCCACACCGTAGCCGACGGGAAAGGGAATCTGCTCGAGGATGGCGCGGCGGCCGGCGTATTCGCCGGAGAGGGGCTGGAGGATGGCGGCCAACTCGGGGTAGAAGAGGCTGAAGAGGGGTCGGATGAGGATCTCCGTCACCCGCCCGCCCCCCGTGGGCCGCAGCCCGTCGGAGAAGGCCAAGGGGCGGTCGTAGAAGGCCTTCACGTAGTGGACTTCGGGGTCCAGGATCAAGGGCCCCACCAGGCCGTAGACGAAGCGGGGATGGATGTTCTTGATGTCGCTGTCCACGTAGACGACGAGGTCGCCCTTGAGCAGGTAGAGCGCCTTCCAGAGGTTCTCCCCCTTGCCCCGCTGGCGGCCGTGCTCGGCCAGGTGCTCGCTGGCCACGTAGACGTCGGCGCCGAAACTGGCGGCGATCTCGCAGGTCTTGTCGCTGCTCCCGGAATCGACCACGGCGATCTCGTCGAGGAGGGGATAACGGTCGAAGAGCTCGGCCTTGAGGATCACGATCTCCTGGCCGATCGTCTTCTCCTCGTCGAGGGTCGGCAGGCACAGGGAGATCGTCAGTCCCTGCCGCTCCTTCTGCTCGACGAGCCACTTGATGTCCCAGAAGTTGGAGTGGTGGAAGGTCCGCTCGCGGAGCCATTGTTCAGACCTCATCGCAGGCTCCTTCATCCATGGCCAGGATCAGCCCCACGAGCTGGGCCACCCCGGTGAGGATCGGTTCGATCTCCACGTAGTCGGGCGCTTTCTTCTTCCCCTTGCCCCCCGGGGTTATCCCGAGCGTCAGGGCGGGGACGCCGTGGCGGATCAGCTCGGAGAGCTCGGAAGGGCTGTGGCCCTGGTCGGGCTCGATCCCCAGCCAGTCCATCACCGACAGGGCGCTCTTGACCAGGGGGTGGGCGAAGGGGATGCCGCCGGCGCGGGTGGTGAAGAAGACGTCCATGTGGGCGTCCACGGCGTGGCGTGCGGAGAGTTCGACGACGATGTCCTTGATCTTCTCGCAGAGCTCCTCGATCATGGCGTCGTCGTGGCTGACGATCTCCAGCCCCAGTTCGCCCTGATCGGGCTCGATGTCGTAACTCACCCCGGCCCACATCTTCCGCATGCGGATCGACGTGTACGGACGGCTGGGAGTGGGAATCGCCAGGATGCGGTTGATGATGTGGTTGAGCACCACCAGCGCGCTCTCCGCGCCGTAGCTCCGCGAGGGCTCCGCCCCCGGGCGGACCGAGCAGGTGATGTCGGTCCGCGCCGTGCCGATGGAGAAGTAGTTCAGCCGCCCGAGCTGAATGCCCTCCACACACACCGCGAAATCGACCTGCTCGTGAAGGTGATCGAGAAAGAAGCGCACTCCCGCCTGGTTGCCGCGGCCCTGGGAGCCGGTGGAGCCGAGGAGGATCAGGTCGCTCTCCAACTCGATCCCCAGATGCTCCAGGATCGAGGGCATCAGGGAGACGATGGCCGCGCCGAGGGCGTTGTCGCCCACCCCCGGGCCGAGGACGCGCGCGGACTGCACGGTGACCTCGTGGCTGTGGCTGGCGGGGAAGATCGAGTCGAGGTGGGAGACGAGGAGGATGGTGCGGTTGCGGCGGCGGCCGTTGAGGCGGCCGATGGCGTTGCCGACCTCATCCGCGGCGGCGTCGGAAAGACCGACCTCGACGAAGCGGTCCAAGAGAAAACGGGCCCGCCGACCCTCCTGGCCGGTAGGCGCGGGGATCTGGGCGATCATCACCAGGTTGGCCAGGAGCCGCTCGCGCAGGGGAACGAGCAGCGCCGGGAACTCGGCGATGGTCTCCTTGAGGAAAGGGAGTTTCTCCATCGGCACACGTCACCTTCATCGGCTCCTCGGCGCCCGGCCGACTCGTCCAGCGGCGGCCGCCTTGCCTCTTGCGGAGAAGTCCGGGGTGAGCCGCGCCGCGCGAACTTGCCCCAGCCGCCCGTGCACCGCGGGGGCTCGATTATAGCCGCTGCGGCCCCTTCCGGCCAGTATCCCGCCCCGAGCCCCCGGCAGCGTGACGACATAAGTGGTTTTGCAACAAGGCGTTGCATCGGGCACCTGGCCGCCGGCCCAACCCCGCCGCGCGGCGGTGCGCGAGCTACGTGCGATCCGCGGGCCGGGGGGCGAAACACTCGGCCGTAAGGCGGCGGACCTCCTCGAGCCAACCCGCGCGCTGCTGCGGAGTGCTCACGACCATGGACTCGAAGTTCCGCCGGCGAAAGTCCTCGATGCCGCAGAAGCCCCAGATGCAGTTCTTCCAGAGGTTCTCCAGGGGATCGCCGTAGAGCTCGATCTCGGCTTCGCGCGGGGTGTTCGAGGTGGTAAGGACCAGCGCTCGCTTCCCCTTCAAGAAGCCGATGACCTTCCCCTTTTCCCCGAAGTCGTAGGCCAGTCCTTGACGGACGACCCGGTCGATCCATCCTTTGAGGATCGCCGGCGGCTGACCCCACCAATTGGGGTGGACCACCACGATCCCGTCGGCGGCCACCAGTTCTTCGCAATGCTGCCGGATGATCGGCGGGAGGATCGCCGTCTTGGGGATCTCCTCCTGGTGGAGGATCGGATCGAAGGCCTCGGCGTAGAGGTCGTGAAAGACGACCTCGTGTCCGCCCTCGGTGAGCGTGTCGACCGCCGTCTCCGCGATGGCGTGACAGAAGCTCCCTTGCCGCTGGTGACCGATGATCACAAGGGCGTTCATCCCACCCTCCTTAGGGCTAAATTCCAGTGCGAAGTGTTCCCTGAGGCGTTAGGCGACGGAACTCGCCCGCAGGTCCATCAGCCGGCCGGGCAAGACGACGATTATATCGTGTGATCCTCGTATCGGGCAGGCCCGGGATGGGGCGCGGCAACGCGGCGGCGAGAACCGTCGTTCTCGAGGTGTTCACGCCGGCGCGATCATCTCGCGGGCGTGGTAGCTGGAGCGGACGAAGGGGGCCGCAGCGACGCGGGAGAAACCGATGGCCCGGGCCGCCCGGGCGAGGCCTTCAAACTCTTCGGGGCGGTAGTAGCGGTCCACCGGCAACTGCGCCGGCGAAGGCCGCAGGTACTGCCCCACGGTGAGCATTTCGCAGCCGGCGGCCTTCAGGTCGGCGAAGGTCTCCAGCAGTTCCTCGCCGGTCTCCCCCAGGCCGACCATCAGGCCGCTCTTGGTGCGGACGGCCCCGTTGCGGGCCTTGATGCGGCGGAACATCTCCAGCGTCCAGCGGTAGTCGGCCTTCCGCCCGCGAACCGCCCGGTAGAGGCGGGGGACGGTCTCGGTGTTGTGGTTGTAGACTTCCGGGGCGGCATCGACGAGGGCATCGACCGCTGCTCGATTGCCGCCGAAATCCGAGGGGAGGACCTCGACCGCGGCACCGCAGCGTTCCCGCACGGCCGCCACGGTGCGGCGGAAATGCTCGGCGCCGCCGTCCGGAAGATCGTCGCGGGTAACGGCCGTGAGGACGACGTGCTCGAGGCCCAGGCGGGCGGCGGCCTCGGCCACCCGGAGCGGCTCGTCGGCCTCCACCGGCCGGGTCTTCCCCTTGGTGACGTGACAGAACCCGCACCGCCGCGTGCAGACGTCGCCGAGGATCATGAAGGTGGCCGTCTTCTGCGCGTAGCACTCCATGCGGTTGGGGCAGCGGGCGTGCTCGCAGACAGTGGCCAGCCCCAGTTCGGCAACGAGGTTCGACGTGAAGTGGTTGGCGTTCCCCTTGGGGACGCGCCGCTTGAGCCATTTGGGCAGCCGCGGGGGAGCGTTTCCGAGAACCGTCAGTTCCATATCCGTCCAGCGTCCGGGATGTCGAGAGCCAAGTCGCCCCCTGCGGAGATGAGGCCCACTCCCCCCCGAGCGATGGCGTCCGTGGGGGTCGCGTGGCCGCCCCGCGGCCGCCACCCATTCTACGCTCGGCGCCGCGGCGAACAACGGGGGATCTTGCCGTTCAGGCATCCTCGCGCATGGCGCGGCGGATGATCTCGCGGTCGAAGTAGTTGATGGCCATTCCCGCGTCCACGACCAGCCGCTGGGCGTTGATGCCGCTGGATCGGGGGCTGAGGAGGAAGACCGCCGCCGCCGCCGCTTCGTCGGTGGCCACGGACCGGCGGCGGGGGATCACCGACTCGGCGAAGAGGTAGGAATCGACGTAACCGGGGATGCCCGCCGAGGCCGAGGTCTTCAGCAGCCCCGGCGCCACGGCGTTGAACCGCACTCGCGAGAACTCGCTGAAGGACTTGGCCAGGAAGGCCAGCGAGGAGTCGAGCGCCGCCTTGACGGGGGCCATGTAGCCGTAATTCTCGCTGGCCATGGTGGTCGTGGAGATCGATATCGTGACCACGGAGCCGTCCGGGTCGATGCGGTCCTTGAGCGCCCCGCAGAGGGCGATCAGCGAGTAGCAGGAGATGCTCATCGCCTGGAGGAAGGCCGCCCGCGGCGTGGCGTGGAAGGGCTGGAAGCCGTCCGCATAATCGGCGAAGGCGATCGAGTGAACCAGGCCGTGGTAGCGGCCGCCGGCCGCGGCGAGCTCCTCGGCCAGGCGGGCGATCTCGGCATCGTGCTCGACGTCGCAGGTGTAGAGCGGCGCGCCGCCCGCGAGCCGGGCCACCTGGGTGCGGACGGCCTCGTTCTGGACCACGAAGGAACAGCGGGCCCCGCACTGGTCGAGCTGGCGGGCAATGTGCCAGGCCACGCTCTTGCGGTTGGCCACGCCGAAAACGAGGATTTCCTTGCCGGCAAGGCCGAGGTAGTCGTTCACGGCACATCTCCCGGGGCTGCCGCCGTGCAGGCGAATTCGAAGCGGGCGGCCACGCGGCCCTCGACCTCCACGCGGGCCTTGAGGAAGAAGGCGTCGGCGAGCCGCTCGACGAGGGTTACCTTCATTCGGAGCGTGTCGCCGGGGCGGACCATCTGGCGGAACTTGACGCGGTCGATCCGCGTGGCCACGGGTACCTTGTCCGCCGCCTCGCGGAAGTGGGGCGCCAGGAGGATGGCCCCGGCCTGCATGGCCGCTTCCAGAAGGTAGACGCCCGGCACCAGCGGGAAGCCGGGATAGTGCCCGGCGAAGAACTCCTCCCGGCCGGAAAACGTCTTCGTACACTCGATGGTGTCTCCGTCCCGGGCGACGATCTCGTCGACGAGCAGGAACGGTTCACGGTGGGGGATGGCGGCCAGGATGGCTTCGTGGGACATGGAAAGTTTTCGGTGTTCAGTTTTCGTTTCTTGGTACGTGGCACAGGCCCCTGTGCCGTGCGTGGTCGGCAAGACACCTTCCAAACAACGGCTCCCTCGGGCGCCATCCCTGTCTCCCTATGGGATGTCTTGCGATGCGCGGCACCGCACAGAGGCCTGTGCGGCGTACAGTTTTCGGTAATCACTTTGTGAATTCTGAAGGGCGAAGTTTGACGTGTGAAGAACTCGACGGCACCCTTCACCCTTCAAACTTCACCCTTCACCCTTCAAACTTCAAACCTCCTCCGGCTGCTGCGAGGCCTTGTGCATGAGGTAGGCGTCGACGTCGTTGGCGACGATGACGCCGTAGTTCAGCGCGCCCAGCCAGCCCGACATGATGATCCCCACGCTCCCGGCGTGGTACAGCCCGGCGACCTGCTCGGGCAGCGCACGGCTGACGGCCAGGCCCTCGAACTTGGTGCCGAAGCTCGCCCCGGCGAGGTGCTGCGTGTAGTGTTGGAAGGTCAGGGGAGTGGAGCAGTCGACCGAGGCGACGCGGCCACGGATGCCGGGGACGTACTTCTCCAGGGCGTCGAGCGTGGTTTCCACGAGGTCCCGCTTGCTCGCCTGGTACTCCTCGGCCCCGAGTCCGGCCCAATCCTCGTAGCGGGCGTTGGTGCTGGAGACGACGAGGCAGCGGTCGCAGCCGGGGCGGGTCCGCGGATAGTAGAAGGAGTACGTGCGGCTGGTGACCTGGCGGCTGAGCAACATCTCGGTGCGGAAGGCGGGGGCCGTGGAGCTGAAGAGCAGGTCGCCGCACTCCCGCTCGTCGAGGAGATCGCCGGGCTTGAGGGCCATGTAGACCTGGGTGCTCGAGTTGTTCAGCCGCACGGCGCGGGCCTCTTCGAGGAAGTCGGGGTCGAAGGCCGTCTCGCCGACGAAGCGGAAGATGGTGGTCAGGAGGTTGCCGTTGGAGAGGACCGCCCGGGCGGCCACGCGCCGGCCGCCTACCTCCACGCCGGCGACGCGGCCGTTCTCGACGACGATCCGCTCGGCTTCGGCGCGGATGCGGACGTCGACGCCGTTGCGCTTCAGCTCCGCCTCCATGAGTCCTACGAGCCGGTCGGTGCCGCCCTGGAAGGTGTAGACCCCCTTGGACATGAAGTTCGAGAAGACGATCCCGTAGGTGAGCGCGGGGTCTTCCAAGGTGGAGCCGTTGGCGTAGGTGATCGGCTCCATGAGGAGCCGCACCACGTCCTCGCGGCCGGGGAAGAAGCGGTCGAACAGCGCGCCGGTGGTGAGCGCCTGGTCGTCGTAGAAGTTCATCCCCCGGGCGGTGTCGAAGAAGGCCCGCACCGTGCTCGGCTCGATGCCGAAGCGGCCGGTCAAGAGGGTGGTGAAGTCCTCGCGGTCGAAGGTCGTCGAGAGCGAGAACATGGGGTTGTCGAAGCGGATGTGCTCGAGCTGCACGATCGAGTCGGCGATCTCCCGGGTCCAGTAGCGGCGGCAGCTCTTCACCATCCCATAAGGAAAGCCGTGCAGGGAGACGTCGAAGATGTGCCCTCCCGGCCGGCGGAACCAGGTGGCCAGGCCGCCGAGTTTGTAGTGCTGCTCCAGGAGGAGGACGCGGTGGCCGGCGCGGGCCAGGGTGTTGGCGGCCGTCATGCCGCCGAGCCCCGAGCCGATGACGACCACGTCGTACTCGTCCTCCAGGTCGGCCAGGTGCTTGCGGGCCACGTGCTCCCGGGGCGGCGGCGTCTTGGCGCGGATGCGGGCGGCGGCGGCGAGCTGGGAGGCGAGGGCGTCGGGCATGGGGGTCAGTCCTTCAAGAGATGGCGATTGGCCACGCCGATGCCGCTGAGCAGCGTACCGACGATCCCCACCAGCCCCTGGTCGTTGCCGCAGAGAAAGAGGTTCTTCACCGGGGTCGTCCCGTCGCGGTGCTTCTGGGGGTCGCCGTAGACGGCGCCGCCGGTGTGGCCGGTGAAGCGCTCGATGGTCCGTGGCGTGAAGAGATCGGTGTCGATGACCAAACCCCGGAAGTCCGGCATGAAGCGGACCGCCGAGGCGGCCAGGCGGTCGTACCAGCGGAGCTTCTCGAGGCGGTATTCCTCCTCGGGGAGGTCTTTCCAGTAGCCGTAGTTGGCCAGGGCGGTAAGGCGGACGACCCCCTCGGCGAGCGGCTCCTCGTAGAAGTAGTTGTTCGGCGAGCAGATCACGCCGCTGTGGAGATCGACGGGGCCCTCGGGAACGGCGTAGCGAAAGCGGGGCGCATCGTTGAAGAAGACGATCGCACGGTCGAAGCCGACGTCGCGGGGCTGGCGATTGAGGAAGGAGATCGATTCCACGAAGGAAATGCGGCTGCCGCGGGAGGGAGCCAGGGGGTCGGGCGCGTCGAGCAGGCGCATGGTCTCGAGCCGCCCCGCCGAGGAGACGATGCGCCGCGCGGAGAGCTCGCTGCCGTCTTCGAGAAGGACCTTCTCGGCGCGGCCGTTGCGGACCACGATCCGGGCCACGCCGGCCCGCAGCCGCAGCTCGCCGCCGAGGGCCTTGTACTTGCGGACGAGAACCTTGAGGATCGGCCGCACGCCCGCAAAGGGCCGCGCCAGCCCTTCCAGGAAGATCGACCGGAACATGATCGAGAACTGCCCGAACTCCACGTCGTGCTCGCGGGCCCCGCCGTAAAAGAGGATCGGACAGAAGAGCATCTCCAGGAGGAGGGGATCGTCGATGATCCGCCCCACGACCTCGCGCGCGGAAAGACCGGCGGTGGAGGCCTCGATCTGGTCGTAATCGACCGTCTGGCTTACGAGGCGGCGGAGCTTGTCGACCTGGCCGGGGAAGTGGCGGCGGACCTCGGACTCGAAGAGGGCGAAGTCGTTGCTGAACTCCAGCCGCACCCCCGGGAAGGCGACCGCCGAACCGATCTGGGGGCGGAGCGCCAATTCGTCGAGGCTGAGGCGGAGCTGCCGCAAGAGCCGCGCCAGGGGGCGGTGGCGGTCGCCGCCGGGCGCGTAGTTCGTCACGGCGTGGAGACCGACGTCGTAGTTCCTCCCCCCCAGCCGGTAAAAGGAGTTCAGCCCCCCGATCGTCGTGTGGCGCTCGAGAATGCATACCCGCTGGCCGAAGTGGGCCAGGCGGATCCCGGCCGCCAGGGCGGACATGCCGGCGC
The DNA here is from genome assembly GCA_007119795.1 of Planctomycetales bacterium. The sequence continues at coordinate 5,098 of SKOZ01000072.1, read as the reverse complement.
CGATGATGAGCGTATCGTACATGGTCGTGCCGTCGCCGATACCCGCCACCAGCTACCAGCCACCAACTGCCGATCAGACCTTGGGTATGTCCTTCATCAGCGGTTCGAGGTAGGCCACGGTGCTCTGCATGCTGGCCAGGGCGGGGTAGTCCTCTTCGGGAATCTGGATGCGGTATCGCTTGCGAAGCTCCATGACGATGTCCAGGAAATCCATGCTGTCCAGGTCGAGCTGGTCGCGGAAGGGGACGTCGTCCTTCAGCCCGCTGAGGTCCTCGTCGGGGGCAACGTCGGCGAGGATCGCGTGGACGGCTTCGCGGATATCGGCAGCGATCATAACGAATACTCTCCGTGGTCGATTCAAATCCGTTGCACGATGACCACCGAGTTGATCCCCAGCATGCCGAAGGAGTTGTTGAGGATCGTCTTCACGTGGCCCACCTCCTGCGGCTGGTTGGCCACCAGGCCGCCGTGGGCGCACGCGGGATCGAGGTGGTCGAGGTTGATCGTGGCGTGGCACACGCCGTCGCGGAAGGCGGGCAGGTTCCCCGCCAGCTCCAGGGCCCCGGCGGCCCCCATGGCATGGCCGATGAAGCTCTTCGTGTTGTTCAGCTTCGTAGCGCCGTTCTCGCCGAAGACCGCGCGGACCGCCTCCACTTCCTGGACGTCGCCCGAGGTGGTGCTCGTGGCGTGGGTGCTGACGATGTCGATCTGCTCGGGGGAAAGGCGGGCGCGCCGCAGCGCCAGCCGCATGCATTCGGCCTGCCGCTCGGGCAGGGGAAGGACGAAATCGTGGGCGTCGCTGTTCATCCCGTAGCCGACGACCTCGCCGTAGATCGTCGCGCCGCGGGCCTTGGCGTCGTCGAAGCGTTCCAGGAGATACACGCACCCCCCTTCGGCGACGACGATGCCGTTGCGGTCGCGGTCGAAGGGCCGCGAGGCACGGGTGGGGTCGTCGTGACGCGCCAGCGCGCCCTGGCTGTGGAAGCTGGCGAAGATGCCGAAGGTGTGGATGCTCTCCGAGACGCCCCCGGCCAGGGCCAGGTCGCATTCGCCCAGCCGCAGCATCTGCACCCCCTGGATGATCCCCGCGTTCCCTGCCGCGCAGGCCGCTCCCAGCGTGTAGTGCGGACCGGTGATCTCCATGTTCAGGGAGACCTCGCCCGCGGGATTGTTGGCCACGGTCCGGGGGTTGTGGTGGTGCGACCAGTACTGCGTGTCGTACTCGTAGCCCTTGAGCAGATAGATCTCGTTCTCGGTCTCCACGTTGCCGTGCTCGGTGACGCCCAGGTAGACGCCCACCCGCGACCGATCGACGTTCTCCCAGTCGACGCCCGAATCGGCCACGGCCTCGCGGGCGCAGAAGACGGCGATGCTGCCGGCTCGGGTGCCGCGGCGGACCTCCTTGCGGCGCTGGTGGCGGAGCTCGTCGAAGCGGCAAACGCCGGCGAGCGTGGGGCCGAAGTAGCGCGTCTCGTAATCGGTGACCCCGCTGCGGCCGGCGAGGAGGTTCTCCCGGTATTCCGCGAGGCTCTCGCCGTTCGGCGCGGTCAGCCCCACGCCGGTGATCACGATGCGTTGATTGTCAGGCCGCTCTGGCGCCATGTCGCTACCCGTTCCGCACGTCCAAACCTAAGAGGTTACCCGTTCGGCGCGCCCTTGACAAGTCGCGGCAAGGGATCCACCCCGTTGGGGGGGAGCGGGTGAAGGCAGGAAGGTCTCCAGCTATTCCAGTGGACCGCTGGGCGTTGAACCCCCGAACCATTCCCTGCTCTACTCGCCGGGGGCGGCCGGCTCGGCGGGATCCGCTGCGACGGGGGGCGGGGCCAGCATGGTGTCCAGGTCTTCCGGAGTCGTCGCCAGCACCCCGCCCGGCTCCCGCTCGCGGCGGAAGAAGTCGCGAATGTCCATGACCGCGGGTCCCAGGAGCACGATGTAGACTGCCGGTGCCAGGCAGAAGACCAGGGGGAAGAGCATCTTGAAGGCGGCCTTGTTCCCGGCCTCCTCGGCCCGCTGGCGGCGGTTGAGCCGCACCTGGTCGGCGAAGGACTGAAAGGCCCCGGCCACGCTGCCCCCCTGCTGCTCGGCCTGCCAGACCATGGTCGCCACGGAGTGGATCTCGGGCACGTCCAGCCGCTCGGCAAACTTCCGAATCGCCGTGCTGAGCGAGCCGGCCTCGGTGTGCCGCCCTACGATCCGCAGCTCGAAGGAGAGATCGGGGTGGCTGGCCCGCGTCTCCTCGCTCACCCGGCCGATGGCGTGCTGCAGGGGCAGGCCCGCCGAGACGCACATGGTGATCATGTCCATGGCGTCGGGCAGGCTCTCCTCGATCCGCCGCACGCGTCCCTTGGACATCGTCTCCAGCACCAACCGCGGGGCGGCGTAGAGCAGGATCACCGCCAGGAGCCCGGTCAACCCCAGGGCGTACATGGCCGGCTCCCCCGGCTCGCTGAGGACCACGATGGCGGCTACGCTCAGCAGTAGCCCGCCGGCGACCAGGGCATTGCGCAGCCCCAGGTACTCGGAGAGCGCGTCGGCACCGTAATGGCCCGCCTGGCGGAGCAGCCGGGTGTACTGCTTGCCGGTATCCGGCCGCACGGGCAGGATGCCCGCCAGCGGCTCCGTCAGGGCCCCGAACAACAGGGGCCGCTTCCTGCGGCCGGCGGTGGGGTCCTCTTCGCGGTTGCTCCCGCGGCGCATGAAGTACCGCAGCACGGCGAAGCAGCCGGACGAGATCAGCAGGAACACCAGCAGGGAGAGCCACACGGGAGCTTCCTCAAAATCAGTATTTCGGCTTCAGGAGCCGGAAGATCCAGACCAGCCCCACGACCTCCAGGGCTACGGCCACGGCGAGCATCGCCTGGCCGAGGGGGTCGCGGAGCATGGGGTCGGCGTAATCGGGTTGGAAGAAGACGAAGTAGACCAGAACGGCCGGCCCGACAATGGCGACCAGCCCGGCCGACATCCGGCCGGCCGCCGTGGTGGCGCGGAGCTGCCGGCGGTAGTTGAGTCGGTCGCGGATCATCTGCGCCAGCCGCTCCAGCACGGTGACCACGTTGCCGCCCGTCTGGCGGTGGACGATGAGTGTCGTGGCCAGAAGCTGCACGTCGTAGAGCCGCAGCCGCCGCGCCAGGCCGCGCATGACGGCCGGCAGCGCCAGGCCCATCTCCATCTGCCGGGCGCACCAGCGGAACTCGCCCGCCATGGGCTCCGGCGAATGTGCCCCCAGGAGGGCGATCGACCGGTCGAGCGTCTGGCCGGCGCGCATGCTGCGGGCAAGGGTCTCCAGCGCGGGGGGCAACTGATCCTGGAGTTGGGCCCGGCGGCGCTCGCGGCGGAAGACGAGGTAGACGAGCGGCAGGGGGGTCGTCAAGGCGCCGGCGAGGACCGCCGGCAGCACCCGCTCGTCGAAGAAGAAGAGCAGCGTCCCGCAAAGGGCGCCGAACAGGAGGATGGCGGCGGCCGTTGCGGTGGGGTTCCATTCGAGCCCGGCGTCGTCGAGCAACTGCGCGAACCAGCCGTCGAAGGCCTCGATGGGCCCCGGATCCTCGACGGCGGGAGGGGGCCGCAGCCGCTGCAAGCGAAAGGGCTTTGCCGCGTCTGGCTGGTTCGACGCGGCGGCAGCCCCTCGCAGATCGCGGACCACCAGCGCTGCGGCCGCCACGGCCGACCCGGTTGCCAGGAACACCAGCAGCGAGACCGCCAAGGGACTCATGGGTTCCTCCGGCGTCCAAACGGGAGGTCGGGGCCGGGCGGGGGGCCGGCCGGCGGCTTGCGGCGGAACCACTCCTCCGACACCTCGATGCCGCTGGTCCGCAGCCGCTCCAGGCACGCCGGGCGGTAGCCGGTGGCATAGAACTCGCCCACGGCGTTCCCCTCGGCATCGACCCCCTGCTGCCGGTAGGCGAAGATGTCCTCGATGCGATAGCCAGCCTGGTCCACGCCCCGAACCTCCGAGATCCGCGTGATCTTGCGGCCCCCGCCCTGGAGCCGCGAGACGTGCACCACCAGCCGGATGCCGGCGGCGATGTACTGCCGCACCACCTGGACCGGCAGCTCCAGGGCGGTCATGGCGACCATCATCTCCAGCCGGGCCAGCGCGTCGCGGGTGTCGTTGGCGTGGATCGTGGTCAGCGAGCCCTCGTGGCCGGTGTTCATGGCCTGGAGCATGTCGAGGGCCTCGGCGCCGCGGACCTCCCCGACGAGAATTCGGTCGGGGCGCATGCGGAGGCTGTTGCGGACCAGGTCGCGCTGGGTCACCGTCCCGGCCCCCTCCACGTTGGCGTCGCGGGTCTCCAGGCAGACGACGTGGCGGTGGTCGAGCTTGAGCTCGGCCGAGTCCTCGATGGTGATGATCCGCTCCCGCGGGGGAATGAAGGCCGAGAGCGCGTTGAGCAGGGTCGTCTTGCCCGCACCCGTCCCGCCGGAGATGAGGAAGCTGACGCGCGACCGCACGGCCGCCGCCAGGAAGTCCAGCATCTCAGCGAGGGCCGTCCCGCCCGCGAGAAGGTCGGCGGCCGTGAGGGGCCGAGCTCCGAAACGGCGGATCGAGAGCTTGGCGCCACCCAACGCCAACGGCGGCACGATGGCGTTCAGCCGGGAGCCGTCCTCCAGCCGGGCGTCGACCATGGGGCTCACCTCGTCCACCCGCCGCCCCACCTTGGCCACCACCCGCTGGATGATCCGCACCAGGTGCTGCTCGTCGGCGAAGACGACGTCGGCCTCCTCGAGCTGCCCGTGCCGTTCCACGTACACCTCCTGCGGCCCGTTGACGAGGATGTCGCTGATGGAAGGGTCTCGCATGAGGCGCTCGAGCGGCCCCAGGCCGAAGACCTCGTCGAGCAGCTCGGCGAGCATCCGCTGGTGCCCCTCCGCAGAGAGCCGGCGGTCCAGGTCGCGGCAGACCTCCTCGGCGAGCCGGCGGATCTCGGCCGCCAGCACGTCGTGGTCCATCTCGCCGACCGTGGCCAGGTCGAGCGACTCGATGAGCTCCTCGTGGATGGCCGTCTTCAGCCGCTGGAACTCGACCTCCGAGAGCTCCGCGGGCGGCCGGTCGGCAGGGGGCGTCGTGGCGGCTGGGCTGGACATGGGGGATTAGGGG
>SKOZ01000027.1 GCA_007119795.1 Planctomycetales bacterium | reverse complement strand
GCGACATGGTGGTCAGCGGTCGGCTGTCGCTGGCAGGTCGCGGCAGCGGCGAGGTGCGGTTCCCGGGCATCGTCCGCGACTACCGGGTGATCAGCCGCATGGAGCAGCGGCTCCGCGACGGTTTCCGTACCGTGGACAGCCGCCGCGTCCAGGAGCGCGACCGCGAACAGGACTACAACTGGCACTTCGAGACAACGATCCGGCTCCAGCCGCGGCACCCTTCCCAGTACACGAGCCACCTGCCGGCCGCCCCCGCGGAGGCGAGGGCCGAGGCGGACGCCGAAGCGGCCGAGACCGCCGTGGCGGCCGCGGCCGGTGAGGATGTCAGCCGGCATTGATCGAGGAGCACGAGCGACCATGGGCAAATACCGCCAACACATCCTCGTCGGCCTCTTCGCCGTCCTGTGCCTCTATTTCGGAGGCGAATGGCTCATCGAGCGGGCGCTCACCGGTCCGCGCGAAGCGGCGCTCGCCGAGCGCCGTCGCCTGGAGCAGGAGGTCGCCGAGCAACAGCAACTCGTCGAGGTCATCGGGCAGGAGATCGAGTGGGTCCGTTACTGGCAGACCCGCTCGCTCCCCGCCTCACCGGAACTGGCCCGCTCGCTCTACCGCGAGTGGCTCCTGGAGCTCGTGGGGAGCGCGGGCCTGTCCAACCCGTTCGTGGAGGCCGGCCGGCCGGTCAACCGCCAGGGGCTCTACGAGGCGATTAGTTACTCGGTCCGGGCCCGCGGCACGCTGGAGCAGCTTACCGCGTTTCTCTTCGAGTTCTACCGCGCCGATCCTCTCCACCAGGTCCGCTCGTTGACCATCTCTCCCCTCGGCCGGGCCGAACTGCTCGACGTCTCGCTGACCATCGAGGCGATCATTGTCCCGGAAAGCGAACGCGAGGACATTTCCAGCGGCGTCGCGGAGCGGCTCGCTTCGGAGAATCTGGAGGACTATCGCGTTCTCGTAGACCGCAATTTCTTTTCCGTCAGCGGCAGTCCCGACCCGACCGACCAGGCGTATCTCACCTTTGTGGGCGAGGTCAACGGCGAACCGAGCGCCTGGTTCACGGTCCGTACCCGCGACGAGGTCGTCCGCCTTTCCACGGGCGACGACTTCCAGGTGGGCCAGTTCCGGGGGAGGGTCGCCGCCATCGAGAGCCCCGACGTGATCCTCGAGTCCGCCGAGGGTGACCGGTGGCTCCTCACCCTCGGCGACAGCCTCACCCGCGCCTTCGCCATCCCCCCGGGACTCTGAGCTCAGCCGGCGAGCCATTCGGTGAGATGCTCGGCGACGAAGCTGTCGTCCGTCAGGTGCGGATAGGCGGCCAGCACGCGGTCGATCTCGGCGAGCTGCCCCGGCCCCAGACCCTCCGCGGGATCGAGACACCAGTTCCCTTCCAGCAGGCCCTGGCGCCGGAGGACTTCGTGGATGCCGGCGATGCATCCGGCGAAGGCGTTGGCCGCGTCGAAGAGCGCGGCGTTGGCGTCGGTGAGCTCCACGCCCAGCCGCATCAGGTTCGCGGGGATGGCGGCGTCGGCCACGGCGCGGTGGCACGTGTCGAGGATTCCCACCGCGCGCTGCGTCCACACCGCCCACTGGCCCAACAACCCGCCGACGATCCGGCGCGTGACCCATTTCTCGCCCGCACCGAAGGTGAAGGGGGTTACCAGGTCGGTGACAATGGCATCGTCGTTCCCGGTGTAGAGGGCCACGTCGTCGCGTTCCGCATCGGCCGCGGCCCGCACGACGTCGAGCGTCTGGTAGCGATTGAAGGGCGCGATTTTCACGGCCGCTACGGCCGGCAGCTCGAAGAAACGCCGCCAGAAACCGTAGGGCAGCACACGCCCCCCCACGGCCGGCTGCAGGTAGAAGCCCACCAGCGGCAGGACTTCGCCGACCGTTTGGCAGTGTGCGATGAGTTCGGCCTCGTCGGCCTCCCGGAGCGCGGCCAGGCTCAGCAGGCCGGCGTGATACCTCAACCCGCGGGCAAGCTCCGCCTCGGCCACCGCCTGGGACGTGGGGCCGCAGATACCGGCGATCCGCACCAGCGGCTCGCGCCGCCCGGTGTCACCGCGGTCCATTTCCTCCGCGGCGATCCGCAACACCGGTTCGAAAAGGCCGATCTCCGGGCGGCGGATGGCAAACTGGGTGGTGTGAACCCCCACGGCCAGGCCGCCGGCCCCCGCCGCAATGTAGTACCGGCTCAGGGCGCGTTGCCGCCGCTCGTCGAGGCGGCGCTCCGCCGAGATTGCCAGCGGATGGGCGGGGATCACCATGCCGCGGCGCAGGGCAATTGCCACCTTCGCGGGGAGGGTGGTCATCGTCGCTCCCTCTTACTTTCGCGTGGACCATTCAAAAGGAGGGCATACTCTCCCGGCCGTGCGCGGCGTGGCAGGACGACTCGTTCGTGCCGCAAGGGCCGGCCCGTACACGGCCAAGTGGACCGGGGCGTTCGGCGCTTGTCAAGTCGGCAGGCGGCGCAGAGTCGGTCAGCGGGAAGCGGACTGGAGCTCGCGGGCCACGAAGACCCGCTGGTCGTAGACGAGCAGGGCGTGGACGGCGTTGTAGACCGAGGTGAGGTCGCGGGTGCTGAGATTGGCGGCGTTCCACGGCCCCTGGCCCTGGGGCTGCTGGAGGAGGGCGTGGACCCGCTCCACGGCGCGGACCACGCGCGGGTCCTCCAGCTCTTCATCACGGAGCGAGATGACCAGCCACTGGAGGATGCGGGCGGTCGACTGGAGGTGGTCCAGCGGCGGTGCCCCGCCGCCCCGGGCGGCCAGGAAGCGGGGATGCCAGTCACCCTCGGGGTTCTGCAGCGAAAAGACGTACTCCTGGTACTCGCGGAGGTGCTCGCGGGCCCGGGCAAAATGGCCGTCGACCGGCTTGCCGTCGTTGATCCGCTGGTTCACCGCCGCCGACAATCCGATGAGCCGGTCGACCGCCGCAGCCGTGGTTTCGTCCGGCCGGCGGGCCAGCTCTTCGGCCACCATCCGCTCGATGGACCACGTTTCCCCCGCAGCGTTGGTCCAGGTGGCGTCGGTGTCGAGGTACAGCGATAGGCCCACGAGCTTCATGGAGAGGTTGCTGCCGCTGCGGCAGTCGAGCTTCTCGAACTCGATGAGGTCGGCGACGGTTCCCACCTGGTCGCCGGCGCGCATGGGGTACTCCGGGGAGACGCGGGCCATGGCGAGCACGGCCAGCAGCTCGGAAGGCTGTTGTTGGAAACCGTAGCCGACGCGGGCGGCGAGATGCCCGCGTGCCACCGTAAGGAGCTCGCGGCCCGCCGCCGGCGTATTCCAGCAGAGGGCGGTGACGGCGTTGACTTCCGAGCCGTTCGGGGCCCCCTGGCGGACCTTGGTGTCGACGCCGAAGGCTCGGGCGACGGCGAGCAACTCGGCCGGGGTATGGTCGCGGGTGTTCAGCATCTGCCGATAGTAAAGGGCCATCGTGCGGCGGATGGGATCGCGCAGCGCAAGGAGCTGCTGGTCCAGCGGCCCCAGCGTGCGGGCTGGGGCGGGCACGGCTTCCTGGGGTTGGTCCAGCGGCGTGGTGGCGCCGGCGGCCGGCTCTTGGACGATGGGGGCCCGGTCTCCGGTGCCATTTTCGGGGCGGCGCTCGCCAGCCCCCTCCGTTCCATCGGCCTGCGGTGAGGCCACGGGCCCTTCGCTTTCGAGCAGGGCTGGCGGATCGTCCGCCCGCTCGACCGTTGGGGTGCCGTCTTCCTGCGGGGGGGCGTCGCCGCGGGGCATCGGCCCGTCGCCGGCAATGGCCTCGCCGGGCGGCACGGCACTCTTTTCCCGGGTGTCTGCGGTATCGTCGGCGGATGCAAACCCCGGCTCCGGAGCAGCAGGGGGCGTAGGAACTGGGTGAGGCGTGGCGGCAGATGGTTTGGCTGCGGAACCGGAAGGGGCAGGCTCGGGCGCTGGGGGTGTGGCGATGGTGGACGGAGAGGAATCACCTTCGCGCGCGGCGCGACGGAGGGCCTCGCGAAGGGCCTCGCCCAGGGCGCTGGCGGAAGCTGGAGCAGGCGGCGGCGGTGCCGGCGAGATCGCACCGCCTGGGGAGGATCCTCCATTGGCAGCGGTTGCCCAGGAGGGGTTGCGAAGCTCGAGCGGAAGCAGGGCCGGTTGTGAGAGGCGTGCGGGGGTGGTTTGCGCGGCAGGAAGGGGGGCCCTCTGCGCCGCGCCGTGGGGTCGGGGTGCGGCGGTCGCCTGCGGTGCCCCCATGGACGGCTCGACCGAACCTTCTGCCTCCGATGCCCTTTCCTTCTCTCCCATGGCGTGGGGTCGATCGCCGTGGTCCGCTTCGGGCTCGTCTTCTGCTTCGACCGGGAGCGGGGCGTCTGCGGTCGCTTTGTCGGGCGCGGGCGCCGCCGGAGCAGGGGCTCCGAAGAGCCGCGGGCCGTCGACGTCGGCACCTTGGACGCCCGAGATCCCCGACGCGCTGATTACCCACACCACCAGCAGCCGCACCCATCGATTGACGACCATGCGAGATACCCTGTGCTTTCCCAAGTTACCGCTGCTCCTGTTGCGCGGCCTGCTCCAGCTCCTCTTGGCTGGGGCGATCGATGAGGAACCCACCGGCGGCGCCGCGGCGGTTGTAGCTGTTATTGCGCGCTCCGGAGCCGTAGCGGTCGTTGCCGCCGTAGTCGACGAGGAAGCTGAAGTTGCCGCCCGCGTCGGGCATCCTGTGATAGGTAATGCTCGAGGAGGCGAACCCCTGGCTGTTGCCCTGGTAGACGTCGTCTCCCCGGTAGTCGAAGAGGACGCCCAAGCTGGCCTGAGCTCCGTTCCCTTGGCTTCCGCGGTAGACGTCGTTCCCGTCGAAGTCGACGAGCACCCCCACACCGACGTCCCAGCCGTAGCCGAGGCACATGATGTCACCCTCGTAGCTGTCGTCGCCGGCGTCGTCGAAGACGAACCCCAGCGCATAATGGCAGCCGAAGCCGTTGCTGAAGCGCTGGAAGCGGCGTTGGCTCCGGCGGCCGCCGTTGAATGCCACCCGCGTGGCTCCCAGCCGCCGGTCGTTGCCGGCGAAGTCGCGGGCGAAGCCCATCCCCAGCCAATAGCCGCCGCCGTGGGAGAGGTAGTCGTACTCGTAGACGTTGTCGCCGCCCCCGGCGAGGAGGACGCCGATGCCGCCGCTGGAGACCTGCCGCAGCCCCGCGCCGACCCCCTGGCCCCACCCTTCATACCCGGGAGTATCCTCGTACGAGGTGCGATAGAGGCCGCCGAGGTAAAAATGATCGTCGCCGTCGAGATCGTCCAACAGGCCGAAGCCGAAGGGGCCGCCGAAACCCTGCGACCACATGGCCGCCCGGTAGCTGTCGTCGCCATCGCGGTCGAGGAGGATGCCGATGCCGCCCAGCGCCTGGCCCTGCGTGCGACGGAGCCCGACGTAGGTGTCGTCCCCTTCGAAATCGATGAGGATGCCCACGCCGCCGACCGCCGAACCCTGGGCAATGTCCTGGGCCTGGTAGACGTCGTTGCCGGCCACGTCGATGAGCATGGAGACGCCGAGCTGGGCACCCCCCTGGATGCCCGGCCGGCTCCCCAGGTAGCGGTCGTCCCCTTCGAGATCGATGATTACCAGCACGGGCCGGTCGGGCGAGACGATCCCGTCGTGATAGACGTTGTTGCCTCCCAGGCTGATCACCACGGCCACGTCCGGCATCTTGTCGAGGTGGTAGACCTTGTCGTCGCGACCGCCGATGACAATGGCACCGGCGGGAGTGTCGATCTGCTGCAGCACCCGCCCGGTGACGCCGGGGACTTCGACGGACCCCTCTTCAGGAATGGTGCTCAATTGTTCGAGGAGCCGGCGGTCGGCGAGGGGAACCAGGGCGCGGCCGGCCCGGAGTAGGGCGTTGCGGTCCATCTTTTCCAGCAGGTCGACCATCCGCCTGCCGGTGCGGCGGTCCACGAGGGTGTGCCCGTGCCGGTTCTGCTCGGTGAGTACGGGATAGAGGCTCCGCCGGAGTTCGGCGATCTCGCCTCGGGAGAGGGGAGCCATGGCGGCGGCGAATTCGGTCTGCGACTGGAAGAGGGCATTCTTCACGATCTCGAGGGCCTCTTCCGGCGAGTTGACCGTGTAGTCGAAATCCCGTGGGGGTGTGGTATTCAGGTCGAGCTTTTCCCCGGCCTTGACGAGGAGGCGGTCGAGCCCGCGGTGGTCCCACATCGCCATCCGGTGCAGCTCCCGGGTGAACGCCTCGGCGGCGGAGATCGACTCGATGGGGTGGCGCATCATCCAGTCATACCAGCTCAGCCGGGCGTTGGCGGTGATCTCCGAGGTGCGGCGGGGACCGGCCGTGGAGTCGAGCTTGGCGGCCGTGTACCGCCGCCACTGAGCGAACCGACCCTCGACGTTCCGCCGCTCGATCCCCTGGCGAATCTCGTCCTGGAGCAGCTTGACGACCCCGGCGGCAAGCGGGTCGCCGGGCATCGGCGGCATGTCGTCGTAGGGGCCCGCCACCGCGGAGGCCGTCACGACCGAGCTTAGGATCCCTACCCACAACGCGTGGCAGCCCGCCCATCGGCGGTTTGATGCAACAACCCCGGTGCCTGGTTTCATGGCTACCCGTCTCCTCTCGCCCGACGCGTGTTGGCCAGCGGGAATATGGCGATCCCTACGAATGGGACCGTTGTAGCGGTCCGAGGGACCTTCACCGGATTCGGCTCTTGAGAGACCCATTCTTGAGGTAACTCCCGGATACCGTCCCCGGAAAAGCCGGCCACTTAATGGGGGTCGAAAACCACCCACTGGACGGCGATTTCTGAGGGGGACCAAGCAGTCGCGCGCAAATCTGCCGAGTATGGTGGAGGGAGCCCGCTCTTCCCGGCACGGCTGGCACGTTGGTCCTTCGGCGCCGAGGCGTCGGGCGCCGGTGGTAGCCCGGGCGGCCCCAGAGGCCGATAATGGAGGAGAGACGACGACTGGATGATTACCTGAGTGCAGACGGTCATGGCCGACGAACACCTCAATCTGACGAGCGCGCCACCCGATCCGCCGGATAGCGCGGAGTCGCCCTGCAGGTCGAGAAAGTTCCTGGGTGTCCATTTCGCGTGTTGCGGGTCATATGCACGCGTCTACCTGAACCGCAAGCAAACCGCCTATGAGGGGTACTGTCCGAAGTGCGCGCGCCCCGTGCGGTTTCGGATCGGGAAAGGGGGGACCGACTGCCGCTTTTTCACGGCCTATTGACTGCGATCGGGACGCCGCGATGCATCATGCCCCGTACACCGAGGCGGACTTCTCCGTCAGCCCGTTGATGTTCTACTACGAGGTGACGCAGGCCTGTGACCTCGTCTGCAAGCACTGCCGCGCTTCGGCCCAGGAAGAAGCCCATGCCGAAGAGCTGACTGCCGCGCAGTCGCGGGCGCTGATCGCCCAGGTGGGCACTTTTCCCCGCCGGCCGACGCTGGTCTTCACGGGGGGTGACCCGCTGAAGCGGCGGGACCTCTTCGCCCTGATCGCTTATGCCCGCGAGTCCGGCCTGACCGTGGCCCTGACTCCTTCAGCCACTCCCCTGGCCACCCGGGCGGCCTTCGAGCAGGCAGGGGCGGCCGGCGTCTCCGCCCTGGGGATCAGTCTCGACGGGGCCGACGCGGCGACCCACGACGCCTTCCGGGGCTGGACCGGCTCCTTCGAGCGGACGCTGGGAATGCTCGGCGATGCCCGCGACCTGGGGCTTCCCGTCCAGGTGAATACTTCGATCACGCGGCGGAACCACGCGCAAATCGATGCCATGGCGGAGGTGCTCGCCCGGTGGGGGATTGCCATGTGGTCGGTTTTCTTCCTCGTGCCCGTCGGCCGCGGAGTGGAAGAGCAGCGCATCGCACCGGAGGAATACGAGGAGGCCTTCGCCCGCCTCTGGCACCATGCCCGTAACCAGCCCTACGCGGTGAAGACCACCGAGGCGCCCCACTACCGCCGCTTCGTGCTGGAGCGAGGCGGCAACCCGCTCTCGGGTCGCGGCGCGGCGGGAGAGGGGCAACCGGCGTCGGCGGTCCGCGGCGGGCATCGAGCACCGCTGGGCGTCGGCGACGGCAAAGGGGTGATGTTCGTCAGCCACCTGGGCGAGATCTACCCCGCCGGCTTCCTGCCCCTGTGCTGTGGTCGCTTCCCGCACGACTCGGTAGTCGAGACTTACCAGCACCACCCGACCTTCCTGGCCCTGCGCGATCCGGACGGCTTCCGGGGACGCTGTGGGGTCTGCGAGTATCGCCGCGTCTGCGGAGGCAGTCGCGCGCGGGCGTACGCGTTGACCGGCGATCCTCTGGAGACCGATCCCGACTGTCTCTACATCCCCGCTGCCATGCGGGACGGCACGGCGGTCGACCCACCGGCGCGGGCCGTGCGTTGACATACTCCTATTGCTGGTATTGCTGGATGGTGCGTGTTCCGCCGTTCCCAAGAGCTTACGCTCCACACCTGACGTTGACGCTTTCACCCCGACGGGGCTAGGATATGGGTGGAAGCGGAGCACCGGTCGCGGCGGCAGCGGTGTTACCGCACGACGCCCCGTCCGGCCCCTCGTCGTTCCAGAGCGGAGAGCGAAACGCCATGTCGTCCGAAAACCGTCTTCCCTCCGCCCTTCGGCTCGGCGCTTCCTCGCCGACGGGTCGTATGGTGCCTCTGGCGGCGCTGCTGGGCTTGTTGGCGTGCTCGCTGGCGGCGGCCCAGCCGCCGCGGCCGACGGCGCCCCGTAGGGACGAGCTCCCCCCGCCCGAAAACACGACCGTCGAGACCCGCGACGGGATGATCCTGCGGGTTACGTTCTACCCGAGCACCGGGGGTAAAGACGCGGTGCCGCTGATTCTGCTCCACGCCTTCCGGGGTTCGCGGGGCGACCTGCTCCCCATGGCTGAATTCCTCCAGCGCCAAGGCCATGCCGTGCTCGTCCCGGACCTCCGCGGTCACGGGGAAAGCACTGGCTGGCGCGACGGGGGGAGCCTCGACGTCGCCACCGTCTCTCAGGCCCGGCTGCCGGGCATGGTCCTGCGGATGGTCGCCAACGACATGGAGGCTCTTAAAGGGTTCCTCATGCGGCAGCATAACGCCGGTGAATTGAACATCGGCCGCTTGGGGATCGTCGGCGTGGAGATGGGCGCCCTGGTGGCACTCGATTGGGCGCGGGTCGACTGGAGTTGGCCCCCCCTGGCAACCGGCCCCCAAGGCCAGGACGTGAAGTGCCTGATCCTGATCTCCCCGCCGCGGCAGTTCCACTCCCTGACCGTCCACAGCGCCCTGAGCCACGAGGCGATTCGCCGGCGGCTCTCGATCCTTTTCATCGTGGGCGAGGGTCACGTGAGGGCCTTCAACGACGTCTCCCGGATGCATCGGATATTGGAGCGCGCCCGCCCGTACCTCCGCCAGGAGATGACCCGCGAGCAGCGGGCCGCGCGGGTCGACCTGGGGCTGGCGCGCATACCTACGAGCCTCCAGGGCATCGCCCTCATCGAGGAGGAAGAATTTCGGAACGGCGTCTTCCAGGCCATCGGCCGCTTCGTCGGGGCGCGCCTCGTCAAGCAAGGGCCCGTCTGGCGGGACCGCACCGCGCCGGTCCGCTGACGAGCATGCGGCGAGGAGGCAATGGGCCGGCGAGCGTTCGAGGGGGCCGGCAAGTGCATCGCAGGCCGGGGGCGAGCGGAGACGCACGTTCGCGCCCGGCTCCGGCATCGCTCCATTCACACTCCGCAGGAAGTGCTTCGCAACGACGCCCGATGACGCAGCCCAAGAAAGCCCGGCCCCGCGTGCAGCTCTTCACCGACGGCGGGTGCAGCGGCAACCCGGGCCCCGGCGGTTGGGCCTTCGTGCTGCGGCATCCCGTCTCCGGCAAGGAGCTCGTCCGCTCCGGGGCCGAACCGGAGACGACCAACAACCGCATGGAGCTTACGGCGGTCATCCGCGGCCTGGCGGCGCTCAAGCAGCCGTCCGAGGTGGAACTCGTTTCCGACAGCGAGTACGTCGGCAAGGGGCTATCCGAGTGGATGCCGAAGTGGAAGGCCAACGGCTGGCGGCGCCGCGAGGGAAAGCGGCTCAAGGAGGTCAAGAACGAAGCGTTGTGGCGCGAGTTGGACCGCCTCCTGAGCATCCACGAGGTCCGCTACCGGCACATCCGCGGCCACGCCGGCCACCCCGAGAACGAACGCTGCGACACCCTTGCCGTGGCCGCATACCAGAAGTATCTATAAGCCATCCCCCCGCTGCGATTTTGCGGCGCCGCCGGCCGCGGGCGCTGCCCGGACCGTTGACAGACCGGCCCCCCCACTTCAAACTGTGGGCGTCGCCGTGGGGAGGCGGGGCGGTATCCGGCAGTCGGGGGAAGGGCGTCTTGCGGAGCGTCGTCCCGGCAGGGTGATCTGCTCCGGACCCGCCCGAAGCGTTCGCCCCCACTGCTCTCTATGGGAACCTTTCAAGGGTTGGGCTGTTCCAAGTCGCCATGACCTCCGGGGAACGTGATTCTGCCAAACGGCTGGCCTTGCCGCCGGCGCGGCTGGCCGGCGTGGGGCCGCAGCGGGCCGAGCTGCTGGCGCGGCTCGGCCTGCGGACGGCAGCGGACCTGGCCTTCTTCTTCCCGCGCGACTACTTCGACCAGACGCTGCTGCGCGACGTCGACGAGTTGGTGGAGGGCACCGTGCAGAGCGTCCGCGGAGTGATCGAGGACGTGGACATCCGCGTCTCCTCGACCGGCAAGTGCGTGGTGGGCGTGCTATTGAAGACTGAGCGGGGCTTCCTCCGCGGCCTCTGGTTCAACCAGCCCTTCATGCGCGACCGCTACCCGCTCGGCCTGCGGGTGATGTTTTCCGGCAAGCCGCGGCGGGACGGCCTCTTCTGGGAGATGGCCCACCCGCGGGTGACCGCCTTGGGCGAGAAGGAGGAGGCCGCCCCGGCGGGCCTGCTCCCCATCTACCCGCTCACCGAAGGGCTCCGCCAGCACGAGGTCCGCCGCGCGGTCCGCGCCGCGCTGCGGTGGTGCGTCCCCCTGCTCGAGGAGGCGTTCCCCGCCGACTTCCGCGCCGCCCGCAATCTCATGCCGCTTGCCGAGGCCCTGCCGGCGATCCACTTCCCCCGCTCCGGCACGGAGCGGGACGGGGCGCTGCGGCGGTTCGTCTACCAGGAGCTCTTCGTTTTGCAGCTCGCCTTGGCCGTGCGGCGGCACCGGCTGAAGACCGCGCAGGCGGCACCGGCGATGCCCGCCACGGAGAAGATCGACGCCCGCATCCGCAGCCTCTTTCCCTTCGATCTGACCGACGGCCAGAAGAAGGCCATCGCCGAGATCGCCGCCGACATGGCTGCTACCGAGCCGATGAACCGTCTGCTCCAGGGCGACGTGGGGAGCGGCAAGACCGTGGTCGCCGCCTACGCCATGTTGCTGGCAATCGCCCACGGCCACCAGGCCGTGCTCATGGCGCCCACGGAGATCCTCGCCCGCCAGCACGCCGATACGCTGGAGCGGATGCTGGCCCACAGCCGGGTCCGCCGCGGACAGCTCGTCGGCGGCATGGCGGCCGGGGAGCGGAACAAGCTGCTGGCGGCCGTGGCCGCCGGCGAGGTGGACCTGCTGGTGGGCACCCACGCCCTGGTGCAAGACGACGTCCGCTTCCACCGGCTGGGGCTCGTGGTGATCGACGAGCAGCACAAGTTCGGCGTCCGCCAGAGGGCGCTGCTGCGGCAGGCAGGCCACGCGCCCCACTACCTGGTGATGACGGCCACACCCATCCCCCGCACGGTGACCATGGCCCTCTTCGGCGACCTCGACCTCTCCGCGCTCCGCGACATGCCTCCCGGGCGGAGGAGGATCCATACCTACCTGGTCCCGGAAGACCGCCGCGAGCGGTGGTGGGAGTTCTTCCGCAAAGGGCTCCGCGAGGGCCGGCAGGGCTACGTGGTGGCCCCCCTCGTTGAAGAATCCGAGCAGCTCGACGTAGCCAGTATCCAGGCCGCCTACGAGCACCTGGCCAACGGCGAGCTGGAGGCGTTCCGCCTCGGTCTGGTCCACGGGCGAATGACGGCCGCGGAAAAGGACGCCGTGATGGCCCGCTTCCGCTCGGGCGAGGTGCAGGTACTGGTCTCCACGTCGGTGGTCGAGGTGGGCGTCGACGTGCCCAATGCCACGCTCATGACCATCCTCAGCGGCGAGCGTTTCGGGCTGGCGCAGCTCCACCAGCTCCGCGGGCGGATCGGCCGCGGCGGGCAACCCGGCTATTGCGGGGTGTTTGCCGAGTCCTCGACTGCGGCGGCCGAAGAGCGGCTGAAGACGTTCGAGAAGAGCGCCGACGGGTTCGAGCTGGCGGAAACCGATTTCCGCCTCCGCGGCCCCGGCGAGGTGGTCGGCACCCGCCAGCACGGCCTGCCGCCGCTGCGGGTGGCCGATCTGGTCCGCGACCGTGCCGTCCTCCAGGAGGCCCGCGGCGATGCCCTGGAGCTGGTCGCCGCCGATCCCGGACTCGCCCAGCCGCAACATGCCGCACTTCGCCGCCAGATGCTCAGCCGCTACGGCACGTCGCTGGAGCTGGGTGACGTCGGCTGAGGCGACGTGCTCCGTCCGCCGGGAGGCCCCACAGCATGGAAGGCGCCCCCTGGGCGTGGCGGAGGGGCGCGGCCGCGGCAGGGGGGCGCCCTCCCCGGTCAGGTCCGCCGGCTGACCACGAAATCGGCGAGGCTCAGGAGCGTGTTCCGCACCGGGGTTTCCGGCAGTTCGCCGAGGGCCTCCTTGGCGGTGGCGATGGCGGCGGCGGCGGCCTGGTGCGAGTAGGCCACCGCGTCGCTGCGGCGCAGGTGGCTGCGCAAAATCTCGCGGCGGTGGTTGTCCGAGGCGCTCATCTGCGCGATCAGATTGCGGCGCTCGGGGGCGGGGAGCTGGCTGAGGAGGCGGATCACCGGCAGCGTGAGCTTCTCCTTTTTCAGGTCCGTCCCCAGCGACTTCCCGGTGACGGCCTCGTCCCCCTCGAGGTCGAGCACGTCGTCGACGATTTGGAAGGCGATACCCAGGTGGTGCCCGAAGTGGGCCAGGGCGTCGCAGAGGGCCGGCTCGGCACCGGCGTAGTAGCCGCCTAGTCGGCAGCAGCACGCGCAGAGCGTCGCCGTCTTCCCGGCGATGATGTCGAGGTAGTCGGCCTCGGAGAGGGTGTAGTCGCCGCGGGTGGCGATCTGCCGCAGTTCGCCTTCACACATCGCCCGCGAGGCCTCGGCGATGTTGCGGCAGGCGAAGGTGTCGCCCAGCGAGGCCGCCAGGCAGAGGGCGCGGGCGAAGAGGTAGTCGCCCAGGAGAATGCTGGCTTCGTTGTCCCAGAGGACGTTGACCGTCTCCAGGTGGCGGCGGATGGTGGCGTCGTCGAGGACGTCGTCGTGGATCAGAGTGGCGGTGTGGATCAGCTCCACGGCCGCGGCGAGTTCGTGATGTTCGGGGCGGACCGCCCCGCAGGTCCGCGCCGCCAAGAGCACGAGGGCCGGGCGTAGGCGCTTGCCGCCGAGACGAAAACCGTGCTTGGCGAGCCGATCGATAAAGGGCGAACGGCTGGAGAACTCGCGAGCCAGCGCCGCCTCGACGATGTCGAGGTCCGCGCGGATCAGGGCATACAACGACCGCAGCTCGTCGGGAAGGTTGCCCCGGTCCTGCACCGCGTGGCTCATCAACGGCTTCCTGAAGTTCGCGGAACACCAGATTCGATCGCGGGCCCGCAGTCCGGGGGGAATCCGGCAGTTTTCGCCTCGCCACCCCCATCTCCATGGGGGTGCTACGGCGCCCCGCCACTTCTCCCATTCTAATCGGCCTCCCTCGACCGTCGAGAGGCCCCCTGGGCTTGGTGGACGCGAGATGTTCCGGGCGCACCGTGAACCGGGGGTTCGCCACGAGCGCGTGGCGGCGGGGCCCCATCGCGAGGCAAGCCGAGTCGGCCCCGCGGGGTGTCGGACACAGCAGGCGAAAATCGGGAGGAGCGGCGAGCAAGGGGCGTGGAAGCGGGCTCCCTTGCGTGCGCGGCCCCGGCCGCTGGGGGGATGAGGAGATCGACACCGCGGCCGTCCCTCAGCCGCGGGGGAACGAGGCACACGGGAGGAGCGCGGCCCGGGGCAGTGGTGCGGGCACTTCCGCCGGGCGACGCTTCCCTTAGAAATTCGGGAGTGGCCGCGCCGGCCGGCTGCGACCCGGCGCGGTGCGGGCCCGGCGATGTCCCTCCCTCGGCGACCCGACAGGTGCCGCGGCGGACGAGGGGGGGGTCTGGGCACGCGGCCGCCGGACCGCTCGAGCGGGATCGAGTGGTCCAGCAGCCGCGCGATATCCCTTCTGTGGATGGGACTTTTCAAGCGCGCCGGGGCTGAGGTCCTCGCCAGCCTCCTAGACGAGCTCCTTCTTCGTCCCGATCAGCGTCCGCAGCCGTTCGGCCAGCAGGGCGCTGTCGAAGGGCTTCTTGAACGTCTCGTTGATGCTCGAACGGTCGAAGCTCGTCGAGCTGCCGTCGTCGGGCAGGAGGGCGATGAGGATCACCTCGGCGAACTCGTTGTTGCGGCGGAGATTCTGGCAGATTTGCAGAGCTTCGGTCCGCCCGATCGAGAAATCGACGATGATGCAATCGGGGTGGAAGCTCTCCGCCTGAATGCCGGCATCGAATCCGCTCGCCGCCACGGCGACCTTGAACGACCGGTCCAGGGGCAATTCCCGCCTGAGGTTCTCGATGAGCACCTGGTCCTGAGCCACGATTAGGACCTTGGCCATCGCCTCGTCTTCCAAGTCCCCCAGGGGCATGCCGTGCTCCTTAAGGAATCGGATCAAGTATTCTCGGGGAATACGGCGGTCTTGCGATCCGGGAATTCGGTATCCTTTCAACCGGCCGGAGTCGAACCACTTGCTCACGGTGCGCGGGGCAACCTTGCAGATCTTAGCGACCTGACCAGTTGTGAAGACCTTCATTGCAGGCTCTCCAAATTCGTCACACTCTTGGTTTGAACAGCGCCCCGGCAAGCCACGGCTTTGCCGGAACGGGGGCAGCCCCCTGCTGCGGTCGTCGCGCCGAAACGTTCGATCCCTCGAATCGGCCTTCCGCAAGCATCTGGGTCGGGGCTTGACGATTCGCTTCAAACTGGCTTTGGCTCAGCTCCTTCTGACCCGCGCCTATGGACTCTCATCGACAAACGGGGCGACCGGAAATCAGCGAAAATCCGTAAAATAGAGAAGCTAGATTGCAGCCGCTTCATCTCGGATTCTGCACGCACCCGGAATCCCCCCTCTTCGCAGTAGGTTGGGAGGGGCACTGCGGAAAGATGCGCGTCGCGACGTCTCCGCGCCGCAGCCACGCACGGCAAGGCATGACGCATGGTTCGGCAGGCTCCCCCCTGCGACCCTGTCCGTGCAGCCGAGCTCACGCACGAATCCCGTGACAGACCGGGTCTTCCGATAGGATTCTTCGAATCGCGCCGGGGTAGGACTTTAGATTCTTTCAACAGTTGCGCCGGTCGTCGCGGCGGCAACGATTCTCGCTGCGAGGTTGGGCTTGTCCGCCGCCGACGGTTGGCATAAGCTAATACCCGGCGTGGGCAGTGCGCCGGGTGTGGCGCGTCAAGGACGACCGCTCTAGCAGCAAGGACGAAGCGCAAGCGATGAAGATGAACCGCCTCGACCACCCCCAACCCACGGATGGGTTTCGTTGCCCGTCACCCCCCTTGCCCGCCGAAGCGCCCTCGGGGGGACGTCTGGGCGCCCCGGTTCGCCGAGCCATCACGCGTACCCGCCGCTGGCTCCTCGACCGCCAGCATGACGACGGCCATTGGGTGGCCGAACTGGAGGGCGATACCCTTCTGGAGAGTGAGTACATTCTCCTCTTGGCCTTCCTCGGCCGGGAGAACTCCAACGAGGCCCGCCGCGCCGCCGAATACCTCCTCGAGCAGCAGCTCCCCGGCGGCGGCTGGGCGATGTATCCCGGCGGGGGCGTCGAGATCAGCGGCAGCGTCAAGGCCTACTTCGCCCTGAAGCTTACCGGACACGACCCTTCGTCCGAAGCGATGCAGCGCGCCCGCTCCGCCATCCTCGCCCATGGGGGGGCCGACGCGGTGAACAGCTTCACCCGCTTCTACCTGGCCATGCTCGGCCAGATATCCTACGACCAGTGTCCTGCGGTCCCCCCCGAGGCCGTGCTGCTGCCGAAGTGGTTTCCCATCAACCTCTATGCCGTCAGCTCCTGGTCGCGGACGATCATCGTGCCGCTGTCGATCGTCTCCGCCCTGCGGCCCGTGCGGGTGATCGACCGCCAGCGTAGCATCCACGAACTGTTCCTCAAGGAACCCGCCGACTGGCCGGCGCTCCGCTGCAAGGGGCTGCCTGGCGGCACCGGCTTGTTCAGTTGGGACCGCTTCTTCCGGGGCGTCGACCGGGCGCTGAAGGGCTACCAGGGCATGGGGAACAATCCCCTGCGGCGGCGCGCCATCCGCGCCGCCGTCGACTGGATGCTGCGGCGCTTCGAGCGGAGCGACGGGCTGGGGGCCATCTTCCCGCCGATCGTCTGGAGCATCGTGGGCCTCAAGGCCCTGGGCTACGAGGACGAGCACCCGGCCGTGGCCGAGTGCCACCGCCAACTCGAGGCCCTCGTCGTCGCCGACCCCCAGCGGACCTCGCGGCGGCTGCAGCCCTGCAAGTCCCCCGTCTGGGACACCGCCATCTCCCTGCGCGCCCTGCTCGCCGGGGGCATCCGCCGCGACAACCCCGCCGTGACCCGTGCCGTCGATTGGCTCCTCGACCGCCAGATCACCGACCGGGGCGACTGGTCGGAGACGGTCGCCGCCGAGCCGGGCGGCTGGTGCTTCGAGTTCGCCAACGCCTACTACCCCGACAACGACGATACGGCGATGGTCCTGATGGCTCTCCGCGACCACGTCAGGGGCGAAGAGGGGGGCGCCCAGGCCCCGGTGCCCGAGTTGCGGCTGGCCCCCAGTGAGGACGAGTCCCCCGACTTCTCCGACGGTTCCGCGGAAGTGGAACGTCTGGCCCGCATCCACGATGCCATCCGCCGGGGCGTGGGCTGGCTGAAGGCCATGCAGAACCGCGACGGGGGCTGGGGCGCCTTCGATCGCAACAACAACCGCCGTTTCCTCTGCTACGTCCCTTTCGCCGACCACAACGCCATGATCGATCCGAGCACCCCCGATCTCACCGGGCGCGTGCTGGAGGGTCTGGGCCACCTCGGTTTCCGTATCGGCGACCCCACCGTGGACCGCGCCGTGGCCTTCCTCCGCCGGGCCCAGGAACCCGACGGGAGCTGGTTCGGCCGCTGGGGCGTGAACTACGTCTACGGCACCTGGGAGGTCCTTTCCGGCTTGATCGCCGTGGGCGTCCCCAACGACGACCCGGCCGTGGTAGCCGGGGCCCAGTGGCTCCTCGCCTACCAGCAGCCCTGCGGCGGCTGGGGGGAGTCGGCCGACAGCTACGAAGACCCCCGGCTCCGGGGCCAGGGGCCGGTAACCGCCTCGCAGACGGCCTGGGCCGTGATGGGTCTGCTCGCCGCGGGGATGCAAGACCATCCCGCGGTAGCCCGCGGCGTTCGTTTCCTGGTCGATAGCCAGCGCGACGACGGCGGCTGGGACGAGCCCGAGTTCACCGGCACCGGCTTCCCCCGCGTCTTCTACCTCCGCTACCACTATTACCCGATCTATTTTCCCCTCATGGCCTTGTCCCTCTGGGCCCAATGCGCCGGCGCCACGGTCGTCCAGGCCGATCCGCCGCGGCTTTCCGTCGTGTCTCCGGACGAAGACGAAGTGCTCGTACCCCCGCGCCGCCGCGCCGCGGGCGGATGAAGCGTCGAGTTGGATGGGCAAAGGGTGCAAACGGAACGCGAATGGATTCGCAGCTGAAACGCGCAAGAGCAAGGGTTCCCGGTTCTCGCCGGACAATGACGGATTCTCTGCCTCCACCTTGAATTCTATACAAACCCGGGTATTTGCAGGTCGCTTTTTCCGTCCCGAAGCGCTCCCCCCACCCCCCCTGGCGCCATGCGATTTCCCCTCTCGCTAACCCGCTCGATGGCCGGCTATCTCCTCCGCAGGCGGCTCTCGGGCGAAACGCGCTTTCCCCTGGTGCTCATGCTCGAGCCGCTCCATGCCTGCAACCTGGCGTGCAGCGGCTGCGGGCGGATCCGCGAGTACTCCACCTCGATCCGGGCGCGGCTCTCGATCGACGAGTGCCTGGCAGCGGTCGAGGAGTGCGGCGCCCCGGTGGTGAGCATCTGCGGCGGCGAGCCGCTCATCTACCCGGGCATCGAAGAGCTCGTCGCGGAGATCACCGGGCTTGGCCGGCACGTCTACCTCTGCACCAACGGCACCGCCCTGGCGAAGAAGCTCCCCGCATTCCGCCCCAGCAGCCGCCTCTCGATCAACGTCCACCTCGACGGCATGGAGGCCACGCACGATGCCGCCGTGGAACGCCAGGGGGTCTTCGCCCGGGCCACCGAGGGGATCCGCGCCGCCAAGGCGGCCGGCTTTCACGTCTGTACGAACACGACGGTCTACCGCACCACCGACATGCATGAGGTGGCGGTCCTCTTCGAGTACCTCACGCAGCTCGGCGTCGACGGCCTGCTGATCTCGCCGGCCTACGGATACGCCGCCGTGCGTGGCGAGACTCCTTCGGAAGCCGATGCGATCTTCATGACGCGCGAGGAGATCGAGGCCAAGTTCCGAGCGGCCCGCCCGCTGCTGCGCCCCTACCGCCTGGCGAGCACGCCCCCGTACCTCGAATTCCTGGCCGGGGAGCGGGAGCTCTCCTGTGCCGCCTGGGCCAACCCCACGCGGAACATCCGCGGCTGGAAGGGCCCCTGTTACCTGATCACCGACGCCCATTACGCCAGCTACCGCGAACTGGTCGAGGCCACCGACTGGGAGGCCCTCGGCCCCGGGAACGATCGGCGGTGTGCCGACTGCAAGGTCCACTGCGGGTTCGAGCCCGCCGCCGTACTCGAGGCCCAGGCGAGCGTCCGCCAGATGCTGCGGATGGCCGTCTGGCAGATGGGGTGAGACCGGCCGGGGAGCGGAGCCTCCTTGAGCCTTCGCCGCAAATGCCGTTAGGATAGAGGTATACGCTTTCTGTTCCACCCTACGTTCGTTCCCGAGCCGGCGCCCGGTACCGGGGGAGTTGAGGTCTTGCGAGAGATGCCCTTGCGCGGTGTGGTCTTGGTGCTGGTTTTCGCCCTGGCGGGCGCGGCGGGGCCCCTGGCCCGCGCCGAGTCGATGGTCAATCCCGATGCCGCCGCGACCGGCGAGGCGGCGGCCGGCACGGAGGAGGCGAGCGGGCCGGAGGGCTTCTGGGAAATCGTGCGGGCGAGCGGCTGGATCGGCCTGATCCTCCTCCTCCTCTCGGTCGGTGCCGTGGCCTTGTGCATCGAGCACGTCATGACGATCCGGGCCGCGGTGCTCATGCCGCCGGGACTTGCCGAGGACGTCCGCGCCCTGCTCGGCGGCGGCCACCTCGCCCAGGCCCGCCAGCGGCTTGCCGAACAGCCGAGCTTCCTCGCCTTCACGCTGGGCGCCGGCTTGGAGGAGTCCGATTCCGGCTGGCAGGCGGTGGAGAAGGCCATGGAAGACGCCACGGCCGAGCAGTCGGCACGGCTCTTCCGCAAGGTCGAGTACCTCTCGGTGATCGGGAACATCGCTCCGATGCTCGGGCTGCTGGGAACGGTCATCGGCATGGTCCTCGCCTTCCGCGAGGTCGCGGGCACGCAAGGAGTGGCCCGGGCGGCCGACCTGGCCCAGGGGATCTACCTGGCCCTGGTCACCACGATCGTAGGGCTCATCGTGGCCATCCCCGCGCTGGCCGCCTTTGCCTTCTTCCGCAACCGCGTCGATGAGCTGACCGCCGAGGTGGCCTATGCCGCCCAGCACGCCATGGCGCCGCTGAAGCGGGCGCGACCCGCCGCCAGCCGCCCGCGCGTCCCCGCCCCGCCCCCCGTGGGAGGAGTCGGCTGATGCGTGCCGTCACCAACCGGCCGCGTTCCCACATCGGCATGAACATGACGCCGATGATCGACATCGTCTTCCAGCTCATCGTCTTCTTCCTCGTCGCCAGCCACCTCGCCCAGCAGGAGGTGCAGCTCGAGCTCGACCTCCCCAGCGCCACCGAAGGCCAGCGCCTCGCAGAAGACCAGCCGCGGCGGATCGTGGTCAACGTCCTGCCCGAGGATCGCCCCGAGGGGCGGATCCTGATCGGCGGGCGGCTGCTCACGACGGCCAAGGCCGCCGCGCTGATCGGCTACGAGAGCCGCCATGCCCAGGGCGACCTCGAGGTCCGCATCCGCAGCGACCGCCGCGTCCCCTATCGCGACGTCGAGCCCATCCTGCTCGCCTGCGCCGAGGCGGGGGTCTGGAGGGTCTCCTTCGCCGTCGTTGCGGCGGCGGGGAGCGCGCCTGCCGCCGACTGACTCCCCCCGCCGCCTGCCGGAACCCCCCGCGGCCGCCCCGCGGCGATCGCCCCGGAAACCCGGGGGCAGCGGCGCGAGAGGATCTGCCGGCAGGGGAAGGAACCGGCGGATCGTCGCGAGGACCTCCAGCGACGAGGAGGAGCCGAAGCGCGGAGAGAATCCGGCCCGCAACGCGGCGGACTCCTGTAGAACCTTGCCCTCCCCCGGGGCGGCACCGCCCGCCGATTTGCTTGCGGGGCACGCCGCCGTCGAACTACCTCCTTCTCAACCGGCTGCGCGTTCTGGGCGTGGGCTGGTACATGGAGGACGACGTGCTCCACATCACCACCACGGCGGCCGTCGAGCGCCGCCTGGTTGGTGACCGAGTCCTACCCGGTGGGCGATCGGTTCGACGCCGGTTACGCCCCCGAGCGCCTCATCGAGACCTTTCAACGGCTGGGCTTCGATCGGTGGGACGAGGACGATCCGGGGGCGTCAGTAGCGGAGGCGGTTCTGCGGGCTGCGGGAGAGTTGCACGGAGGCGGCAGGAGCTCGGGGCGGAGCGAGTCCGGAGTCGTGCGGCGCCGGCCCGCGAGCCGGCGGCGCGCCGACCGCTGCCAGGGGCGTCCCCCGGCCGGAGGCGGCGGGGGGGAGGGCCATCGTGGCGTTCGGATCGCAGAGATTCACCAGCGGATAGCTCTCGAACTGGGGCACCGCGAAGAGGGCGCCGCGGTCGGCCTCCATGCGGTTGATGCGGACGTTGTCCATCTCCACCCGCAGGGCAAACTGCGCGGGTGGGCACGAGAGGTCGATCGTCCGCGGCCAGTAGAGGCCGCTCAGCGGATCGCGACGGTGGTCGCCGGCCGTGGCGCTGGCCACCAGCGTGCCGTCGGGTCCGAAGAGCGCGTGGCCCACCACGAGCGCGCTCGAGGCGTCGACGAGCGTGATCTTCGTCGCCGGTCCCTGGGGCGTCTCGCGGATCGTGCGGATCTCCAGCCGGCCGTCGGGGCGGGGAAAGGGCCCCTGGTGGGGCAACGCCGGGTCCAGCTCCGTTACGCCCAGGACCTCGACGAGCATCTCCGGGTCGAGGGGCATCGCCATGCGGTGGCGGTGGACTGCGTAGTCTTCGTGCCGGCAGAAGAAGACAGCCGGCGGCTCGTTGCGGCGGATCCACACCCAGAAGAGGTCGTTGTTGCTACCCAGGTCGATCTCCGGACCCGTGAGCCCCGTTTCCGCCCGGATGCGGAACTGCCGCGGTTTCTCGTAGGCCAGTTGGGCTCGCAGCGAGGGGAATCCCGGTCCGGAAAGGGTGGCGTTGTTCGTCGAGACGTTGTGGACCTGGGAGGCGTGATGGTTGACGGCCTGGACGACCTCGTCGAGTCCCGGTGTGGGGGAGAGCACCCGCGGGGGCGGCGGTCCGTGGGGCTGCACCATGTTCGGGCACTGGGCGCCGCTGCAAATGAGCACGACCAGAGCGATGCCCAGCAAGACCCGCAAGGTTTTTCCATCCATGGCTCTCACCTCTCGCGGCGGTTCCCTCCGCCGCACGCCGCTTCTCGCCGGTGGCTCGCCGCGGGCCGCCTACTGGAGCAGCCCGGCCAGCTCCTCTTCGATCGCCTCGATCCGCTCTGCCGTGGGCGCCGCCGCGGCTACGGTATAGGTGGTGTCGTTCCGCGGGCAGAAGAGAACCAGGCTCGGCGCTCCCTGGGGAGCCGCGTCGCTCTCCTCGATCCGCAACACGCGCCGCCGCACCAGCAGGAGCGCCAGGACGTAGCGCACGTCCGCCTTCTCCGGGGCCTCGGCGAGCTCCTCGAAGAAGCGCAGCATGGCGTCGTTCGGGGCCCAGCGCTTCTGCCCCTCGGCGCGGAGGGGAAGCTGCGACCTCCACCAGGCCAACGCCCCCGCCGGCGGACCGCTCCAGTTCTCGGCGGCGTAGTCCAAGCGGCGCATCGCCCCACCCTCGGCAACCATCGCCGAGTAGTAGGTCTCTCCCGGCACCAGATTGCGGTCGCTCGCCGCGCAGCGGCGGGTGCAGCGCTGGATTTCGTAGTCCATCAGCCGGCTCGATTCCCTTCTCCCCACTCCGCGGGACGGCCTTTCCATCCCCGGTCCTCGCCAAGCCGCCTTCGCCACCGCGCCCGAGACCACTTTCTCCTCCCCGATGCACCCGGAGCACGGCACTGGCGGCACGACAATCCCCCCAGCGGCGGCCAGAGGGTACACGAAACCGCACTGCGGTTCAATAGTTCCATGATTCGCGGCGTCGCATCGATGGGGAGGATGCGGTATCATGATTTGGGAACGATGGGGTGTCTCTAACACCCTGTATGGCGGGTTCGGTTGTCCCGACTGCTTGGGAGAGATTGAAACCACGGTTGTAAGTCCTTGCCGGCCAACATATTGCGCCCGTAGCTCAATCGGATAGAGCAGCGGACTTCTAATCCGCAGGTTACAGGTTCGAATCCTGTCGGGCGTGCTCGGGGCACGGGGCGACAGGTCGGGACAACTGAAGCCAACCTCTGACGCGAAAAAGACTTGCGTCGGCGGAGACAAGTAGGGATTCATGCCCCCCATTGTGACAGATTGGGGCACATCAGGGACAGGGCGAGACAACGGCTGGTGTCCACTTTGGTGTCCACTCCCCACCGGCGGGAGACTCTCCAGGGCATCCTTCTTCTGGCCATCGAGCACATGGCTGTACCGGTCCATCGTCAGCGTAATCGTCGAATGCCGGGCCAG
>SKOZ01000067.1 GCA_007119795.1 Planctomycetales bacterium | reverse complement strand
CGAGCGGCACGCCGGCCCCGGCCCCCTCGAGCACCTGGTCGTCGGCCAGTAGCCGTGCCCGCAGCCGCGGATAGTCGATCTCCTGCACGGCGGTCTCCTCTTCGAGGGCGTGGAGGGCGGCGGTGGCGGCCGACTGGCCCAGGACCATGAAGACCGGCTCCATGCGGATCGAGCCGAAGGCGATGTGCGAGGCGGAGAGGCAGACGGGCACGAGGAGGTTCTCGCACTCGCCGGCCTTGGGGACGATGGAGCGGTAGGAGATGGGGTAGGGGGGGAAGCCGCCGACCTGAACGTCCCCCTCGTTCTGCACGAAGCCCTCCTCGGTGACGTAGCGCTGCACGTGGTGCGAGTCCATCGTGTAGGCGGCCATGCCCACGGCGTCTTCGGCAAATTGGCGGCCCTGGCAGTGGTGCTGCGTCATCACGTAGTCGCTCACCATCCGCCGCGCCTCGCGGATGTAGAGCTGCTCCTGCCAACCGCCCCCCTCGACGAACTCGTCGCGGGTCATCCCCCAGCGGCTCACCTCGCGGCGGATCGCCTCGGGCATGCGGGGGTGGTAGGCCAGCGTCCACATCAGCCCCTGCTGGTAGTGGCGGTGGCGGTCGACGATGGCCTGCCGGGTCTCGTAGTCGCCCTCGGGATAGTCGTAGTTCTGGCCGATGAAGTCGGTGGAGAAGCCCAGCCGGTTGTTCGTGTCCGTCTTGCGGTTGGGCATCGCCGAGTTGATCCAGGGGAAGCCGTCCTCGCCGGCCTCGTAGTTCCGCAGCAGAAGCTCGTAGTCGAGCTCGTCGTAGCCCTCCGGCTTATGGAAGGGGATGCGGTTCTCGGGATGGTCGGTCAGGCACATGCGGAAGCAGTAGGCCTGCACGCGATGGTCGCCGGAGCCCTCCTCGCCGGGGCCGTCCGGATCGATACCCGGCAGGAGGCCGCTCTCTGGATCACCGGGGACCACGTAGGGGCTGATCCCCGGGCGGAGCTGGTGGAAGCGGGCCATGGCGGTCTGCACGCCGTTGAGCGTCTCGTCGTAGACGCTGTTGGCCTCGCGGCCCACGGTGTAGCTCACACCGGCCTTGGCCATGAGGTCGCCCTCGTAGGTGGCGTCGATGAACATCCGCCCGCGGAATTCCCGCCCCGATTCCATGCGGATGGCGGCGATCCGCGCCCCCTCCATGACGACGCCGGCGCCCTCGGCCAGGTCGAGCCGCTCGCCGTAGACGACGGGGATCTCGTACTCGCGGACGAAGTCTTCGAAGATGGCCAGGGCCACGCTGGGCTCGAAAGTCCACATGGCGTCTTCGTCGGGGGCAGTGCGCGTCTGTCCGCCGTCGCGATACTCCTCGCGCCGCTGCCACCGCCAGGCGGCGGGGTCGTCGTAGTGGGCGCGGACGCGCTGGTAGAACTCGCGGCTGATGCCGCCGATGGCCTGCTTGTTGCCGATATCGGTCTGCCCCAGCCCGCCGCTGGTGAGTCCCCCCAGCCGGCGGCTCGGCTCGATGAGCACCACCGTGCCGCCCATCCGCTTTGCCTGCACCGCTGCGGCGACGCCGGCCGAGGTGCCGCCGTAGACGACCAGGTCGTAGGGCTCATCACCGCCCGCGGGCTCGGCGGCCGGAGCGGGGGACGAGAAGATCAACGCGGCGGTAAGGGCCAGAAGGGTGTTTTTCATGGGAGATCTCGTCCTGTTGCTGGTCGGTTAGCTCGCGTCCGGCACCCGCACGAGGACCTCGTCGCCCTCGACGCGGACTTCGAAGGTCTCCACCGAGAGCGCGGGCACGTCGGCGCAGGTGCCGTCGGCGAGGCGGAAGGCCCACATGTGGCGGTTGCAGATGACCATCCCGTCGTGGATTTCGCCGGCCCCCAGCGAGGCGCCCATGTGCGGGCAGTAGTCGTCGACGGCGTAATAGCGGCCGCGGACAAAGAAGAGGGCGATGGGGCGGCCGGCCACCTCGACGGTGCGGCCGGTGCCCTCGGCGATCTCGCCGACGCGGGCCACGGGGACGAACTCGGACATCGCAACTCCAGTGAGTGGGGGGATTATCTGCCAGTCTACCATCGGGTCCGGCGGCAGGGCAGGGCAGGGGGGTAGGGTCTCGCCGGCCGCGGCGAAGCAGAGCTTCGCGGATCGGTGTTCCCAAGCTGGAGCTTGGGGACAAGGAGGACATCGGGAGCTGCGGGGCAGGGGAGGGGAGGACATCTCGCTGGCCGTTGCGACGCAGAGCTTCGCGGATCGGTGTTCCCAGGCTGGAGCTTGGGAACAAGGAGGAGGTCGGGAGCTGCGGGGCAGGGGAGGGCAGGGGGGTTGTTCCGTGCGGGCGTTCGCGGAGAATGGACGCCGCCGACGTGCGGTGTGCCGGCCACGATCCTTTTTGGGCTAACGGCGATGAAGACGAATCCGGTCAAGGCCAAGCTGCGGCGCGGCGAGACGAGCTTCGGCACGTGGCTCTCGCTGGCCAATCTCCATGTTGCCCGCGTGCTGGCCCGCATGGGCTTCGACTGGCTCACTGTCGATCTGGAGCACGCCCCGGTCGATTGGTCGCAGGCGGCGGTCCTCTTCGCGGCCATTGCCGATGCCGGATGTGTTCCCCTGGCGCGCGTCCCCGAGGGGGATCGCTGCTCGATCAAGCGGACGCTCGACGCCGGGGCCTTCGGTATCGTGGTGCCCATGGTGGAGACCGTCGAGCAGGCCCGCGCGGCCATTGCCGCCGCCAAGTACCCGCCGCAGGGAATCCGCAGCGTCGGCGGCGGGATGCACTCGTTGAACTTCGCTGCGACCGTCGACGAGTATTACCGGCGCGCCAACGAGGAGACGCTCGTCGTCCTGCAGACGGAAAGTCCGGCGGGCGTGGCCAACGCCGAGGCGATCTACCGGCTGCCGGGGGTGGACGCCATCTTCGTGGGGCCGGTCGACCTGGAGTTCACCATGCGGGGTCCCGACGGCACGTTCCCCACGGCGGAAACGCACGAGGGGATGGTCCGGCAGGTCATCGACGTGGGCCGCCGCACGGGCACGCCCACCGGCATACACGTCATGGACGCCGGCGCCGCCCTTGCCCGCGCTCGCCAGGGGATGCAGTTCATCGCCGTCGCCAGCGACCTGAGGATGCTCACCGCCGAGGCGCGGCAGGTGGTCGAGGCCATCTTCCCGGGAGCGGGCGAGAAGGACCTGGCACGATATTGAAGAACGCCGACAGACCGCTCGGGGCAACCCGCGTCGCCGTCCTGCCGCCACCAACGAAACCATGGCCGATGGGAATCCATCGCCGCTTCCCGAGTCGAGGAGAACGAACATGAACCATACGCTGGTGGAAGTCGCCTCTCTGGTCGTCGCTCTGGCCAGCATAGCCGGGGCCCTCGGCATATGGGGCATCTGTGCCGTACTTCAGAAGGGTTTCAACGAGCACATCAAGGCCATGCAGGCCATCTATGAGAGCACCCGAAGGCCGCGTGACTGACCAAGAGGTGGTCACCGCAAGACCTCCCAGCGATGGCCAAGCGGGGAGGGGAGGGCAGGGGGCCAGGACTAGGGGGGACGGCGGGCCAAGAAGTCGTCGGGCCCGTAGCGGTACGGGGGGAGAACACCTGCGCCCGGAGCCCCACTGCGACCAGCATCATCAGCCATGCTATCCCCGCCTCCATCCCCCTGAGCGGGATGAAGCGATTCGGAGAGCCGGCAGGTCTCTTTCAGCCCCCCTTCTCTCCCCTGCCCTCACATATACCCCATCTTCGCTGGTGATGATTGGACTTCGACCGGCCCGATTTTTTCCGTATACTCGCAAGTGCATAGCGAAGAAACAATGGATGTGGTGATCCTGCGGATGGGGCGAAAAGCACCGAATCGGAAAGGCATCGCGCCGGGGGCCATTGCTCATCCACTCCTGAACGGGCAGGTTGGTCGCGCCGGGCGAGGCGACTTGACGGCACCCGAGAACCCGAGGACGCGAAAGAAGGTCTGGCAATGGAAGGTTTGCCGCTTCATCCCTACGACATCCTGATGCTCGCGGTGCTCGTGCTCGCGACGGTCTTCGGGGCATGGAAAGGGATGGCCTGGCAGGTGGCGTCGCTGGCGTCGTTGATCGTCAGCGCCATCGTCGCCGTGCGGTTCAGCGGTGCCGTGGCCCCCATGCTCAGCGCCGTCGAGCCGTGGAACCGCTTCCTGGCGATGCTCATCCTCTACGTGCTGACGGCGCTGGCCATCTGGATCTTGTTCCAGTACGTGGCCGGTGTGATCGACCGGGTCAAGCTCAAGGAGTTCGACCGCCAGATGGGCGCGCTCTTCGGCCTGGCGAAGGGGATCCTGCTCTGCGTGGTGATCACCTTCTTCGCCGTGACGCTTTCCGAGCAGGGACGCCAGACCGTCCTGCGGAGCCGCTCGGGCTACTACATCGCCCGCTTCATCCAGCGGGCCAGACCGGTGCTCCCCGAGGAGATCCGCGCCGTGCTGGGCAGGTACATCGAGGAGCTCGACCGCCGCCTCGACCCGGCCAACCCTCCGACCGCCCTGGAAGAGCCGGTGGGCCCCGATGACTGGAGCCGCCTCCGCGGCGCCGGAGGCGAGACGCGGTACCCTTCCGGCGACGGCGGGTCGGCTTCGGTGGGGCTCCCGCAGCCGCCGGTGCCCGAAGCCTCGGCGGAGCTTCCCGCGGGGCTGGATCGTTTCCGCGAGACGGCGCGCGAGGTCCACCACGACGTCGAGCGCTTCGTGGGTACCGCCGAGGCGATCCACCACGATGTGAGCGAGAGCATCCACGGCGTCCAGGAGAACGTGCGCCAGGGGAACGAGCAGCTCCGCCAGACCCTCGACGAACTCTACCGGGGCAGGGGGGCTGAAGGTGAGGGCGTGCGCTGGCTCTTCGACGACTGGCCGTCGGCCGACGAGACGGCGCGCTAGGCGCGCGCCCGCGCGGCGCGGCAGGGGCGAACATGGGCGTACGGAGCGAGGACGCCGCCCGCCACGATGTTCATTTGCGGTCTCTGCGGCGGTGGAGAGAAGGGCGGCAAGGGACGATCGCGGCGGCAGCGGGCCGTGGCGGGGCCGCGGGACGTCCCGGGCGTTTTTTGCCCCCGACCGAACATAAGAAACATTATCGGACGTTGGGCCCGGATGCTCTGTCGCGGCTTCGACAGCTTGGCGCGGCCCCGCCTACCGGCTTGCTGCGCGCCGGGCCGACTCAGGTGGTCCGCGAAGCGGCGGAGTCCTTAGGGAGTTCGCTGCGCTGGCGAGCGGGTCGGCCGTTGTCGGACGGCTCGACGTTCGCGGCTGCGCGGCAGGCCCGGTCGGCCTCGCGCCGCCGCGCTTCGGCAGCGGCGCCCTCGAGGTAACGTCCCATGCGGCGGAACCGTTGGTAGCGGGCGTCGAGAAGCTGTGGGACCTCGACGGCGGCGAGCTCCCGCAGGGTGTTGCGAAGGTAGAGCTTCATCTGCGCGGCCATCCAGTGGTGATCGCGGTGGGCGCCGCCGAGCGGCTCGGGGAGGACGGCGTCGACCACGCCCAGGCCGTTCAGGTCGCGCGAGGTCATCTTCAGGGCTTCGGCGGCCCGTTCCTTGAAGTCGTGACTCTTCCAGATGATCCCCGCGCAGCCCTCGGGGCTGATCACCGAGTAGTAGGCGTGCTCGAGCATTGCCACGCGGTCCCCCACGCCGATCCCCAGGGCGCCGCCCGACCCCCCCTCGCCGATGACGACGCAGATGATCGGCACCGGCAGCCGCGACATCTCGAACATCGAGTTGGCGATCACCTGGGCCTGGCCCCGCTCCTCAGCACCGATGCCCGGGTACGCGCCGGGGGTGTCGATGAAGGTGACGATCGGCATGCCGAACTTGGCCGCCAGGCGCATCTTGCCGATGGCTTTGCGGTAGCCCTCCGGGTGCGCGCAGCCGTAGTAGCAGGCGGTCCGCTCCTTGAGAGTCTTGCCCTTCTGGTGCCCGACGACCATCACCTTGAACGTGTCCAGCTTGGCGAAGCCGGTGCGAATGGCACGGTCGTCGCCGAAACACTTGTCCCCGTGGAGCTCGACGAACTCCTCGAAGACCAGCCCCAGGTAATCGCAGGTCATGGGGCGGTTGGGGTGACGGGCCACCTCGACCGTCTCCCAGGGCTTGAGGTGGCTGAATATCTTCCGCTTCAGATCGGTGACGTCGCGGCGGAGCTGGCGGAGCTCGTCGCGAGCCTGGGGGTTCTCCTGGGCGATTTGTTCGAGCTTGTCGAGGCGGGCCTCCAAATCGTAGATCGGCCGCTCGAAGGAAAGCCGGTGCTCGCTTGCTGGCATCGTAGGTCTATCCCGGTCAGAACGGGGCCTTGAAGTTCTATTCCCGGAGGGGGGAAGCGAGGAGATGGCCGGATCGTACCATTCTTCGTCCCGCCGCACCAGAAGGGCCAGCGGCGCAACGCCCTCCGTGGCAGACGCGATGTCACAGGCCACAGATTCGGTGTAACCGCCGGAAGCGACGCTTTCGGTTATTCTAGTCGGCATTCGCCGGCAGTGCCCGCCAGTACGCAAGACCAACGGGGGGCTCGGGCTACAGGTTCTCCGCGGGGTGTTTTGGGGCCCTGGGGGTGTGGCGGAATATGGGGGTATTCTTCAGGGCGTCCCGAAAACCGTGTATCGACTCCGGCCGCTGGGAGGGCCGTTTCGCCATGGCCGAGCGGACGAGCTTGGAGAACTCCGGAGTGATGTTGCGGTTGAAAGCCTCCAGGTTGGGTACTGCGGCAGAGAGGTGCTTTTGCAGCAGCTCGTTGCCGCTGAATCCGGTGAACGGCGGCCGCCCGCAGACTACCTCGAAGATAGTGCACGCCCAGCTATAGAGGTCGGCCCGCTCGTCGAGTGGCTTGCCCAGGATCTGCTCGGGTGACATGTAGCTGCGGGTCCCCTGGACTCGGGAGCGGCGGGAAAACACCCGCGCCAATCCCTTCTTGGCCTTCGTGGCCAGGGCGAAGTCGATCAGCTTCACCTCTCCCTCCGGACCGACGAGGACGTTGTCGGGCTTGATGTCGCGGTGGACCCAGCCGAAGCTGGCGAAGTGGGTGAGGGCCTCGGTTCCGTCATGGATGATTTTCGGGAAAAGATAATCGATTTGGCTTCTGTCCTGGCGGAGGAATTGCTTAAGGTTGGGGGCCAGGAACCACTCCAAGGAAAGGTATGGTATGCCTTTGTCGTAGTTGAATTCCTGCACGCGGATGATGTTCGGATGCTCCAGCTTCCCAGCGACGACGTACTCCCACCGGAGGTAATGAACGTGTTCGCGGTTCCTCGCATACTCGCTCAGCAGCGTCTTGAGCGCGAATCGTTTCTGCAACCTGTCGTGATAAGCCTGCCAGATGCGGCTCGTTTGCCCGGTATTGACGATGGACAGAAGGCGGTACGGGCCGATATTCCCGGGCGTTTCCAAGGACACGATCTGAGCGCTCGCCGGGAGATTCTGGGGTGGATGAGGTGACTTGAGGGGACATTCCCCTTTCACAACCTTCCCAGTGTAACTGGTCTTCCGATCCGTGACAATTCGACCTTGACCCGCCCGTCGGATGCGGTCAAAACGTGGGGGCGCCCCGCGCACCCCGGGAGACGAAGAGGGCGTCACGGCAATCGACGTGGGGGAGACGGCCCGGGCTGCCCCCCTGCCCTCCCCTGCCCTGCTTGGACGGCGGCGCCTGTCCGTGCCAGCGGTTGTCACGCCCGCGCGACTGCGATTGAGCACTCCATCTGATACAGAACAGCCATCAGAGCCGACGAAGCGCCATGCTGCACGACCGAGCCGAAACCTCGCCGGATTGGCCTGCCGCCCCCGGCACCTCGGTGGTGGCCGCGAGGAGATCCTACCGATGCCCGGGAGAGCGGCTTTCGATCGAGCCGGCCGTTCATTTCGGCCGCTTGGCCAGCGGCTACCCGCCCTGCCGCAACTGCCGGCACCGACACGATCATGGTGAGCTCTCCCAGCGCCGCCGCCGCTTGGTGGCCGCCCTGGACCGACGCTCTCTGTCACCGACGGTTGCCGGCGAAGGCTTTTGTGGTGTGCTGCACAACGATGTCGAACCGGCCACGATCCGTCGTTTAGGCGCCGCAATGGGCATGTCACTGCACGAAACACCCCCCTCTGGACGGTGGCGTGGTCCGCAGGGGATCGTCGTCGTCCTCACCAGCGACGATCGCCCGCAGACCGCGGAGTTGGTGGCCTCGGCCGCCGAGGGGCTCCGCTGGGCCGGCTGCGACGTCATCGATGGGGGAGTGGCGACCTCGGCGGGCACAGCCCTCGCTGTGCTCCAAGAGGGCGCCCACGGAGGGTTCCTCTTGGGCAATCCGGCCGGCAACCCGAGCACGGTCGGCGTGAAGCTCTACGGTCGGCAAGGAAACCCTCTTTCGGAGGGGGGCGGTTTGGACTCCGTGGCGACCCGATTCAAGGTGCAGCACCTCGATCGACCCAGCCGCCGTTTCGGTGGATATGGCCGAATGGCGATCGAGGCGCGACACTTCGCCCTGCTGCGGCCCTGGTACCACGGCCTGCGGCCCCTGCGGTTCGTCGTCGGCAGCCCCTCCCGGCCCGTCCTGGCACTGGTGCGACGACTCTGCGAAACCAGTGGGTGCCGATGCGTGGTGGCCGCCGAGGGGCGAGGTCTCGAAGCGCGGATCCGGGCCGCGAAGGCCCACTTCGGGGTGTGGATCGGAGACGACGGCGAGGTGGGCCGCTTCTTCGATGAAGGGGGAGAAGCCATCGCCGCGGCGCGGCTCGCCGGACTGCTTGCGGAAACGACGTGCACAGCCCCTGCCGATGTGGAGTTGGCGGGTTCTCATAGCCGTGCAGCAGCCTGGCGGAGGGCTTGCCGCAGTGAAGAGGTGGTTTCCCTGGAGCCGGGCGGGCGCATCTGGTGCCGCCCCCCTGCCCTCCCCTGCCCTGCCCACGCCGGCTCAACCGAGCCGACACCCGACAATTGGCCCGACCGCCTGGTAACGGCGGATGCCCTCGTCGGACTCACGTTGCTCCTGACCGCGCTCAGCCGCAGCGATCGCCCCTTGTCCGCCGCGCTCGATGCCGTCGACGGGAAGAGCCGGCCGGCGACGGGGAAATGAGGTGGTTTGCCGTTCCCGAGTCGCAGTAGCGGATGAGGTTTCCGTAGTCCGCAGGCGGCGGTAGAATACCGCCATGCCAACGGTACTGCGGAGTGGCGAACCTCCTTGGTGGCCGGCCGTCGGCCGAAAGCCAGAAGTCGCTCGAGCGATGGCTTGCGAAGAGGCCGACGACGCCTCGCTAGTGGGCGGCAGGATCCTTCATTTTCCTTCTTTCCCCTCCTCTCCGCCACCGTCCCCTTTTCAAGCCGGCTTTGCCCTGTTCCCATGGGGCCCATCATCGCCCCCCCTCCCCTGCCCTGCCCCGACCTACGGTGACGATCAACCATGCCGCACCAATGGATTGCCGAGCGGACGAGGTGCTTCGACGCCTCTGGAATCCGCAAGGTCTTCGACCTGGGCGCCAAGCTCACCGACCCGATCAACCTCTCCATCGGCCAGCCGGACTTCGACGTACCCGAGGCGGTCAAGCGATCGGCGATCGAGGCCATTGAGCAAGGGAAGAACGGCTATGCGCTCTCCCAGGGGATGCCGGTGCTCCGCGAGAAACTCCTGGCACGGGTCCGGGAGCAGTACGGCCACGAAGACCGCGATCTGTTCGTCACCAGCGGCACCAGCGGCGGGCTCATGCTGGCGCTGCTCGTGCTGGTGAACCCCGGCGACGAGGTGATCGTCTTCGACCCCTACTTCGTCATGTACGACGCGCTTACCGGCGTGGCCGGGGGGCGGGTCGTGTACGTGGAGACCTACCCCGACTTCCGCATCGACCTGGGCCGCGTGGCCGCCGCCGTCACTCCGAGGACGAAGGCGATCCTCTTCAACAGCCCCGCCAATCCTACCGGAGTCGTGGCCGACGAGGCGACCGTCCGCGGGCTGGCGCACCTGGCGGCCGAACGCGACGTTGTCTTGATCAGCGACGAGATCTACCACGAATTCTGCTACGAGCCCTTCGTCTCGCCGGCGTCGTTCAACGATCAGACCCTGGTGGTCGACGGCTTCAGCAAGAGCTACGGCATGCCGGGCTGGCGGGTGGGCTTCGCGCACGGGCCGCAGGCGATTATCCAGGAGATGATCAAGCTTCAGCAGTACAGCTTCGTCTGCGCGCCGCATCCCTTCCAGTGGGCCTCCGCCGCGGCCCTCGACGTCGACATGGGCAAGGAGATCGCCGCCTATCGCCGGAAGCGCGACATGGTCGTGGAGGGCTTGGATGAGGTGATGGAGATCGAGCGGCCCGAGGGGGCGTTCTACGTCTTTCCCAAGGCGCCCTGGGGGACGGGGACCGAGTTCGTCGAGGCGGCTATCGGCGAGGGCGTCCTGGTGATCCCCGGCAAGGTCTTCAGCCGCCGCGACACCCACTTCCGCATCTCCTACGCCGCTGCGGACGAGACGATCGAGCGGGGCATCGACGTGCTGAGGAAGCTCGCGCGGCGGAGGCTGGCATGAAATCGCGGAAGAGCCATATACGGAGGAGGGATTGCCATATCCCGGCGGCTCGCCCGGGGCGTCTTGGACCGAACGAATCGGATCGAGAGTGAGCACTACCTTCAGCACGTATCGTCGAGCCGCCCGTAGTGCAAGAGGTCGTCATCTTCGTCGAAATAGGCTCTGCGAACCTGCGGGAAGACCACGGGCCAAGCGGAGTCGAACCCTGTCTTCGGCAGTTCAGCAGAAGGACTGCAAGGAAACTCAGCCTCCCAGGGCCCTTTGGGCGGCGGTCTCACCGCCGTGGATGCAATCGGGAATGCCCACGCCGCGGTAGGCGTTGCCGGCGAGGAAGATGCCGGGGAGGCCGGCGAGCCGCTCCTCGAGCCGGGCCACGCGGTCGCGGTGGCCGACGGTGTATTGGGGCATGGTCCGCGGCCAGTTGGCGACCGAGGTGTAGCAGGGCTCGCCGCGAATGGCCAGCAGGCGGGAGAGCTCGGCGAGGACCGGGGGGACGAGGTCGGCGGCGGGCGTGCCGGCCAGCTCCGGCCGCCGTGCCCCGCCGGCGAAGACCCGCAGCAGGACCTTCCCTTCCGGGGCGCGGTGGGTGTACTTTTGGCTGCTGAAGCTCACGGCGAGGACGGGACTGTTCTCCGTCTTGGGGACCACGGCTCCCATGCCGCTGATGGGATGGCCCACCTGCTCGCGTTCGTAGGCTACGCTGACGATCGCCGTGCCCGAGTGCTCGATGGCCGCCAGCGCGTCGGCGAGAGGGGCATCGACGCCGCGGAGGAGGTCGGCGGCCACGAACGACGGAGCGGTGACGATCACCGCGTCGAAGGTCTCGGCGGCGCCGTCGGCCAGCCGTACGTTCCAGCCCCCGTTCCCCGCTGCGCGGTCCTCCGCTAAAGCGGCCTCCTCGGGGCCCTCCCGGGCTGGTGCCTTCGAGCCCGGTTCGCGGCGCTCGATCCGTTCCACGGCGGCATTGAAGCGCACGGCGCCCGGGGGCAGCCGATCGGCCAGCGCGGCGACCAGCCGGGAAAGCCCGCCGCGGAGCGTGACGAA
Source organism: Planctomycetales bacterium (assembly GCA_007119795.1). Next base: position 11,745 of record SKOZ01000067.1, on the reverse strand, counting down.
CATGCTGTAGCGGGCCCCGCTCTCGCCGCCGTGGCGGCGGCGGGCCATCTGAGTCCGCATGGCGCGGATGAGGCTGCCGTGCTCGCGTTCCATCTCGCGGAAACGGGAGAGCGTGGCCTTTACGGAGAGCCGCTCCATGTCGGCGGCGTAGACGGCGCTCACCAGCGGCTCGACGAGGCGGTCGAAGACCTCGCGGCCCAGGCGGCGGCGCACGAACGCGGCCATGCTCTCGTCGCCGTCGTCGCGCCGCGGCGGGATGAAGTACTCGAGGCCTGCTCGCATCTTGCCCCAAGGGCTGAGGATCGGCGTCAGCGCCAGCGGCCAGAGCCGGGTGGGGGCCATCATCATGAACCCGTCGGGGAGCTTGTGGAGGCGTCCCCGGCGGACCACGTACGTCTGGCGGAACTGGGGGTTCGTCTGCACGAGGCTCTCGGCCAGCCCCAGACGGCGGCAAAGGTCCACTGCATAAGGGATGGTCGTGATGAAGTTGTCGGCGCTCCGTTCCACCTCGTAGCCCTCCTCGTGGACCGTCTCGAGCACGCCGCCCAGACGGTTTCCGGCTTCGAAAAGGACTACGTGGCAGCTTGGGTCGAGCTCGACCAACCGATGGGCCGCCGCCAGGCCCGAGATTCCCCCTCCGACCACGGCGACCCGCCGCGCTCCTCCCACGGTGGTATTCACGTTGCTAACAGTCTCCTCAATGAGACGGCGCAAATGTGGTTCCTGCCTTGCAGGAGTACTTGATTACTCTCTTGTCTCATCCGCGGGCCGCTACCCACCTCCCACCACCTGCCGGCCGCACCCTACACTGCGATCAGAAGCCCGCTGGGGGGGAGACGTTTCGGGTGCCGGTCTCAGGTGGGAATGTCGGCGGCAAATGAACGAATCACTCCGCCTCGGCGGCGTCGCAATCTGCTTTTCCCCAACGCCGATTCCTTCGTGTCGGACAGGAATGTCCGACCTACGAAGCGCGGTTTGCGAGCCACGAGCTACCACACATCCCTCTTCCAGTGTCACCGGGCGCCTCCCCGCCGTCAATAGTCGTTCGGCAGTGCCTTGAGCTGTTCGAGAGTGAAGACGGGCCCCTCCTTGCAGAGGTAGACGGGACCGCAGTTGCAGCGGCCGCACTTGCCCACTCCGCACTTCATGCGGCTCTCCAGGCTCGTGTAGATGTCGCGGTCGACCAGACCCATGCGGGTAAGGAGGGGCATGGTGAGCTTGATCATGATGGGGGGGCCGACGACCAGGGCGACGCTGTTGTCGCTGCGCACGTCGGCCCGCTTGAGCACCTCAGGGACGAAGCCCACCTCGCCGTCCCAGTCGGGCGTCTCGCCGCCCGGATCGACGCAGCGGATCACCTGCACACCGTCGTACTGGGCCCAGCGCGCCAGGTCGTCGGCGAAGACGAGGTCCTTAGTGCTGCGGGCGCCGTAGATGATCGTGATCTCGCCGTACTCGTCGCGGTGCTCGAGCGCGTACCAGATGGCGCAGCGGATCGGGGGCATGGCGATGCCGCCGCCCAGGAAGATCAGGTGCTTCCGCCGCCACTTCTCCATGGGGTAGCCGTTCCCGTAGGGGCCGCGGAAGCCGATCGTGTCGTCCTTGTCCACCTCCCAGAGGGCGTCGGTGACCATTCCCGTGCGGCGGAAGCAGAACTCGATGTAGTCCTTCCACGTCGAGCTGGAGCAGATGTTGAAAGTCGCCTCGCCGGAGCCGAAGACGGAGAAGATGCCGAACTGCCCGACGCGGAAGGAGAACCGCTTGGCGGCGATCTCGTTGCGGAAGCGGAGGCGGACGCTCTTCGTGTCGGCGGTATGCTGCTGGACCTCGAGCACCTCCATGAGGTCGGGGAGGTACAGGTTGGGCGCGGTGGCGGGGTCGGCGGAGACAGGAGGGGCAGTCATGATATATTGAGAGCAGGCAGCTTACCGCGTGCGGGGCACGCGGGAGGTCAAGGCGTCTTGGGGGGGGCGCTCTGCGGCTTTCTCTCCAGCGCAGAGATCGCTTCCAGTACGGGGCGGATGCCGAGGTGGACGGGGCAGCCCCGCGAGCAGTTGCCGCAGCCGGTGCAGAGGGTGTCGCCGAACTTGTCGGGATAGATGCGGAACTTGTGGTAGATCCGCTGTCGGATCCGCTGCGCCTGGGCGGTGCGGGGGTTGTGGCCCGAGGCGTGGAGTGTGAAGAGGGCGAACTGGCAGCTATCCCAGTTGCGGACTCGCATCCCGCCGTGCCGGTCGCCCTCGTCGACGATGTCGAAACAGTGGCACGTGGGGCAGTCGTAGGCGCAGGCCCCGCAGCCCAAGCAGCGCAGGGCGAAGGTCTCCCACACGGGGCTTTCGAAGTTCTCCGCGAGAAATCGCTCGAGGGCGGCGGCGTCGAACTTCCGCTTCGGGCCGGTGCCGATGGTCCCCTTGCGGTCCGCCCGCTCGGTGTGCCGGACGAAGAGGTCCTTTCCCTTGGACGTGAGCCACACGACCTCGTAGGTCTCCTCGTCGATCTCCACGAGAAGCACGTCGGAGCCCCGCTCGTCTCTGGGGCCGGAGTCGAGCGAAGTGCAGAAGCAGTGATCGTCGTACTCGCGGCAGGCGAGGGTCACCACGGTGGTCAGCTCGCGGCGCCGCTCGTAGCTGCGGTCGGGCGTCCCCCAGCGGAAGACATGGTCCAATACGGGCAGGGCCGCGGCGTCGCAGGGGCGGGCGCCGATGACGATCTGCTCCTCTTCCGGCAACGGCGCGTCGATCAACTCGACCTGCCGCCCGCGGAAGCGGTATGCGTAGAGTTCCTCGTGGCGAGGGAAGACGAAGGCCTTGATCGAATTGACCGTGCGAATGAAGCCGTCGAGGAGCAGCCGCTCAGGCGATACGAGGGGCTGGTACAGGACCCGCCCCGGTCCGACGGCTACCGGTCCGGCCACCCGCTTCCCCTCGGCCAGCCAGGAGCCGACCAGGGCCCGCAGCGCCTCTTTGCGGATCGCATGGCTCATCGGATGAAGTCCTCCCGGTCTTGCGGAGACCAGCTCCCCACGAGCGGTTCGACCCGCGGGTCCTCGCCGGCCCGAAAGCCGTAGGCCTCCTCGGCGGCCCGGGCCAGCGACTGGTTGAGGAGCGTCAGGTCGATCCCCACGGGGCAGACGCGGGCGCACTCCCCGCAGGCGACGCACCGCCCGGCCAGGTGGAAGGCGCGGGTGATGTGCCAGGCAAAATTCCCTTTGAGCGTGGCCGAGGTATCGATCACAGCGGGCCGATTCTTGTCGACGATGCACCGCTCGCAGTAACACAGGGGGCAGACCTGCCGGCAGGCGTAGCACTTCACGCAGCGGGCCAGCTCCTCCTGCCAGTAGGCCATGCGCTGCTCGGCGGGGCGGGCCAGGAAGGCTTCGAGGGCGGCGTAGCGCTCAAGGGCCGGCACTTCGCGGTCGACCGCTTCGCCGAGGGTCTCGTCGGCCAGCCGCGGCCGGTGCCGGTCGCATACCTGGCATTTCGGCAGTCCGGGGTCGCCCATCCCCTCGCAGACCATCCCCACCACGAAGACCCGTTCCCGCTCGAGCTGCGCCTCCTTTTCCAAGACGGTGATGGTCCGCTCGTCGCAGCCCTTGACGACCACGGCGGCCGGCCCGAGGGCCCGGACGTCTTTGCGGGTCAGGTAGGCTGTGAGGTTGGAGAAGCACTGCCGGTTCCATACGAGTTGCTCGGCGTCCTCGGCGCGGGTGATGAAGAGAGGATGTACCGGCCCCTGCGGCGAGGACTGCCCGTAACCGATGACCACGCGCACGCGCTCCTCGGCCAGGAGGCGGCGGGCCAGTTCGCGGAGTGCCTCGATCATGCTCCCCCCTCGCAGATGCGGCGGTAGGCCCGGTAGGGGCCCAGGGCCTTCGTCTTTTCCGTGATCTCGGTGACCACCTCCTGCCACTTGCGGCCCTCGGCGGCGGAGATCCAGGTGAAGTGGATGCGGTCCATCTCGATTCCCAGAACGTCCAGCAGGGCCCGGAAAAGGGTCCAGCGGCGGCGGGCGTGGAAGTTGCCGGCCGTGTAGTGGCAGTCGCCGGGATGGCAGCCGGAGACGAGTACCGCGTCGGCACCGCTCTCGAAGGCCTTGACGATGAGATGGAAGTCGATTCGACCCGTGCAGGGGAGGCGGATGATCCGCACGCTGGCCGGGTACTCCAAACGGTTCGTACCCGCCAGGTCGGCGCCCAGGTAGGTGCACCAGTTGCACACGTAGGCAATGATTTTCGGATCGAAGCCGTTGTTCTGGCTCATGTCAGGCTCTTGAGCATCGCGTAGACCTGGGTCTCCGAGTAGCCGTCCAAGTCGACGCTCTTCGAAGGGCATACCGCCACGCAGGTGCCGCAGCCCATGCAGAGGCCGGGGTTGATCCGCGCCGTCCGCTTGAGGAACTCCCCGCGGCCGTTGCGGAGCTCAGCCCGCTCGACGGCCCCGTAGGGGCAGCTCCGCTCGCAGGCGAAGCAGGCGGCGCAGGTGAGCTCGTTGACGGAGGCGATCTCCGGGTCCCGGCTGAGCTCGTCGCGGCTGAAGAGGGCCAGCACCTTGGCTGCGGCCGCCGAGGCCTGGGCCACCGACTCGGGGATATCCTTGGGTCCCTGGCAGGCGCCGCAGACGAAGACGCCGGCGGCGTTCGTCTCCACGGGGCGGAGCTTGGGGTGCGATTCGCTGAGGAAGCCGAAGGCATCGTATCCCACTCCCAGCTTCTGCGCGAGCCTCTCGACGCCCTCGGCGGGCCGGATGGCCGCCGCCAGGACCACCATGTCGGCCTCGACGGTGATCGCTTCGCCGGCGAGGGTGTCCACACCGCGGACGATCAGCTTGCCCTCCCGCTCGGTGATCTTCGAGACCCGCCCTCGGTGGTATCGGGCGCCGTCCTGCTCGATGGCCCGGCGGACGAACTCGTCGTAGTTCTTCCCGCCGGCGCGGACGTCCATGTAGAAGACGTGGGCTGCGCCGTCGTGGACTTTGTGCCGGTAGAGCATGGCGTGCTTGGCATTGTACATGCAGCACACCTTCGAACAGTAGGAGAGGCCCTTGGCCGGGTCGCGGGAGCCGACGCAGGAGACGAAGACGATGCTCTTGGGCACGGCGCCGTCGCTGGGACGGCGGATCTCGCCGGCCGTCGGTCCCGAGGCCGAGGCGAGCCGCTCGAACTGGAGCGAATCGATGACGTCGGCGTATTTGCCGTAGCCGTACTCGCCGTAGCCGCTGATTCCGTCGGCCGCGGCCGGGGTGCGGGGGTCGTAGAGGCGGTAGCCCGTGGCCACCACGACGGCACCCACCTCCTCGACGACGAGGCGATCCTCGTCGTCGAACTTCACCGCCTGGGCCTCGCACCGCTTGGCGCACAGGCCGCACTTGCCCTTGGTGAGCTTGATGCAGGCATCCTTGTCGATCACCGGGCGCGCGGGGACCGCCTGCGGGAAAGGGATGTAGATGGCCGTGCGCTGTCCCAGACGGTAGTCGAACTCGCTGGGATTCTTCTTCGAGGGGCAACTGTTCCAGCATTGCCCGCAGCCGGTGCAGCGGTCCACGTCGATGTAGCGGGCCCGCTTGCGGACGGTGACGCGGAAGTTCCCCACGAAGCCTTCGACGGCCTCCACCTCGCTGTAGGTGTGCAGGGTGATGTTCGGGTGCTGGGCGGCCTCGACCATCCGCGGCGTGAGGATGCACTGCGAGCAGTCGAGCGTGGGAAAGGTCTCGGAGAGGCCGGCCATCTTGCCGCCGATCGACGGCTCGCGCTCCAGGAGGACCACCTGATGGCCGGCGTCGGCGACGTCGAGCGCCGCCTGGATGCCCGCCACCCCGCCGCCTACGACCATCACCCGCCGGGCCACGGGAACGCAGATGGGTTCCAGAGGGCGGTCCAGGCGGGCCTTGGCCACCGCCATCCGGACCAGATCGGCGGCCTTGGCGGTGGCCTCGCCGCGGTCGTGGTGGACCCAGGAACAGTGCTCGCGGATGTTGGCCATCTCCACCCGGTACGGGTTCACCCCCGCGCCCTCGGCGGCGCGGCGGAAAGTCCGCAAATGCATGTGCGGCGAGCAGGCCGAGACCACCACCGCGTCCAGCCCCTCCTCGGCGATCTTCCGCCGGATGAGCGCCTGGCCCGGCTCGGAACACATGTACTTGTAGGAGAGCGCCGTGCGGACGCCGGGGAGCGTGGCGGCCCCGGAGGCCACCGCCTCCACGTCGACGTGGCGTGCGATGTTCTCTCCGCACCAACAAACGAAGACGCCGATTCTGGCCATGGCTTTCCTACCGCACGACGAAATGCCGGTCCACTCCCAGCGCCTCGGGGGAGAGCCCCAGGGCGAGTCCCACGAGGTCGGAGAGGTAGTAGACGATCATCCGGTGATTGACGGCAAACCGCCGCGCCACGTCCGCTTGCTTCATATCCAGGTTCACGTGGCACATGGGGCAAGCCACCACGAGGCAGTTGGCCCCCCGCGCCGCCGCGTCGCTGAGGATGCGGTGCGCCAGCTCGAGCACCGTCTCCTCGCGGGCCACCGTCATCCCCGCCCCGCAGCACTCGGTGCGGAACGCCCAGTCGACCGGCTCCGCCCCCAGCGCCGAGAGCAGCGACTCCATGGAGCGGGGCTGTTCGCAATCGTCGAAGCGCGTTGTCTGCGGCGGCCGGGTGAGCAGGCAGCCGTAGTAGCAGGCCGGCCGGTAGTCTTCCAACGTGCGGACCGCTCGCTCCCGGATCCGCTCGATCCCCGCCCGCTCGAAGATCTGCACCAGGTTGAGGACCTCTGCCGACCCGGCGACCGGCAGCTCGATGATCTCGCCCATCTCTTCGCGGAGCCTCGCGTCGCCGTGCAGGGCGGCCTTGGCCCTCAGCAGCGCGCCGGAACACATCGGGCACGGTGCGAGCAATTCGGCCATGCCGTCGCGCTCCGCCAAAGCCAGGTTGCGCGCCGGCAGGGCGACGGAGAGCTTGTGGTTCAGCGAATGGGCTGCCGACGCCCCGCAGCACAACCAGTCGTCGAGCTCCTTGAGGCCGACGTCCAGGGCCGAGAGGCAGGCGCGGACCGAGGTCTCGTAGTCGTTCGACGATCCGTGCAGGGCACATCCGGGATAGTAGCCGATCTCCATGGTTGTCGTCCTCTAGGTTGTTTCTGGCTCCGCGCGGCAGCGGGCGAAGATACGCGCCACGAGGTCGCGGTCGCGGACGGTCTCGCCGGTGAGGTGGAGCTTGCCACGGCGATAGAGCCGAGGAGCCAGCAGGGCATCCTTGAAGAACAGGGGCACGTTCAAGTCGCCGAGGAGAGCCCGCGTCTTGAAGCGGCCGATAAGCTCGACCTCGTGGACCCGTCCATAGCGGCGGATGCTCTCGAGGAAGGCCTGCTGGAAGAGGAGCGTCCTCTGCTGCCGCCGGGGGACGAGCCCCCGGCCCACGGCGATCTGCCGCAGGGCGTCGAGCACGGCGGCGCAGTCGACCGACTGCGGGCACCGGGTCGTGCAGGTCTGGCAGGAGACGCAGAGCCAAGGGGCCTCGGCAGCGGCGGCCTTGTCGATGCGTCCGAGCTGCACGAGACGGAGGAGGCGGTTCGGCAACAAGTCCATGGCCTCGGCCATGGGGCACCCCGCCGAGCACTTGCCGCACTGGTAGCAGGCGGCCACGGCGCGTTCCACCTCCGCGTCGAGCGCTTTCCCAGATGTCGGCAAGATCTCCATGGTCGAGACGGCTCCGGCGTCACCAGCTTGTGACAGGACTCCTAGGCATAATTGATTACCGTATCCTATCTCAAGTGCTCGACGGGATCAAACGTGCATTATTTAGTCGTGATTGCACGGTCTACGAATTATCGAATTCGTGACGCGATTCTCTATTACTCCTCTGTGCGCATTGCGGGTCGAAGTGCGCCGACGCCGCGCAGTGACGCCCCCTTTTGGCTCGTTACGGGGGCATGCCGCTGCCTGCGCCGGATCTTTATGGGGAGCGAGCGCTTGCAAGGAGGTTCAAACTGCCGGGGCCGTTCGCGACCCCTCACCGCCGCCGCGCCATGGCCCGTGCCAAGTCGCGCTGGACCTGGGCCCTCTGCATGGCTTGACGCTTATCATGCTGCTTCTTACCGCGGCAGATGCCCAAGAGAACCTTGGCCCTCCCCCGCGAGAAGTAAAGCCGCAAGGGCACCAACGTAAGCCCCTTTTCGTATGCCCGGCCGGCGATTTTCTCAATCTCGCGGCGGTGCAGCAGGAGCTTTCGCGGGCGCCGGGGCTGATGGTTGAAGCGGTTGGCCTCGACGTACTCGGCGATGTCGCAGCCGACCAGCCAGACTTCGCCTCCTTTGACCCGCGCATACGCTTCCTCGATGGAGACCCGGCCGGCGCGGAGGCTCTTCACCTCGCTGCCGACGAGCATGATGCCACACTCGACGACTTCGAGAACGTCGTACTTGTGCCGCGCTTTGCGGTTTTGCGCGACCACCCGTTCGTTGGGCTTCTCCGTGGTGGAGCCCGTTTTCTTCCCTTGCCTTGCCGTGACTTTCTCCTCCCATACCCAATAGATCGGGGTGGAACTAGTGAATTGCCGTGCAGCGGCGCGCTGCGCCGATGGACCCCGTCGGGGGACCCCAGCGGCCGTAGGCCGGGCGGGCAGCGACAGGCCAGACGACCCTTTTACCCGTAACCGCCTTTTCGCTCAAGCCTCCGGGGACGTTGCCTCGAGACCTCGGAGGCCAGCCCCCCCAACCGTGGTGTAGGGCCACCGGCTCCCCTGCCCTGCCCGCTACCCCCCTGCCCTCCCCTGCCCTTCGGCTGCGGCTGCCGCCGCCCGCCGGACTCGACACGGTGCCCCGCTGGGTGCAGCCCAACCGGGATCGGTTGTTCGGGCGGGAACGGTGGGCTATTTTTTCGGGTGCGAGTCCCACGAGGTCGTCCGGCATGGTACAACACGGGGACTCAAGCGTGAGTCACCCCGGACAAAGGGGCGTTCCTTCAGGTTCGATTGGTCGGAGGTTCTTGCGATGCGCAGCATGATTCGCTCGGCGTGTGTGGCGGCGGTAGCGTTGTTGGCCGTAGCGGCGGCCTTCCAGGTTGGGAGGGGGACCGCTCCGGAAGAGCAGAAGCCGGAGCGCTTCTTCGAGATGCGGGTCTATACGTGCCACCCGGACAAACTCGAGGCCTTGCACGACCGGTTCCGCGACCACACGAACCGGCTCGTCCAGAAGCACGGCATGGAATTGGTGGGCTACTGGACGCCAGCCGATCCCCCCAAGTCGGAAAATACGCTGGTCTTCATCCTGGCCTACCCCAGCCGCGAGGCCCGCGAGGCCGCCTGGAAGGCCTTCATGGCCGACCCCGAGTGGCAGGCCGCCTACGAGGCCTCCCACGCCGACGGGCCCATCGTCGAGTCGGCGGAGGTCACCTTCATGAATCCGACGGACTACTCGCCGATCCGATGAGAGGGGATAGGATCGGACGGGAACGTCCGCAGCCACTTGCGGGCTGATGCGCGGCTGCCGTTCGAGAGCAGTCGCGCACAGCCCCTCGCGCGCGCCTTCACGAGTCGTCGCTGCGGCCGGTCTCGGCGGGGTCCTTCTCTCGGAGCAGTTCTTCGCGAACGATGGCCATCTCGGCCGGCGCGCGGACGCCGATGCGGACCACGCCTTCGGCAACCCGCACGATGGTCACCTCGATTTGTTCGCCGATGAGGATCTTCTCCCCAACCTTTCGCGACAGGACCAGCATCGCCTCACCCGTGGGAATTCGGTGGCTCGACCGGTTGCGAGACCTGCGCGGACCCGTCCAGCCGTAACTCCCCTATCCACTTTGAACATACCGGGGCCCGTCCCGTTCGGCAAGCCATGACCACCGAACGTCTGCCCGGGGGCACGGCAAGGGGACTCCCCTCGACGAGGCGGCCGCGAAGGGCATGCTTCGCGGAGAACCGGTATATTGGGGGGGCGGTTTCGGCCCAGGCGGAGCCCCGTCAGTCGTCGGCGTCGAAGTCTTCGGCGCGGGGGAGGTCGCCGAGGCTCTCCAGGCCGAAGAGGTCCAGGAATCGCCGCGTGGTGTAGTAGCGCGCCGGATCGCCCCGCTCGGGACCCCGTTCGATCCGCAAGAGGCGGCGGCGGACGAGCTGCACCAGGATGGGGTAGCTGGGGCGGCCTCGCTGCCTTTGGATCTCCTCGGCGGTGATCGGCTGGCGGTAGGCGACGAGAGCCAGAACGTCAACGGCGGCCTGAGAAAGACGCGCCTCGCGGATCCTGCCGCGATACCGTTCGGCCACCTCGCGGAAAGCCGGGCGGAGCCGCAGCCGGTAGCCCGAGCCGACGCCCACGACCTCGTAGGGACGGCCGCGGGCGGCGTAGCGCCGATTCAACTCGGTGACCAGTGCGGGGATCTCCTCGGTAGTGACGCCGCGCATCAACTCGGCGGCGCGCGCCGGTGCGAGCGGCCGCCCGTCGCGGTCGCCGACGAAGAGCATGGCCTCGAGAATCGCCTGGGGGGACAAGGGGCAGAACGCGGTTTCGCCACCGGGCGCGACCGCCTCGCGGACCGGCGGGGCCGCCGCATCGGATTCATCTTCATCGGCGGAATTCTCGGCAGGGCGCCCCGACGGGGGCGAAGGGACCGCGGGAGGGTGCGCCGGCGCCCCGATCACCTCGGCGAAGGCCTCGCTCAGCGCGCGGAGCGAGACGTTCGCCTCCTCGGATGGCTGGGGCGTGCTGGGGCCGTGCGACATGGTCCGGTTCGCTCCTGATCGCTCCGCTACGTGGCCGGGCTCCCGAGACGCACGAGGAGGCGCTCGAGAACGACCTCCGGTGGAAGGCGGCTGTCGCCGCGGAGGTCGAACTGGGCGGACAGCAGCCATTGATAGAGATTCGCCCCCCGCCGCCGGCCGAGCCGCCGCATCTGCGACTCGGTCTTGGCGAGGTAGAACTTGTTCACGCCGGCCTCTTCGAGGGCCTGCCGAAGGTTTGGGCGCCTCCCGGCCGCCTCGGCCAGAAGGACCAGCCGGGTGGCGGCCGCCATGCGGCGGAGCGTCGCCGAGATCTGGCCGAGGACGCCCAAGGGGGACTCGCCGGCGAGCATGAGGCGGTTGAGGAGGACGAGCGCCTCGTCCAGGCGGCCCTCCAGGGCGGCATCGAGCATGTCCCATGCGCTGCGGTTCCGCCAACTGCCCACCTCCTCGCGGACCTGTTCGCTGGTAATCCGCTTGTCGGCGGTGAGAGCGAGCTTGCCGACCTCCTGATCGAGCAGGCCCAGGTCCGGGCCGACCATCGCCACCAGCAGCCCGGCGGCGTCGGCGGAGAGCTCCACCTGGTGGTGACGCTGGGCCAGGCCCCGCAGCCAGGACGCCACGGCGGCCTCCTTGGGCCGCCGGCAGTCGATAGCCAGCCCTCGCGAGGCCACGAGCCGATAGAGGCGGGTATTGGCGGACCACGTCTTGAGTCGCAGGACGAGAACGCCGGCGGGGCTCGGGTCGGCGACATAGTCTTCCAGAGCCTGACGGTGTCCGGTGACGAATTCGTCCGCATCCTCCACGATCACCAGCCGCCGCGAGTTGCCGAACAGGGAGAGGGTGGCCAGCTCTTCGAAGACGTCGGCCAGCGGAGTCGTAGGGGGGAAGACTGCCAGCGAGTAATCTGCCTCGTCGCCGGCAAGGACCTCGCGCCGCAAGGCGGCGACGGCCTCGCGGGCGAGGAACAACTCCTCTCCAAAGACGACGCACACCGCTGCGGCTGGATGGGCGGCGGGGTCGGCGAGGTATTCGAAAGCGGGGAGTGTG
>SKOZ01000030.1 GCA_007119795.1 Planctomycetales bacterium | reverse complement strand
GGATATCGCCCACGCGGCGTGCTTCGCCCAGCGCCTCGAAGGCGGCGTCGACCACCGCCTGCCGGAGGCCGACCCGGTCGAGCAGCCAGGCGACGATCCGCTGGTGGGGCTCCTCGTCGTAAACCATCAAGGCGTCGGCGTCGTTGGGGATGTTGGCCACCAGCAGGGGAGCGATCTCGCGGAGCCGATCGAGATTCTCTTCGTCGTGAAAAGGGATGCGGCTGAGCGACAAGGCAATCGCATACGGCGCCGCCGGGATGCGGTCGCGCGCATCGAAGCCGGCACGGTCGCTGGGATGGATGCCGGCAGGGTTTTCCGGGCGTTGGAGACTTCGGGCGTGACGCGGATACGCCGCCAGGAGCGCAGCCGCTGCCTCCTCCCCGCCGAAGTCCCCCAAGGCGTCGGCGGCGTAACGGGCCCACTGGCGGTTCTCCAGTAAGGTGACCAGCGTCTCGAGGCCCTCCAGCTCACCCAGGCGGCCCAGCGCGCGGATGCCGGCCTGCACCCGCCGCCTGGCGGAGAAGCCCTCTTCGTCCTCGCGGTGGAGCCAGGGCTGGATCGCCCGCACGACGTGGCCGCTCGCCCCCTGACCGCCCAACGCACCCAGGGCGCGCACCGCCCGCTCGATCTCGTGGTCGCGCTGCGGCGTCGCCTCGGACAGCGGTTCGCGGTAGACCTCCACCTGGAGGATGGCCGTCGGGTAGGTGCGGTTCAACGAATCGAGCGCGCTGACCCGCACGTACCGCACCGGCCGGCGGGGAAAGGCCACCACCTGCGTCGGCGAGTCGGCGCCCTCCTCCCGGGCTACCTCGGCGAATTCGCCGTCCTGGGGGCGGACCTCGACGGAATACGCACTCATGGCGAAGGGCGGGTGCTGGTCGATCACCACGCAGCCGACCGACCGCTCCTCGCCCAGGTCGATCGTGCACCACTGCGGGAAGGGGACGTCCTTGGTCATCCAGAGGGTGCTCCGGCTGCCGTCGGTGATCGACTTCGCGTCGGAGGTCTGGCCCAGCGCTCCGCCCCCGATGTAGCGCGTGGAGACTTCCACGGCGCAGCCGGCGGCGTAGTTGACCGCGTCCACCTCGGGCAAGTCGCCCAGCAGCGCCGGCACGTCGGCGGGAATCGCCCCCGGTGCGACGGCCGCCACCCACTTCCGCCAGCGCTCCACCTGCTGCCGGCGTTCGGCCGGTTCGGCCATGGCGTCGAACGGGAGTTCCATGCCGGTCAGGTTCGTCAGCGCCACCCAGGCGGCCTGGCGGACGTCCCACTGGGCGTCGTCGAGCGCATCGACCAGCGGCACCAAGGCCTCCCGGCCGCCGCACCAGGCGAGCGCCAGGGCCGCCTCGCGGCGGACGGCTGCGGCAGAGTCGTCCAGGGCCTCGATCAGCGCCGGCTCGGCTGCATAGAAGCGGAGGTAACCGAGCGCTTCGGCGCCGCGGGCGCGGTCGGCCGCGTCGCCGGCGCGGAGGCGGGCGAGCTGGTCGGCCGCCTGGCGATGATATGGAGGATGGGCCGCGAGGTCTTCCTCGGCCTCCGTCCCCGCGGACATTGGCTGGGCGGCCAGCGCGGAAACCGAAACGAGCAGTCCCAGCACGAAGGCGCGCGCCGACCGCTCGATACGGCCTGCGGCGGGTTTCCGGTCGCATGGGGGGCAACGCATGGGAGTCTCGCTTTCCTTCAGTGCAAGGGCATTTCGATATCGGCCCGCCTTTGCGGGAGGTAAGCGGATCGGACAAACGATGGGCCGTTCGTCTATGGTAAACGCGGGGGATCGCGCCTATGGTAACGTGGGGTGGGCTCCCGCTCAATGATCTGCGGGAGAGGGTGTCGAGCGGGAGAGGCACGAAGGCAAATGGAATTCCGCCAATGCCCGGCTTCCGACCTCCTCTTCTCGCAGAGACGGCCTCTTCTCGCAGAGACGGCCTCTTCTCGCAGAGACGGCGGGCGAGGAGGCACTTCGTCGATCCGTTTTTTTCCTGGCGGAGTTCGAGCAAGAGGAGCTGCTGCGGGCCAACGCAGCCCCCGGGGGTGCCTTCCAGGCGCTGATGTCGTATAATCGTCGCCGAGAACTGAAAGGAGGAAGCTTATGAAGGGTCGCCAGCGCGTCTTGGGGCTGATCGGGGGGCAGCCGGTGGATTGCGTTCCGCAGCTACCCATTGTGATGATGTTTGCGGCCGACCTCATCGAGCAGCCCTACGGCAAGTATGCCTCCGACTTCCGCGTGCTCGTCGAGGGGCAGCTCCGCACGGCGGAGCGGTTCGACTTCGACTACGTCTCCTGCATTTCCGACCCGGCCCGCGAGGCCGCCGACTGCGGGGCCGTGATCGAGTACTACGAAGACCAGCCCCCGGCAATCAAGGAGTCGCAGGCGCTGCTGGCGGAAAAGACAACACTCAACAGGCTGGAAGTGCCCGATCCCCACGCCCCGGGGCGGATGTACGATCGCGTCCAGGCGGCGGCACTCCTTCGCGAGAAGGTGGGGGACGACCTGGCCGTGGAGGGCTGGATCGAGGGACCCTGCGCCGAGGCGGCCGACCTGCGGGGCATCAACCACCTGATGCTCGACTTCTACGACGACCCGGCTTTCGTCCGGGACCTGTTCGAGTTCATCCTCGATATGGAGACGCGCTTCGCCGGGGCGCAGATCGAGGCGGGCGTCGATTGGCTGGGGATGGGCGATGCGGCGGCCTCGCTGGTCGGGCCGAAGGTCTACGAGGAGTTTGTGCTCCCCTACGAGAAGCGGCTCGTGGACGCAATCCATGCCCTGGGCGGCCGGGTGCGGCTGCACATCTGCGGCAACACGGGAAAGATTCTCCAGGGGATGGGAACGCTGGGCTGCGAGCTGGTGGATCTCGATTCGATGGTCCCCATGGATCGGGCCCGCGCCGAGATGGGGCCGGAAGCCGTACTTGCGGGGAACATCGATCCGGTCAAGGTCCTCCGCAACGGCACCCCCCAAGGAGTGCTCGACGCCCTGGCCGAGTGCCACCGGCACGCCGGCTCGCGGTACATCGTGGGCGCCGGCTGCGAGGTGCCGCGCGATACGCCGTACGAGAACCTCATGGCCATGCGGGACTACGCCCGCGGGCACCAGGCCGGCGGGGACGGCGCGTAGATGGGCGATCCGGACCGACCGAGGCGGGGGCGGGTCGCGGGTATCGACTTCGGTACGAAGCGGATCGGCATCGCCGTGAGCAATGCCGACCGCACCGTCGCCAGCCCCTACGAGAACTACACCCGCCGCGATCCCGCCCAGGATGCCCGCCGCTTCCAGCGCCTGATCCAGGAAGAGACCATCACGCAGTTCGTCGTGGGGCTGCCGGTCCACCTCAGCGGTCAGGAGAGCGAAAAGTCGCTCGAGGCTCGCCGCTTCGCCGCCTGGCTGGGGGAGGTCACGGGCATCTCTGTGGTGCTCTTCGACGAGCGGTTCACCTCGGCGGAGGCGGAAGCGCTTTTGCAGATGGGCGAGCTGACCAAGAAACGCCGCCAGGCGCGGCGCGACATGCTCGCCGCCCAGATCCTCCTGGCCGCCTATCTCGAATCGGGCGGCCGCGGCACCATCGACCCCGGCCCCCTCTCGTAGCGAATTCGCAAGTGGTCCGCCTTAGAAGAACCCCTCCGTTCCTTCGGCTTCGGCTTTCTCGGGCACGTTTTCGGTACAGGAGGAAACGGAGGAAACAGAGGGGATGAGGAGAGAGGAGCAGGTGCCGGTCGAGGTGCTCAGGCCGGGGCCTTGCCCGCCTTCTTCCTTCCTCATGTTATTCTCTCTTCATCTGTTCCCTCCGTTCCCTCATGTTCAAGAACATGGGGGTCGAGGGGGGTTGGATAGAATCGCAAGAATAGCGGCGCGGTTCATTCCTGGCGCGGTACGGCTATGGGTCAGCGGCCTTTGGGGACCGTCTTGGCCATGGCGAGGACGGTGTCCAGATCGAGCTGTTCGGCGCGTTCGGTGCCGGAAAGGCCGAAGCGGGCGAGGAGGGCGTCGACCCCCGGCTTGTCGAGACGGTCCTTGAGCGCGGCGACGAGCACGGAGCGGAGGTATTTGCGGCGGTGGAGGAAGAGGCTGCGGACGAAGCTGTGGAAGTGCTCGCGATCGCCGATGGCGGCGCGGCGGGCGCGATTCGTGCGAAGCCGAACGATGGCCGAGTCCACCTTGGGCCGGGGGAAGAAGACCGACGGCGGCATCACGCGCACCAGCTCCACATCGCACTGCGCCTGGACCCAGAGGCTCAAAGCGCCGTAGTCCTTGGTCGCCGGAGCGGCCACGAGGCGGTCGGCAACTTCCTTCTGGATCGTAACCGTCATCGTCTCCGGCGGGTCGTCGAGGGTCAAGAGGTTGGTGATCAGCGGCGTGGCGATGTTGTAGGGAAGGTTGGCGGCCAGCTTCCAGGGGCGCGGCCGGATCCCGGCGGCGTGGCGGGCCCGGGCAACGGCTTCCAGGACCGCCGGGTTCAGCCGGTTCTTGTTCTTGAGCACGTCGGCCAGGAGCATCTGCACGTTGGCCACCCCGGCCAGGTGCTCGGCGGCGAGCTGATGCATCTTGGCATCGACCTCGACGGTCACCACGGCCGCAGCCCGTTCCGCGAGCAGTGCCGTGAGCGAACCGGTGCCCGTCCCCACTTCGAGGACCACGTCGTCCGCGACCACGTCGGCCGTCTGCACCAGAAGGCGGACCAGGTTCAGGTCGATGAGGAAATTCTGCCCCAGCCGGCCCTCCGGGCGGATGCCCACCTCGCGGAAGCGGCGGAGCAGGAAGGAGAGCGTCTGATTTCGCGCCGAGCCGGCAGTCATATCGGCATCGCTTCGGCGGCTGGGCCCTGGCCGGCATCCCACTCCTTGGCCTCCACGAGCCGCTGCACGTACTTGGCGAGAATGTCGGTCTCCAGATTGACCTTGCCGCCGACCTGGAGCGAGCCCAGCGTGGTTACCGCCAGGGTGTAGGGGATGAGGGCCACGCTGAACGATTCCGGCTCGCTATCGACGATGGTCAGGCTCACGCCGTCGACGGCGATGGAACCCTTGGGAGCCATCTCGCGGGCGATCTGGGGGGTGATGTCGAAGCGGAAGGTCGACCATTCGCCGTGGTCTTGTCGGTCGGCAAGGTACCCCACGCCGTCGATATGGCCGGAGACGAAGTGGCCGCCGAGGCGGTCGCCCACCCGCAGGGCCCGCTCCAAATTCACGGGGCTGCCTAGGACGAGGTCGCCCAGATTCGTGCGGCGCAGCGTTTCCGGGCCGGCCTGAAAGGCGACCGTCTCGCCCTCCACGGCGACCACCGTCAGGCAACAGCCGTTCACGGAGATGCTGTCGGCAACTTTCGTCTCGGCCGCGATCTTCGCCTCGCGAATCACCAGCCAAACGCCAGGTGGCTCGGAGCGGATCTCCGCCACCGAGCCCAGTGCTTCCACAATTCCTGAAAACATAGTTGCTTGTCAGTTGTCGGTTGTCGGTTGTGGGTTGTGGGGCGGTGTTGCTAATCCTTACAACCCCGCCCTCACCGCTCACCACTCAGAAGAGTGGCTCCTCTTGTCGCTGGCGCTGGACCAGCTTCTCCCAGCCGTAGCGGACCGGCCCGCTGAAGACGAAAGCACCGCAGATGATGGGCACCGAGTAGCCGCGGACGATCATCACGGCAACCAGGGCGAAGAGGACGCCGACGATGTGCCCGAAGCTGCGCTGCCCGCGGAGCACCTGATTGACGACGTGCGGATAGGGGATCCGCGAGACCATCAACAGGGCCACGAGGACGGCGAAGAGGGGGAGGGCCATTTGGAGGGCGGCATCGATCTCGGCGGCGTAGGCCAGGGTGTTGTCCTCCTTGCGAAGGGTGTAGAAAAGAATGCCGAAACCGGCGATGGCCGCGGCGGCGGCAGGCGTGGGGAGGCCGCTGAAGTGCAGGTGATCGTCGTCTTCGGTGGTCTCCACATTGAAGCGCGCCAGCCGCAGGGCGGCACAAGCGGCGAACGAGGCGGCAATCACCCAGACCGCCTCGCGGTGCAAGTAGGCGAAGTGGGGGCACATCTTCACCAGCAGGAAGCCGGGGGCGACTCCGAAGGTCACCAGGTCGCAGAGGCTGTCGAGCTGCGCGCCGAAGTCGCTGGCCGTGCGGGAGAGACGGGCCACGTGGCCGTCGAGGGCATCGAAGACCATGGCCAGGAAGATCAGCCAAGCGCTGAGCATCACGTTGGTCGGATCCGCCGGATAGACCGGTTGGGTGCTCGGGGCATCCACCCGGGCAGCCACCACGATGGCGAAGAATCCGCAGACGAGGTTTCCAAGCGTGAACATCGTCGGCAGCACGGCGATGGTTCTAAGCGGTCGCACGGCCGTCCTCCTCGCCCGTCGTCCGGGCCTCTTCCCTTGCCGGCTCCGGCCCGGCCGACGTATAACGCGCCACCAGAGTGCTGCCGGCGCGGACGTTCTGGCCTACCGCCACGGCCACCTCGAGGTCCTCCGCCGCCGGGAGGAGCAACTCGGTCCGCGAGCCGAGCTTGATCATGCCGTACACTTCGCCCCGCTCCAGCAGCTCGCCGGTGCGAGCGGCACAGACGATCCGCCGGGCGATGGCCCCGGCGATCTGCCGGACGGCCAGGCGGCGGTGGGGCGGGGCCTCCTCTTCGAGCCCCATCCAGAGGTTTTCGTTCCGCTCGGCGCTCTCGGCCTTGAGGGCATTGAGGAACTCGCCGGGGTTGTAGCGGAGGGCCACGACGCGGGCCGCAACCGGGGCACGGTTCAGGTGGACGTCGAAAATGGAGAGGAAGATGCCGATCCGCAACGCCGGTCCGCCGAGAAAGGCGTCGTGATCGAGGCGCGTGATCTCGGAGATCCTGCCGTCCGCCGGCGATACGACGAGCCCGGCACCCGTGGGAATCCGCCGGCGCGGGTTACGGAAGAACCAGAGGAGCAGCGCCAGGGGAATGGCAGGGAGGACGACCAGCGGGGGAAGGATCGCCCAGGCCCCCACCGTCAAGGCCGCCAACGGCCAGCCGAGGATCTGCAGCTCGGCCAGTCCCCAACGGGTGAACGGCAGGGCGTCCCGCCACAAGAAGGGATCGTCGACGGGATCCCAGTAGCAGGTACATTGGTTGCGACAGTATTTCAGGTCGCGAGGGTCGAGGATTTCGTGGGGGGCGCCATCCGGTGAGCCCTGGCGGACCTCGGCCATGAGGCGAACGAATCGCGGACGCAGCCGCTTCAGGAGCCGGCGGCGAACCGCCGCCCAGGCGATTTCGACCCGGTAACAAAACCCGCCCCCGGGCTGGACGCTGCGGAGGTTCTCCGGCATCGGTTCGATCGCCGCGCGATGGGGTGAAACCTCGGTCGGTTGCATGGAGAGACACCCAGCGGCTGCCAACAGAACGGAGAATCCGCCAAGTCGCTATCTTACCGCCAAGCCGCGCCGGTGAGAAGCCGGTAGATGGGGTCGAGCCTGCCTGCCGGAGCGCAGGCGGAGCAAACCCCAACCGGTGTGTGGCCTCTGGCGTATCCCCTTCTTTCCGAGAGAGGGCAGTTCACCTATCGGCCACCGGCCTCCGTTCACCAGCCACCGTACAGGCATTCCGACCGGCGGTCACCTCGGGTAATTCCGGTTGGACGGGCTACTAGCCAACTCGCCGAGGATCGGGCACAATGTCTGCCTTCGGCTTGCAGAGGTCTTGTCACGGGTGGAACGGTTGGGAACGCGGGCTGCCTCGGCCTGCCGGGCGCCTCCGGCGGGCACGATGAGAGCCGTCCCACCGGACCCGCACGAATCACTGAGGAGGAGAAAATGAGTTCCACGATCGTCGATATCCAGGCCCGTGCCATCCTCGACAGCCGCGGAAACCCCACCGTGGAGGTGGACGCCACATTGGCCGATGGTTCTTTCGGGCGGGCGGCAGTGCCCAGCGGGGCAAGCACGGGGGTGCACGAGGCGTGGGAGCTCCGCGACGGCGAGGCGGACCGCTATCTCGGCAAGGGCGTGAGCAAGGCGGTGGCCAACGTCAATGAGAAGCTGGCCGACGAAATCTGCGGCATGGAGGCGCTCGATCAGGTGGCCGTCGACCAGCGGATGTGCGAGCTCGACGGCACGGAGAACAAGAGGAACCTTGGTGCCAACGCCATCTTGGGTGTTTCGCTGGCGACGGCCCACGCCGCCGCCGACTACTGCGGGATGCCGCTGTTCCGCTATCTGGGCGGCGTGGGGGCCCGCGTACTCCCCGCTCCGATGATGAACATCATCAACGGCGGCGAGCACGCCGACAATGCCGTCGACGTGCAGGAGTTCATGGTCATGCCCCTGGGGGTGGCCACCTTCAGCGATGCCATCCGCTGCGGCTGCGAGATTTTCCACCATCTCAAGAAGGTCCTCGCCAAGCGGAAGCTCTCCACGAACGTCGGCGACGAAGGCGGTTTCGCTCCCGACCTGAAGAGCAACGCCGAAGCCCTCGAGGTCATTGCCGAGGCGGTGGCGGCGGCCGGGTACCGGCTCGGGGAGCAGGTCTTCATTGCCCTGGACGTGGCAGCCACGGAGTTCTTCGACGCGGAGAAGAAACTCTACACGGTGGACAAGAAGCAGATCGACGCCGCGGGGATGGTCGAGCTGCTCGCCGGTTGGATGGAGAAATACCCCATCTGCTCGATCGAGGACGGCTGCTCCGAGGACGACTGGGAAGGCTGGAAGCTTCTCACCGACCGGCTCGGCGCCAAGGTCCAATTGGTGGGCGACGATCTCTTCGTCACCAACACGCAGCGGCTCCAAAGGGGAATCGAGGAGGGAATCGCCAACAGCATTCTCATCAAGGTCAACCAGATCGGCACACTCACCGAGACCGTCGAGGCCATCGAGCTGGCCCGGGGGGCAGGCTTCACGAGCGTCACCAGCCACCGCAGTGGGGAGACCGAAGACACCACCATCGCCGACTTGGCCGTGGCCCTGAGGACCGGACAGATCAAGACCGGCTCCGCCTCGCGGACCGACCGCATGGCGAAGTACAATCAACTGCTGCGGATCGAAGAGACTCTCGGCGAGGCGGCGCAGTACGGCGGGCCGCTCTTTCCCAAGCGGGGCTAACGAAGGCCCTTCGCGAGCATGGCGATGCCGAACCCCCTGGAAGACCCGACACCGATCATCTTCGCGGGGATCGTCGCTGAGGCCATCCTAGCGGTGCTCTTCGTTCGCACCCGGGAGGGCAAGTTCGTGGTGGCGATGGGCGTGGTGCTGGCATTAACCCTCTTGGGGGTGCTAGTCGAACACCTCGTAGTGACCGATCGCGAGCGCGTCGAAATGACGTTGCACGCGGCCGCTTCGGCTCTGGAAGCAAACGACATCGACCTGCTCTTCGAGCACGTTTCCGCTTCGGCGGAGCAACCGCGCCGCATGGCCCGCTGGGCCCTGGGGCGGGTCGAGGTGCTCCGGGTCCGTATGCGAAACGTCGAGGTCGAGATCAACCGCCACACCAGTCCCCCCACGGCCCGCGTCACGCTGGACGCCATGGCGAACATACGCGAGTCGACGGGGCTCTACCCCTACAGCCACACACCCTGGTCGCGTTTCGCCGTGCAGATGCGGCTCGAGGACGGCCGCTGGATGATCACCGACGTAAGCGACATCGGTTCGTCGCCGATCGTTCCCCCCAATTTGTGAGCCAGTTACCGCCCCCGAGGCGGTTGTGGTACAATTCCCGAGAATCTCCCGCACCGTGATCCCAGCCGGCGGGAGTACCTGAGAGGGGACTGATCGCCTTGGACGTAACGCACGACGTGAGCCACTGGGCGCCGGCGGACCAGCCGCGAAGTGTACACGAGATTGCCGCGCGGCTCTTCCCCGCCTATTCCATCAAGGGAGGGACTGTCCACTTAGCCGGCTGCCTGCTGGAAAACCGGCTCTACCTCCGCGTCCGTCGTTCCCCGGGCGGCCCCGGGCGGGAGCTGTTCGTCGACCCTTCCGGGGAACTGGTCCCCGGGGAGTTGGTCCGCAACCTGGGCATGACGAACATGCGGGAGCTGGAAAAACCGCTCGAACCGATCGAGGACGACCTCTCCCAGCTGGTCGAAACGGCCCGGGGCGCAGCACGGCGCTATTGGCCGGGGCCCGTCTCTGACGGCGAGGTGGAAACGGGGATTGTCTGGTGCAAGTTCGCCGAAGGGAAACTGCGTTTTACGATCGGCGAATCGTGGGTCGATCTGCCCTTCTCCGGATGGGCCCGAACTCTGGTCGCGCCGCCGTTCGTCTGCCCGCACACGGGAGCCGAGAGCTTCGAGGTGGCGGCCACCGACGACGGTCGGATCGTGGCCGCCGAGCAGATTGAGGCCTGCGCGGAGACCGGCCGCTGGGCGCTTCCCGAAGACCTGGTGGCCTGCAGCGTCACGCGGCGGCGGGTGCTCAAGTCGCTGACCGTCGCCTGCCCGGTGAGCGGCGAGCGGCTGCTGGCTTCGGCGGCGATCGAATGCGACCGCTGTCGCCAGCGGGTAAGCCCTCATGCGGTGGAGCGCGGGGCCTGCGCCGGCTGCCGTAGTCTCCGCCCCGTGAGCAAGGCCGATCCGCGGATGGCCCGCATCCTCGGGGAGTTCCCCCGGCTGGACCGTTTCGGCTCCTGGCGGATCGCCGAGACAGCCAACGTCTATCTGCTGGAAGCCACCGGCTGGTTGAAGCGGCTCTTCCTGGTGATCGACAAGGAAACCCTCGAAGCGAGGCGGCTTGCCGCCGGCGGGCGCTTCTCCTCGCGGTGCGATCCGATCGACCCCAGCGAATTCGAACGTTTCTTCGGGTAGGCGCGGTTTGCTTTCCCTCGCCCGTAAGGGAGATTTGAGCGGCGCCGCAGTCCGCGGTGCCGTCCTGGTTCTTCCCCGCGAGCGACCGGCACCGTGACCGCCTCCGCCTCCCCCCTTGCCCCCGCAATCGAGCCCGCCCCCCCCGAGGCCCCGCCCGCGGCCGCCTGGAGGACGGACACGATCACCGAGAGCGTGCTGATCCTCATGGCGCTGACGGTGGTGCAGCGGATGGTGGGGTTCGTGCGGGCGGTGCTCTTCTGCCGCTGGCTGGATCCTGCCGACCTGGGCCGCTGGGACATGGCCTACAGCTTCATTCTCATCGCCCCGCCCCTCCTCATTCTCGCGGTCCCTGCGGCCTTCGGCCGCTACGTGGAGCACTACCGCCGCCTCGGGCACTTGCGGACCCTCATCTGCCGCACTGCCATCTGGTGCGCCGTCTCGAGCGTGGTGGGAGCAGGTCTCGTGGCGGTCTTCCACGGGCAGTTTGCTGCACTGATCTTCGGCGAACCGGGGCAGGGGAGGCTGATGCTGCTCGTGGCCTTGAGCCTGCCGCTGGTGGTCCTGATGAACTACCAGACCGAGCTGCTCACGGCATTGCGGAAAGTCCGGGTGGTCTCCTCGATGCAGTTGGCCTCCAGCTTGGCCTTTGCCCTCGTAGGAGTGGGGATGCTGATCGCGGGGCAACAGTCGGCCGAGTCTATCGTGCTGGCTTTCACTGCGGGCACGGTGCTGGCGGTGGGCATTGCGGCCGTCGCGCTCTCGGCCACTTGGCGGGCAATACCCCGGCCTGCCGAACGGCTCCAGAGCACTACCTTGTGGGGGAAACTTCTCCCTTTTGTGGTATGGGTGACGGTCACCAGCTTCATGGGCCATCTCTTCGCCGTGGCCGACCGCTACATGATCATTCATTTCTCTGGGATTTCCCCAGAGGGGGCGCTGGGTCTGGTGGGAGAGTACCATAGCTCGCGGATCGTACCGCTGCTGCTGATGAGTGTGGCCATGCTGCTCGCGGGCATGCTCACGCCGCATCTGAGCGCCGATTGGGAGGCCGGTCGCCGACACACCGTCATCCGGCGGCTGAACCTGTTCCTCAAACTCCTGGGCTTTGTGCTCACCGGCACGGGAGTCGCGGTGCTGCTGGCGGCGCCGTGGCTGTTCGATGTGGCCTTTGCGGGCAAGTTTGCCGGGGGCGAGGAAGTCCTGCCCTGGGCGCTCACCTACTGCATCTGGTTCGGCCTCATCCTGGCCGCCCAGATGTACCTCCTCTGCGCCGAGCAGGCCAGGCTGGCCAGCCTGGCGCTGGGGGCGGGGCTGGCGGTGAACGTGGTCCTGAACCTCCTGCTCCTGCCGCGGCTGGGCCTGCTGGGCGCCGTGCTGGCTACGGCCGCCGCCCACGCCGTGGCCCTGCTGCTGGTGCTCGCCTTCTGCCGCTGGAGTGGGCTGGCCATCGATCGCGGCACGTGGCTCATCATGGCGCTGCCTGTGGTGCTCAACCTGGGGCCGTGGATCGCTTTGGCAGTGATGGGGGCCGTGGCCCTGGCGGCGGTCCGTGACCGCGCGCTGTTGGACGAGGAGGAGCGGGCGCTGCTTGCCGATTCCGCCCGCGGCTTGCTGGCGCGCCTGCACGGTGGGGGGTAGCCGCGACCTCTGGCCACACCTCGGCTTCGTCAGGGGGCGAGCAGCGCACCGGCGGCGTTGCCATGGCGGCGGTCCCTCCCCGTGAAGTCGCGGAATTGCGGCCCGTCGAACTGCCAGGCGTGCAACTCCTCGATGGTGGTGCGAGCATCGGCGAGCGTCCCCTGGGCCAGGCGGAGGAAGTCGAACGTGGCCGCCAGGTGCGGCAGATCGGGTCCGCCGCCGACGAGGAAGTCGGCTTCGTTGGCCAGCGAGCCCTCGGGCATGCGGCCGGAGGTGCGGGCGTCGACCGCTCTTCCGTCCAAATAGAAACGCACCGCGCCTTCTCCGCGATCCACCTCGATCAGCAGATGATGCCACTGGCCGTCGTCGATGGCAGCCTCGGCCGTGGCGGTGTACTGCGCGCTGCCGGAGCGGAGCTGCAGCCGGGGCCGGCCCTCGACCAGGTCCAGGACGTAGCCGCTCTCGGCGCGCTTGTGGATGATCACACCCTGACGGTCCTCGGTCTGCAGGCACACCTCGAGAAGGAAATTGCCGTGGCCGATATCGGCGTTGCGGGCGTCGCCGGGGCGGAGCGCTTGGGTGAAGGTGGCCGGCGGCGCCTCCACGCGGACAAGTTGCGTCTGGCGATCGAAGCTGCCGTCCGGCGAGCGGAAGATCAGCAGTTGATAGCGGTGCAGCCCCTGATGCGGAGGCACCGTGGGGGTGAAGCGGTAGGTATCGGGGCTGCCGGGAACGGGTTGGGCCGCGCCAGCGAGCTCGCTGAACCCGCCCCAGGATTGTTCGCGCATCCAATGGACGTGCATCTCCAACCGCTCGTCGCCCAGTGGCCGGGCGAGCCGGACCGTGACCTCGAAGGGCTGTTCCGGGAGGATCCGGTCCGGGAGCTCCACGTTGCCGATCTCCGTCGGCTCGGTACGCCTGGGGATCGGTTCCGGCCGTGCTTGCAGCTCCGACTGGGGCAGCACCAGGTACTGCGTGCTGCCGTCCAGGCGGAGCGCCGAACCGCCGGTCCAGTTGGCCAGCGCGCCGGGGACGAAGCGCTCCGCGGTGACGTTCACCCCCGTCAGCGGATAGCGCGGTGTATCGAGGTACCGCTCGCGCTGGCGGTAGAGGGGCGTCATGTGCCAGTGCTCGTCGATGATCTCGGCGGGGTTGGCGTGGTTGCGGGTGAACTGCCATTCGCCGACCGGCGCATAAAGCGACCAGGGGACGAAGGCGATCACGTCCTGCTCCGTGGCGGGGCCGCCGGGGCGGGGGCGGAAGTCGCGCCCAGCCGGGTCGCGGAGCGGCGGCTGCTCGGCGACCGTGCCGACATCGGCTGCCTGGGCATCGAGCCGGCGGACGGCCTCGGCGAAGGTGCCGGCTTCCCCATGCACGGCGCCGGTCTCCTCGAAGGCGCCGAAGCGGCTGCGGATGTCGTGGAAGACGTTGCCGGCATAGGCCAGCGTGTGGTAGGCATACTCGCCCCCGTCGGTGAAGTGGGCGGCGTTGGGATCGGGCGCTACGTCGGCCGGATCGGTGTGGCGGAAGACCAGGCGCGTGACGTCCTCGATCACGTTGCCGAGGTATCGGAAGCGTCCCGCGGCGGGGGCCTGCTGGCGCGTCATCTCGGCAAACTTGTAGAAGGTGTTGTTGAAGAACCAGTTCTCGAAGCTGTAGATGTTCTGCAGCGCGGTGGTGTTCACGGAGCGCGTGCCCAGCTCGTTGTTGCGGCCGGCGGCGATGTTGTTGAACAGATAGGTCTTGAAGCCGGCGTCGAGGTAGTAGGCGTGGCCGAAGCTGCCGATGTTGTCGGGGTTGCCCTCGCGCCAGGTCCAGTGCTTGAAGGCCACGGGGTTGAAGACCACGTTGTTGAACACGTAGAAGGGGCCTCCCTGCCAGACCTCGATGCCGCCCCAGTCGTTGCTCTTCAGGAGGACGTCTTCCACGCGGTTGTGGTGGATCAGGTGCCGGCTGAGCGGGACGCCATAGGGACGCGGATCGCTGTGCGAGGGCTTCCCGCCCTGGACGGAGATCCCCCAGCCGCCGATGCGGTACAGGAAGTTGCCGGCCACGTGGGAGGTGGTGGGGAAGCGGATGTCCACGGCATGGCCGTGCTCGCCGCTGAGGGCTCGCCAACCGATGTGGTAGAGGTCGTTGCGCAGCAGCTCCACCGATTCGAGCGGGCCGTATCCCTCCCGGCCGAAGCTGGCGGCGGCGACCACGGCGCCGTGCTCCGTGCGGCGGACGGCGTTGTCGTGGATGCGGACCGCGCCGATGCGGTGCTCGATGCCGCCCACGTTGATACGCACCGGCTGGTTGACGTGCTCGAAGACGCAGTTGCGGATGGTGATGCCCTCGCCGGAGCCGTTGAGGCGCACCACGGCCGCGCGCAGGTCGGGGTGGGCCCAGGCGGGGTGGTTGTACATCCAGTGGACGTTGGAGAAGCGGAAGGTGAGGCCGGCGACGTCCACGTGGTGGAGCTGCTGGGCATCGATGATGTTGTAGTGGCGTCCCGCCTCGACGGTAACGGTGTTGGGGTCGCGGTCTTCGGGGAGGCGAAGGAAGATGCGGGCGCGGTCTTCGGCTACCCGCTCCACCCAGAACTCGCCCGGTTCATCGAGCATCCACGGCATGTTCTCCAGGTGGTAGCGGTTGCCGCGGGCGATGACTTCGCTCATCTCGTAGGTCCAGGGGCCGCGGAAGGCGACGGCGCGCTGCTCCTCGTCGAATGCCTCCACCACGGCGGGATAGGGCGTGCCCATGACGATACCCCACTCGCTCCAGACGGTCGCGCCCACGTAGTCCTGGGCCGGGCGGGTGAGGTTCTCCGTGTCGATGCCCAGGTGCCGGTCGCGGCCGTCGACCTCCATGCGGTGAAAGCGGCTGTTCTCCAGCCACCACTGCGGGTTCTCCCAGGTAGGCCACTCGCGCAGGACGTCGTTGGGGTCCGACTCCTGCCAGTTGGGCCAGCGGGCCAAGATCAGACGCGTGATCTCTCCGTCCCCGCCCACCATCCAGAGGGTGCGGGGGAGGAAGTCCACCTCGGCCATCCAGACCCGCTCGCGGTCCTGTTCGATGCCTTGGTGTGCCTGCCGTTGCCAGCCCTCCACCACTTCCGAGGCGTAGATGCGGGCCTCGCCGTCGCCCCAGGCCGGATCGCGGGTGAGGCGGATCGGCTCCTCCGCCGTGCCGCGGTCGTCGCCGGGGCGCAACACGCCGCGATAGGCGACGCCGCCCTTGAAGACGTACGTCGCCGGTCCCCGCGACTGCGCCGCCCGCCCGCGGGCTTGGGGATCCCAGGGATGACGCTTCCAGGGTTGCTCCCGCGTGCCGGGGTGATTGTCGTCTCCTTCGGCGAAGTCGATGTACCGCACCGTGGCGCCGGCGCGGAATTCGAACGGCTCCGGGGCATATTCCAAGTCGCCGGTCGCGAGGACGCCGGCATACGGCTGCTGCCACGCGAACGGCTGCTCCGCGGGGGCCAACGCGGCGAATCCGAACGACAAGACGATCGCCGCAGATGCGCGGGCGAAGACTCGAGGGGTGGGAGGCATCGGCATTTCTCCTTCCGGGCGGGGCCGCGGCTCCAGGCGACGCGGCGAGACCGCCACTGCGGGCAGACGCCTCGATTCTGCTGTCCGTGGTGGACGCAGTCAATGGCACGAAGGATACCTTCTCCTGCCTCGCTTCGCAGCCGCCGCCTCGGCAAAGCGCCATTGCGGGCGCGGCCACCCCTGCCCTAGAGGGGGCGCGTCTTGGCATGGAGGTGCCGATCTGGTAAACCCGGTCTTGTGACCGTGCCGGCGCAGTAGAATATGCTTAATATGCGCCCGCGGGCAGCGTCCTACAGCGGACTCGTGCCGGCGCGTGATGTGGAGCCCTCCGAAGCGCCCTTCCCATCGAGGAGACTGCAATGACTCGACCCACACGACGCGATTTTCTGCGCAGCGGACTGGTTGCCGGTGCCGCGCTTGCCGTCCCCCGATCCTCGCTCATGGCCGCCGGTGCGAACGATGCCATCCGGCTGGGATTCATCGGCTGCGGCGGCCGCGGCGGGCAACTGATGCGCCAGTTCAGCAATATCGAAGGCGTCCGCGTTGCCGGTATGTGCGACTCCGATGCCTCCCGCGTCCGTTCCACCCACGAGCGCTTCCCGCAGGCCAAGACCTGGATCGATCTGCGGGAGATGCTCGACGATCCGGAGATCGACGCCGTGGTCATCGCCAGCTCCATCCACTGGCACAGCCTGGCGACGATCTGGTCCGTCGAAGCCGGCAAGGACGTGTACTGCGAGAAGCCCATGTCCCACAACCACTGGGAAGGGCGCCAGGCGGTGGCGGCGGTGGAGCAGTCGGGGAGAATCTGCCAGCACGGCACGCAGCAGCGCTCCGACCCCATGCAGGCCGAGATCCGCGAGTTCCTGCACGAGGAGAAGGCCCTCGGTGCAATCCGTTTGGCCCGCGTCAACCGCTACGGCATCCGCCCGTCCATCGGCCGGCGCGACACGCCGTTGCCGATCCCGGACCACATCGACTACGACCTCTGGTTGGGTCCGGCCCAGGACGAGCCCATTTTCCGCGACAACCTCCAGTACGACTGGCACTGGGACTGGAATACCGGCACCGGTGAGATGGGCAACTGGGGAGTCCACGTCCTGGACGACTTGCGAATGAACATCCTTCTGGACGAGCCCGTGCTTCCGCGGCGGATTTGCGGCGGCGGCGGCCGCGTGGTCTTCGACGACGCCGGCCAGACACCGAACGTCCACTTCGTCTTCTTCGACACCGGCACGATCCCTGTGGTCATCGGGCTTTCCAATCTCCCCGCCGAGCCCGGGTCGAATCGCCCCGCTCCCCACCCCGGCCCCGGGAGCGGCCACATCGCCTACTGCGAGGGCGGCCGCCTCGAGGGCCAGCGCGGCCGGGCGGTGGCCTTCGACGCCGACGGCGAGGAGATTCGCCGCTTCTCCGGCAACGGGGGCGAGCAGATCCATCAGCAGAACTTCATCGAAGCCCTCCGCCAGCGCGACGCTTCGCTGTTGAATTCCCCCATCCGCATCGGCAGCGACACGACAAGCTGGTGCCACGTGGCGAACATCATGGTCCGCGCCGGCGACCGCTTTTCGCGCGCCCGCGCCGAGCAAGTCCCGGACGATTTCGGGCTCTGGGACCGGCTGCTGACGGAGATGGAAGAGCATCTGGCTGCGCACGGCATCGACATCGAGAGCGATGCCATTCGCTTCACGCCGCTACTGGAGATCGACCCCGACACGGAGCGCTTCGTCGGCGACCATGCCCAGGCCGCCAACGGTTTCCTGCGCCGCGAGTACCGCGAGCCCTTCGTCGTTCCCGAGGTCGCCTGAAGCGAGCCGTGAGGGGACGGCGTAACCGTTCACGGGGAACTGTCGAAGTTCTCGCGGCCATAGAGCGTATTCCTCGTGGATAACGCTACTCGGCCGCAAAATGGGACTGTCCCCTTCGGCCGGCAGGCGGTAAGGGGACAGGTCCATTTTCTGCGCATCGTCGGCCGCTCAAGATAGGGCCTGTTGGCTGAAAAATGGACCAGTTCCCGGCCGGCCCGTGAACGGTTACGGGGACGGCTGGCCGCCGGCAGGTAAAACCTCCGTAAATCTTGGAGCACGTGGGTAATTCCTCGGTAATACCTTCCATCATCTCTTCCAAGGCGCCTAATAATGCCAGCATTCGTTGGCGTTGTTAGTCCGCCTGCTGGTTTTGCTTCGCTTACCGCTGTGGAAGGTTTTGCCATGCTCGATACGGAAACACCCGCCAAGCTCGGCCGCCCGATGAGTCCGCCCGCCAGCGCCCGCTCCACCGCGGGCGCACCCGGCCCGGCAGACAGGCCCTCCCGAAGTGGGGATGGGCCGTCCGATGCTCCGCCGCTTCGCCTTGGTTGGGCCACGGTGTTTTGGATCGGGCTGTTGCACGCCGGGGCCCTGGCTGCTCCCTGGACCTTCAGTTGGTCGGGGCTGCTCCTCCTCCTCTTTCTCGGGTGGCTCAGCGGCGGGATCGGCATCTGCCTCGGCTACCACCGCCTCTTCACTCACCGGAGCTTCGCCACCTACCGTCCGCTCCGCTGGGTCATTGCCCTCACCGGTTCGCTCGCCGGACAGGGCTCGGTCATCCACTGGACGGCCAACCACCGCAAGCACCACGCCCACAGCGACAGCGAGGGCGACCCCCACTCGCCTCGCGACGGCTTCTGGTGGAGCCACGTTCTCTGGGTCTTCCCCGAGATGGGGGCCGCGGAGCTCGCCCGCTATCACCGCCGCTGGGCACCCGACCTGGTCAAGGATCCCGTCCTCCGCTTTCTCGACCGCACTTTCCTTTTTTGGAACATCCTGCTGGGCGCAGGCCTCTTCACCGCCGGGTGGGCCGTGGGCGGAACGCCCCTGGGGCTCTCCTGGCTCGTGTGGGGGCTCTTCCTGCGGCTGGTTTACGTGCTGCACGCCACCTGGCTAGTCAACTCCGCCAGCCACTGCTGGGGCTACCGCAACTACGAGACACGCGACGACAGCCGTAACAACTGGCTGGTCGCTCTGCTGACCTACGGCGAAGGCTGGCACAACAACCACCATGCCTTCCCCCGCCTCGCCTGCGCCGGTCACCGCTGGTGGGAGGTCGACGTCACCTACTCCGTCATTCGTCTCCTGGCCTTCCTGGGCCTCGCCTGGGAGGTCGCCGACCGCCACCCCTCCGCCTCATTGCGGTAGAATACCCCTGGGAGGTCGCCGCAGGGGTCGAACGACGTAGAAAGGCCGGACGATGGGCAAAGGCAATTCGACGGACCGCTCTCGCCGCATGCCGCGGAAGCCGGCTACCAAGTTCGGCCATCTGCAAAAGAAGTTGGGCAGAATTCGCCCCGTCACCCGGCGTCGCTCACCCAACCGCTCCGAGCGCAAGGGTGGTTAAGCCCGCAGGTAACCGTTCACGGGCCGGCCGGGGACTGGTTCATTTGCCGGTCAACAGACCCGCGCCGGCCGAAGGGAACAGTCCCATTTTCGCGGCCGAATCGCGTCATCCATGCGGAATACCGTTTGCGGCCGCGAAAATCGGGACAGTCCCCCGTGAACGGTTACGCCCGCAGTCGGCGGATCAGTTCGCCGAGATGGTCAAAGCGGCTCAGGCGGACGCCGGCGGCGCCGCCGCCCGGGTGCGGCTCGACGAACTCCTCCCGGGGCTTGAGTCCGAAGCGGCGGTAGATCGCCGTGCGGATGAAGCCTTTGACTTCCTCGACGGCGGCCAACGCGGTATCGACGTGGACCTGGAAGAAGTCGCCCTGGCCGGCGGCGTTCACGCGGACCGCCACCGCCTGGTCGCCGAAGGCCCGCTTGAGCATGGCCTCGGCCAGATCGATGAGCGCCAGCCCGCGGAAGAAGTTCGTGCCCGGCACCGCCTCGAGCGGTGGGAGATCGGCGGCGGCCAGTGTTTCGTCCTCCAGGCCGCGGTTGTAATCGAAGGGCGTGGCGCCGCAGTGTGCCAACCACCGCTGCATGAGCGACGGACCGGCATAGCCCTTTTCCCAGGGCAGCTCGCCGAGCATGGCGGTACGGTCGGGGAGCCGGTCGGCGGCGATATTCAGGCAGCGGTCACCGTCTTGCGAACGAGTAACCCCTTCGATCCACTGCTCGGGATGGTGGATGAGATGGAAGTTCTTGGCCACCTCGGCGAAGAGATAGCCGACCATGGCCCGCAGCGGCGCCCCGAACTCCTCGACGACCCGCCCGTCGCGGCCGGTCCGTTTCAGGGCCGGATCCCGCCAGCCCGCCAAGAGGGCCTCGAAGGTAGCGTCGGTCCGCTCCGAGGCAGCCGTCGCGGAAAGCTTCTGCACCTCGATGAGCTGCTCGATATACCAGGGGCGGTGGACGGCCAGGCAGCGGCGCAGCTCCTGCTGGGAGGCATGCAAGGGCAGCGCCAGGAGCAGGTTGCAGACGGCGCGGAGCGTAGAGGGGGCGAGGGTTCCCCGGTCGAGATAGTCCTCCTCGACGAGTTGGAAGAAGTCGCGGTCGAGGGATAGTCGCGTGAGGATGGCTGCCAGCTCGGCCGCCTTGCCGGTCATTTTCCGCATTTCGGCAGCGGTCAGCCGGCCTGGGGCGCTGGAGGCGGCGTACATCCCGGCCGACCACTCCCAGGCCACGCGGTCGCGGTCGACACTGTAGGCGAAGAGGACGTGGAAACGATCGGCCGGTACGGGGTAGGTTCCCAGCACGCGGTAGTTTTCGCGGGGATTCGACGAGATCAACGTTCCCTGCCCGGCGCGGCCCTTCTGCTCGGTGGCCTGGTCCAGAGCCCCGGCGCGGACCCCGGTGCCGTATTCCGCCTGGCAGGCGAGGTGTACGAGCATATCGGGCGCAATTCCCAGCTCGAAGAGGGCGTTGATGGCGTTCTTGACGGCCACGGTCACCGCCGAAGAGCTCGAGAAGCCTCCCTGGGGAATGCTTCCCGTCGACATCACTCTCAGGCCACGGAAGCCTTCGCGGCCCAGGTAGGTCTGCACGCGGGCTCCCAGATTCCCGGCGCGCAGCGTCCGCATCGAGGCGATGGCGTTACCGATCAGCGAGAAGGGCCGCCGCATACTGCTGGCCAGCCAGAGCGCCGAGGGAGGCAGCGGCTGCCCGCGGCTGCGGCGGGCTTCGATCTCCTCTTCTGTGAAATACCCCAGCGAGAGGAGCAGGTGTTCCGCCATCCGCGTGCCGAAGCCCTCGTAGCTGTACCAGTCGGCGACTTCCTCGCCGGGGAACATGGTCTCGTCGTCGGCGGGCAGGGCATTGAGCTTCTCGCGGAAGAGGGGATCGGTCGGAAAGAGGTGGATATTGCCGTCGTCGGAACCCTGCACAAGAATCACGATCTGCTCGCGGCCTGCGGCGTCGCAGGCGCCGATGGGCATCTGCCACGCCGGACCGAAGAACCGCCCCATGTCGGGGTGCATGAAGGCGATGCGGATACGGCCCCCGGCCACACCGATACCTACCGGCTGGTCCTTGCGAAAGCCGAGCTGCTCCCTCTCCGCAGCAGCCAGGAGCTCCTCGAGCTGCGCCGCAATGGCGGCCGCCTGGCCCGGGGGACGATGGGCCAGAATCGCCGCCGCGGCCGCCCCCACGTCGGCCGCCGGGGCGGCGGGGGCGAATCGCGCCGAAGCGAGGAGCCCCTCCAGAAGCGCCAGATCCATCGGGCGGGTGACGTCGGAGACGAGGAGGTCGTAGTCGGGTTCGGCGGGCGTGGTGGTGACGGTGCGGATCTCACCACCGTCGCCGCTGATGGCCTCCACGACGTCGGTCAGGTAGAACTGCCCCTGGGCGTTGTTGTTGGTTACGTTGCCCAGGTAACGGTGCAGCGTCGCAGCGCGGACGGCGTAGAGGGGGCAGTTTCCCTCGGTGACGTCGAGGAGGGCCGACCGGGCCGCGGGGTCGGCCATGGTGTCGATGTCGCGCTGCTCGACGATCCTGAGCACGCGGCGGCCGCCGTCGCGGACCACGCGGCCTTTGCCGCGGTTCCGCGGCGGCTCATAAAGGGCGGTGAGCAACGTCAGGTCGGCCTCACGCGGGCCGAGAGTGTGCGTTTCGAAGAGCCTGCGGAAGACGGTCTTGCTGACGACGCGGTCGCCCATGGTGACGATCAAGAGCGGGTTGACCTCGGCGAGCGCCGCCACGCTGTAAGCCTCGTAGGCGGCAAAGGCCGTACCCCCCGCGGGCTGGTCGGAGAGCACATAGATGTTGTCGTCGCCCAGGGCGGCTGCCACCTCCGCGTGGCGGTAGCCGACCAGGCAGATCACCGGACCGGCGGAGAAGTTACGGAAGTGATCGATCGAGTGCCGCGCCAAGGGCACGCCACAGACCGGCTGCGCGCACTTCGGCGACTGCCCGAAGCGGGTTCCCTTGCCCGCGGCCAGGATCACCAGCACGGGGCGATCCGCGACCACACCGCCGTAGAGCCCCAGCGATGCAGGGTTGAGAATCTTCTCGGCCGCAGTGCGCGCCGCGCCTGCAAGCGTTCCCCTGGATGGTAGCTCGATCATCGCCGACTCCAGACAGGTCCTGCCAACGATCCGGCGCCGCCGCGGCGCCCGCCCTCTCCATGGTACTACACACCGAGACCCGAAGGCGGAAGAGCAACGCCTGCGGCGCGGCCGTCGGCAGGCGGTCCCGCCCGGGCACCACGGCCGCCAGGGTTCGCAAACCGAAGCGGTTTCGCATCTCCTACGGGCCGAGTACAATACAGCCGCTGCCAAGGGATCGCGGTACAGGACCTGCAAGGAAAAGGGCAATTCGCGTGGATGGCGCTTTCCGATTCGGCTTTGCCCTATTCGTTTGCGCCGCCGCCGCGGTCCTTCTCGTGGCCCACGTGCGGTCCTGGCGGCGGTTCCGGCGGCGGACAGAACACGGCAAGGACTACGAATACTACCGCGTCCGCCACCGCCGTCGCTTGCAGACCAGCGGCATGTTGGGACTACTGGGTATCATGCTCCTCGTTGGCCATTGGGTCGACAGCCCCCCCCTCCCTCGTTGGGTTACAATCGTCTATTGGGGCTTTGCCCTGCTTCTTGTCGTCTGGGTGGGGCTTCTGGCGCTGCTGGACATCCTCGCCACCCGCCTCCATTTCGCCCGGGCCCGCCAGGATGTCCTCGTCGAACGGGCCCGCCTTGAGTCGCAACTCCGCCGTCTGCAGCAGCGCAAGGGCAACGGTCGCCCGGAGAGCGAGGCCGACGCCCCCCATGACAGGGGTTAGCATGGCCTGCCTGGCAAGTGGCATCCGCTTGGAGAGCCTTGTCCGGCAAGACGTCCGGCTGCCACCTATGGGTCGGCCGTCATATCGACGATGGCCTTGATCACCCCGTCGCGGTATTCGGCGACTGTCTGGAAGGCCTCCGAAATCCGGACCAAGGGGAAGCGGTGTGTCAGGAGGGG
The DNA here is from genome assembly GCA_007119795.1 of Planctomycetales bacterium. Next base: position 31,656 of record SKOZ01000030.1, on the reverse strand, counting down.
CGTAGGGTCGATGCGACCGGCGGTGATCAGTTCGATGACCGGAGCTATGCAGCCCCGCTGACGGCGGACGTTTTTGAAAGTCAGTTCCCGCCGTCGCATGGTGTGGATACTGAAGGCAACCTGATCGGTGGGGGGGATGCCGACGAGCACGAGTTGCCCCCCGGGCGCGAGGAGACGCTGCGCCGCGTCGAGGATTGCCGGGTCGCCCGAGCACTCGAAGACGGCCTCGAGCCCGAGCGGCTCGGCCCGGGTGATGGCCGCGGTGACGTCGTCCTGCCGGACGTTGCCGGTCCAGGTTGCCCCGCAGCGCTCCGCCGCGGCCAGCCGTTCCGGCAGGAGGTCGGTGGCATAGACCCTCGCCGGTACCGCCGTGGCCCGCAGCGCCAGCAGCACGCTCAGCCCGATGGGACCGCAGCCGATGACGGCCGCGCGGGCGCCGGGTTCGAGCCCGGCGAGCCGCACTGCGTAGAGGCCGATGGAGAGCGGCTCAACGGCAGCGGCCGCCTCCAGAGACAGCGATGTCGGAACGGCGAAGCAGTTGGCTGCGGGCAGCACGTACCGCTGGGCCGCGGCCCCGGGGGCTTCTCCCGGTCCGCCCATGAACCGCAGCCGCCGGCAGGTATTCTCGCGGCCCGCGCGGCACTGGTCGCACTGGCCGCAGACCAGCGCCGGATCGATGGCCACCCGCTCCCCAGGCCGCAGGTGGGTCACCGCCGCGCCCACCTCGACCACCGTCCCCGCGCATTCGTGCCCGAGCGTTGCCGGGAAGTCGATCACCTGGTCTCCGATGCGTCCGTCGAGGTAGTAGTGGACGTCCGATCCGCAGACCCCCACCCGCTCGACGGCCACCAGGACATCCTCGACGCCAGAGAGCCGCGGCTCGGGCACGTCGCGAATCTCGATCGTCCGCAGGGCGGTGAAGAAGGCGGCTTTCATTGATGCTCAGAAGCGGCTCAAGTGAGCGACTGCACTCTCGTGATTGAATCACCACTCCTACGCAGAGGGCCACCCATTCTCGTGGGGCTGTCGCCGCACAATACGGGCTCAGGAGTCTATCATGGGCTCTTCACACATTTTCCGCAACGCCGTCAGGCAGCGGCAGAGGCTGTTGCTCGCATTCTGGGCGAGTGCCGGACGCCAGGAGCGGTCGGCAAACTCGATGATCCGCGAGGCATAGGCCGGTCCTTCAGACCTTCCGCTGCCGGGGCGCGGAACCATGTCCTCGCGCACCGTTCTTCGCCGCGCTCTCCTTGCCAGATCGACCAGCGTCTGCTTGGGTGCAGCGAGCGAGTCGGGATTTGGCGGTATTCTGGCGACGGAAACACCCAGCATCCGTCCGATGGCCTCCCGATCCGCCAGGAGCCAGGCTTCGACCGACCGCACGGCGACTCGCAGGTACATGCGCGGCGCAGGTCGAGGCAATCAATGGCGACAGAGTTCGGCGGCACACGCGGCCGAGTGGTTCAGGTCCACCAGCACCACCCAAGGGCTTTGCTCGGCCGCCCTGTTGTAGCCGTCCAGACGCTGTTGGAGTCGACGTTTGCCGTTTGCCGGAAAGACGGAGAAGGAGACGATTCCCACTTCGGCGAAGAGCCGTCTGACCACGGCCTCATCGACGATCCCTTCGACGGCCGCTTGAACGTGAAGCGGAGTACTGCCCATCTCTACTCCCCAAACAGTGTCAACTGATCCGCTCGAGGAGGACGCGTTCGGGGCAGGACAATGTCGGCAAGACTCTGACCGCCTTCAAGGAGAGGTCTGGCCTCATCGATCGTCGTGGCCAGATGAACTGAGGTCCCTTCGGTGCCCGGCTGCAGAAGGAACACTTCGTCCAGGCCGATTCCCGAATCGGCGAGCATTTCCGGTGAGTGCGTGCTGACCATCACTTGCCGACCGGTGCGTCGCTGCAAGCGGCTGAACATCTGGGGAAGAAAACCGACAACACCCGGGTGCAAGGAGAGTTCCGGTTCCTCGAGCAACAACGGTCCATGACTGGCCAAGGTAATCCAGAGGAGGCCCATCAGGCGGAGTGTGCCATCGGAGAACTGGTCCTCGTCCTGCCAAGCCCCTCTCGGCCGCCAATGCTCATACCGACCGCGGAGGTGAGGAACGCCACGATCGTCGCGGTGCAGTTCCAGTTCCTTCAGTTGTGGAACCGCTACCGTCAGTGCGTCGCGAATACGCCGCAGCCAAGCCATGCGGGTCTTTTCCTGAGCCGAGGCGATCCGCTCCAGAAAATCGCCGCCGAAGGGATCCTCGGTCTTGCCCACAGAGCGATCCGGTTCACGAATGAGCTGGGGAACAACGTGGAGATATTCGACCGATTGCAGGAAGGCAGCCAACTCGCGAAATTCCTGATTCGTGTAGACCTGCTCGAGGTAGGTCTGGGTTAGTCGGTCGAGATCGGCCTCGTCCTTGTCGTCAGGGCGGTCGAGCAGAACTCGTCCATCGTGCACAACGCGTTCCCGCTTGATGATGGGACGGCTACGGGCGTCGCGATTGAACGAAAGCTCGTATTCCCACTCCTGCGGAGCTTCCGGATTGCCCACACCAATAGACACGGAGAGGTCCGACGTGCGCCGCGCTGCCAAGCAACGGAGCTTGGAGACTCCGCCACGCCGTTGGACTGCCTCTTGAAAGCCGCCGCCGACGGCCACGAGATCACGAAGGAACCGGAATACGTCCAGCAGGTTCGACTTGCCCGACGCATTTGGACCAACCAGGAAGACCCGTTGCTGAAGCGCAACCTCGACTTTGGTGAAGTTCTTCCAGTTGACCAGTCCTAGGCGCGTGAACCAGCGGGGGGGTGCAGGGCGTTTTCTCATCCAGCGATCCTCATGTTTGCCGGCCGTCGCGCGCTACGCGATCAGCCGCTTCATCTCGGCGACCGCCTCCTTGAGGCCCACGAAGAGGGCGCGGGCGATGATGCTGTGGCCGATGTTGAGCTCCTTCATCCCTTCGATGCGGGCAATGGGGCCGACGTTGTGGTAGGTGAGGCCGTGGCCGGCGTGGAGCACCATGTCCAGCTCCCGCACCTTGGCAGCAGCCGCTTGCAGCGACGCCAGCTCGATGGCGCGGTGGTCCGCCGTGCGGGCGAGTGAGTATTGGCCGGTGTGCAGCTCTACCGCCTGCGCTCCCAGGTCCGCTCCGACCGCGATCTGATCCAGGTCGGGGGCGAGGAAGAGACTCACCACGATGCCCGCTGCCTGGAGTTGGCTCACCGCCTCCCCCAGACGCCGCCGGTGGCTGATCACGTCCAGCCCTCCTTCGGTGGTCACCTCCTCGCGGCGCTCGGGGACCAGGGTGGCCTGATCGGGGCGGAGGCGGCAGGCGATGTCCACGATCTCTTCCGACGTCGCCAATTCCAGGTTCAGCTTCACCGAGACGGTCTGCCGCAAGAGTTCCACGTCGCGGTCCTGGATGTGGCGGCGGTCCTCGCGGAGGTGGATCGTGATTCCGTCCGCCCCGCCCACCTCGGCCAGCGCGGCCGCCCAGACAGGGTCCGGCTCGTGGGTCCGCCGCGCCTGGCGGACCGTGGCCACATGGTCGATGTTCACGCCCAGTTCTGCCATGGTCAGTACCGATCCTTGCTGGTGAGTTGTTCTTCCACCCGGTCGGCGCGGGCGGCGATGTTCTCGATGTGCTTGGCCAGGGCGCCGGGTGTTACCGTCGAGGCGAGCATGGTGTCGACCATCACCACTTGCGGCTCGCCGCCGACATCGCGAAGGGCGAAGGCGCCCGCGGGGATGTTCATGTTGTGCCGGAGGAGCGCCTCGTAGTGCCGGGGGTTCGCCGGGCCGCACTGGCTGTAGATCACCACCAGCTCCTCGCCCCCCGCCGCCGCGCGGCCGAAATGCACGGCGACCTGCTGCGAACGGCCGTTGGGCAGCGACAGGCGGAACCGGTATCCTCCATTGCCCGAGGACGCCTCGGTTCCCAGGAGATCCCCCGTCCGGGCCACCAGGTGGGCCCGGTCCAGCGGAGGGGGCGGTGTCTCGGGGTGATCCCGCAGCGCCTGCCGCCACTTTCCGGCATCCATGCCGAAGTCGTGTCCGGTGATCCGCGTGAGCGCCTCGCAGACGTCCACGACCAGCACCTCCCTTTCCAGAAGGTCGAGCAGCGGACCAACGGCCTGCGGAGCGCGCAGCTCCCCCAGCGAGACGACGGCCGCCCAGACCACCGACGGGTTGAGTGAATCCAGGCACTCGAGCAGCGGCTCGACCGCGCCCGCGGCCACCAGCTTCTGGCGGGCGCCCCGCCGCGTCCGCGGTTCCTGGAGATCGGCGACCAGCCGATCCCACTTTTCGTTACGGCCGGAACTGGTCATCCCTTGCGCCTCCCTCTCCGGAAAGGGCACCTCGCAGCGGCACTGGCCGGTAGACCTACCGGATCGCAAGCTGCGTGCCGACGGATTGATCGGCGCCGATTATACGCCTCCGCCGGTGCGCGTGAAAGGACGGAAACTATCCCGACTCGGCTTCCTGCAGGACCTTGGTGAGCGCCTCGACGAAGAAGAAGTCGCCCCACATCACCGACTCGTCGACGCCCAAGTTCTTCCCGGTGTGGTAGACGGCGTGCTTGAGAATCCCCTCCCAGCCCGGCGTGTCGACGGCCAGGTACTCCGGCTCGACCAGGGCGTCGAGCATCTCCAGCGCCGTACGGCGGTAATCCGCCGCCCGCTCCGGTGAAGAGGCCTGCCCGGCCAGGTCCAAGAGGCCGCTGGCGGCGATGGCTCCCGCCGAACTCTCCTTCTGTGGCCCCCAGGGGAGCGGCCGGGCGGGATCGGCGTCGAAGTCCCAGTAGGGAACCGCGTCGTCGGGCAGGTGGGCCAGCCAGAAGGCGGCGTTCCGCTCGGCCACCTCGAGCCACTCCGGATCGGCAGTAAGGGCAAAGACCTTGCTGTAGCCGTAGAGCGACCAGGCCAGCCCCCGGGCCCAACGGCTCTCGCCGGAGAGCCCCTGGTGGGTGCTCTGGCCGAGGAACCGGCCACTCTCGATGTCGAAGAGGCCCTCGTGGGCCGTGGAGCCGTCGTCGCGGACGAGGCGTTCGCGGGTAGTGCGGCAGTGGGCGGTGGCCACGCCCATCAGGTCCTCGTCCCCCGTCTTTCGTGCAGCGTAAAAGATGATGGGGACGTTCATCATGATGTCGATGAAGAGCGATTGCGGGCCGATGAACGAGGCCAGATACTGCCCCTTCTCCTGGAAACGCATGGCCAGCGTCCGCCCCGCTTGGACGAGGACCTCCTCGAGGTCGGCAGCACCGGTGAGCTCGTACCAGGGGAGATAGGTGTTGAGAAAGATGAAGCCCAGGTCGTGGACGTTGCGGTCGAAGCGGCGGTGCTCGAGCAGCCGCGAGTAATGCTCGGCGCGCTCCCGCCACCAGGGGTCTCCCGTACGCCTGTGGAACTGCCACATCATGCCCGCCAGAAAGCCCCCCGTCCAATCGGTCCAGAGCTCTCCCTCGTGGCCCCACCGGCCGCCGCTGGTGTAGGCGGGGAAGCGATCCGGGTGGCGGTTGATCAGCGTGCGGACCTGGGCCTCGGCAAAGGTCAGGGCCCTTCGGTAGCGTTCGCCGCGGTCGTGGGACGTCATGGTCGCGTCACTCAAAACCCCAACCCCGGGCCGTTCAAGACGGCGGTTCCCAGGGTGCCGTCGGTGATGCGGAACATCGTCGGGAAGCGATCCGCCCAGGCGCGGTTCGCTGCCGGGCAGTATTGGCGGGCGTTTCCCTCGATGGCGGCCACCGTGGGAATCCTCGCCGAGAGGCTCGCCGAGTGCAGAAAGGAGGCCCCCGGGCAGGTGAGGTCCTGCACGCACAGGAACATGTTGAACTTCTGCGCCGCCGCCCCCATGAGGAGCGCTTCGCTGTGCCCTTTGCAAGCCTTCAGGGCGACGCCGGAGTAGCCCTGCTCCCGGCTGAGGAGGAGGCTGTCGTAGTCCACGAGCGATTCGTCGATCACCACCGGCTTCAGCCGAGCCGCGGCGTGCATGCGGTTTTCCGGGTTGGCCCGCAGGTCGCGGTGCGTGGGTTGCTCGATGTATTGCAGGCGCTCATAGGCGGCGGGCGACCGCTCGCGGACCTGGGCGAGGAAGTCGAGCACGTACTCCACGTCGGCGCAGCGCTCGTTGAAGTCGGCCGAGTACCACCAGGCGGCGCAGCCGCGAGCGGCCTGGGCGCGGGCGGCCACCCGCTCGATGGAGACCACCCGCTCGACGTCCCAGGCCAGGTCGTCACCGGCGAGCTTGATCTTCAAGTGCGTCAGGCCGTCGGCAGCGATCCACTCGGGGAGCGTTTCGGGCAAGCCGTCGGCGAGGCGCTCGCCGACGTCCGCGTCCGTGAGCGGGTCCAGGGCGCCCACGAGGTGATAGAGGGGCATGTTCGGCTTGGGCTGCCGGAGCGTGTAGCGGTCGAGGTATTCCCCGGTGAACTCGCCGTCCAGGTAGGCAGCCAGATCCCGGGAGCAGAATTCTTCGCCGAGGACGTTGTAGCTGTTCTCGCCGAGCGCCTTGCCGAAGGCGTCGTGAAGGGCCGCTTCCAAGGGGCTGGCGGCCACGACCTGGGCCAGCCGAGGCATTGCCTCGGCAAGACCCTGCTGTTCGACGATCTCCCGGGCCGCATCGGCGTGTTCGCCGGCAAGCTCGTGCGCAATCTCCAGCGGATGCCCTGCGCCGCGATACGCGCCGGCCAGCGCCGCCACGCGCTTTCCCATGGCGAGCATCGCCGCCAGCGTGGCGTCCCCCCCCAGCACCGCGCTCGGCCAGGCCCATACGTTGCCCATGGGCATCGAGCCCAGCCCCCGGCCGCGGCGGCCGTCGCGTGTCTCCACGTCCACCGCGACGTTCAGCAGGACCACGTCGGTCACCACCCGGCCGCCGAACTTCATGGGTGTACGGTACGCATACCGCTCGGCCGAGGTCTCCACGTGGATGAGGCGGATGTCGGTAGGCTTGGCCATGATATCATCCCACGAAAGGGCAGGGTGGCGTCTCGGGGGCCCCCATCCTAGCCGATCGGCTTCCGACCCCGCAACGCGCAGCGGGTTGCCTGACCAGGCGGGTGGCTTGGTACCCGTACATGCCCATGAACGGCACCAGGGCGCCGGGTGGAAGAAGTACCTCCATTTCCGGCGGTCATGGAGAATACTCTGCCGGCACCCTACACGAGCTCCTTGCGAACCGCCCACACCGCTGCCTGGGTGCGGTCGGAAACGCCGATCTTCCGCAGGATGTGCTGGACGTGCTCTTTCACCGTCTCATAACTGATGTGCAGCGACTGGGCGATCTCCTTGTTCGTCAGCCCATAGGCGAGCTGCCGCAGGACCTCGCTCTCCCGCTGGGTCAGGGGGACTTCCACGTCGTTCGCCAGCCGCGGCGTGGCCAGGGCGCCCGTCACCCGGCGGAGCTCCTCCCGCGTCCAGAGACTCTCGCCGGCCGCCGCCGCGCGGATCGCCTCGATCATCGCGTTACGGCTGCAATCCTTCAGCAGGTAACCATTGGCCCCCAAGGCCACCGACCGGGCAACGTACGTGGGGTTGTCGAACGTGGACAGCATGAGAATCGGCAATTCCGGCCGGTCGAGGCGAATGCGTCCCAGCGCCGTCAGACCGTCGCCGTCCGGCATGCGGATGTCCAGCATGGCAAGGTCCAGTTCGTTTTCCAGCACGAACTGAACGGCCGCCGCGCCGGTCCCCACTTCGCCGACAACTTCGATGTCCGTATCCGCCAACAGCTTCTTCAGACCGCACCGGACCACCTCGTGGTCGTCCGCAATCAGCAATCGAATCGTGCTCATTCGAGACTCCTATTCGTGCGATGCCGCGAGTTCTCCTCGGCCCTTGGCCGCGGGCAATTCCACCCAAATGCGGGTCCCCTCACCGGGGGCCGAAGCGATCTCCGCCCGACCGTCCAGCAAGCGGGCCCGCTCGCGAATACCCTCCAAGCCCCAGTGCCCCATGGCGACCCGCGTGGGGTCGAACCCGACTCCGAAGTCACGAATCTCCACCCGGACGCAGCCCCCTTCGTGGGCCAATCGTACCGTCGCCCGCGGCGAACGGCTGTGGCGGCTCACGTTCGTCAACCCCTCCTGAACGATGCGGAAGAGGGTCTCCTCCGTAAATGGGTCGAGGCGGTCGCAGGCGCCTTCCACGCTGAACTCGATCGCCAGCCCCGAACGGCGGTAGGCGTCTACCAAATGTCCCAAAGCCGCCGGCAGACCCTGATCCTCCAGTAGTGGAGGGCGCAGCCCCCCGATCAGCCGCCGACCCTCGGTGACGACACGGCGGCTCAGCTCGATCGCCGCCTCCACGTTTTGCCGCACCGGACTCTCCCGGACCGCCTCGTGGTCCAACATCGCCTCCAGTTGCATCAGTGCCCCCGTCGCGTACTGCACCAGCCCATCGTGGATCTCGTAGGCCAGCAACTGCCGATCCCGGGTGTACTGCCGCAACCGCCGCTGCGCTTCGCGCAACTCTGCACGTTCGCTTACCGAGTCGTTCACCGCTTCATCCACCTCAACGGGAACCGAGTCGCACAAACTCGTCGACCGTTGCCGTTTTCCGTGGGGTCCCCACCTCCCCACCGATGGCCTCTCCGCTGAACCGACCAGCCTCCACCCACGCCCGTAGCAGCAACCATCGGGGGCCTGGCAAACTCCCCATCATGTACCCCTCCAAACAGATGATTTGCCTTACCCACTGCCAATCATAGCAGAAAACTTCGCCGAGGGGAGTACCCCCACCAGCATGTTCGGGGGGATTTCCACCGCTCAACCGGCCACAGGAGGACCGCCCCGGATTCCTCGCCGCCCCCCGATTTCCCCCCCTTGCAGCCATTAGCGGAGAAGCTAGAATATCATTTCTCGGATTGAGGGGACGTAGCTCAATTGGTTAGAGTACTGGACTGTCGATCCAGTGGTTGCGGGTTCGAGTCCCGTCGTCCTCGCTTTTGAAGGCCTGTTGTCGGATCGCGACAGCGGGCCTTTCTCATGGCGGCGCCGGTATTTCCACCTCGCCGATCGCTCTTGGCCGCCTTGGCGGCGTTCAGTCCGCCGCCACCCCCCTCCCAGAAGCGGAGAATCGGAGCCACCCGGCGGCTCCCTCCGTTTCGCTATGGTCCGATCAAGGGCTACATGCGGCAGACGCCGCACATTCTTGTGCGCTAACTGGTTTGTGGGAAAAGACTTCGAGCCGCCGATCGGCCTTGGCCGATGAACTCGCAGACGGATTGGTACTCGGCCTTTCGGCCGGCACCTCCCGGCCGTATAATCCCCCCCTCCGCCCGCGGTGCATGCAAGCGCCCGAGCTTCCTCCGAACGTGCGAGCGATGCGATGCGCACCCTGGTCCTGCCGGTGATTGCGTTGGTACTGGCCCCTAGCGTCGCCGGTGGCTGCGCGGGCATGCCGATGCCCGACCTGCACCGCCCCGGCCGACTGGATGAGCAGCGGACACGTGCCGTTGTATTTGACCCGTACCCTGAGAACGAAGCCGGCCCCCCCATTACGGGTGCGCGCCCCCGTGATTATCAGAAACCGATTGCCGAGCCGGGACGTGCCCGTTGGTACCAGCCCTGGACTTGGCTGCCCTAGAACCATCCCGAAAAACCGGTACGACACGCCTTTTCGGAGGTGTCCGCTGCGGACAGGCGGGTGGCGCCAAGGTATAATCGGCGGTCTGCCGACGCGCTGCCCTTCCTGTCCCCCCGAGTCCTCATGCTTCTGCGACTTGCCCTGCGAACGGCCACTGAGGTCTCTCCCCGCTTGATGTGCAAGGCCCTTTGGCTCTGGGTCCGCAAGGGGCGCCGTGCCATCGCGGCGCATCGCGAGCGGGTCCGGCGCGGCGAGATATTTCCCCCCTTCCTTTTTCTCGCCCTCACGGGGGCCTGCAACCTCCGTTGCCGGGGCTGTTGGATCGAGGGCTCCGCGGCGCCGCGGTCGTTGACCGAAGACGAAGTCGAGCGGATCATCGCATCCGCCGGCCGCCGCCAAGTCTTCTTCCACACCCTCCTCGGTGGTGAGCCCTTCCTGTACGGCCCGTTGTGGCGGATCGTCGAGCGGCACCCCGAGTGCTATTTCCAGATCATCACCAACGGGATGTACCTCGACGAACGTGCCGCGGCGCGCATCCGCCGCCTGGGGAACGTGACCCCCCTGGTGAGCCTCGACGGCCTGGAAGCATCAAACGACGCCCGCCGCGGCGAAGGTGTCTTCGCTGCCGCCACGGAGGGGCTCGTGCGGTTGAAGCAGCAAAAGGTTCTCTTCGGCGTAGCCACCACGGTCACTGCGGCCAACTACGACGAGGTTCTCAGCGACGAATACGTCCGCCGCGTCATCGAAGGCGGTGCCATGTACCTTTGGTACTATGTCTATCGCCCCATGGGGACGGCCCCCTCCGAAGGGCTTTGTGTTTCCGAAGACCGGATGATCGAGCTTCGCCGTCGCCTGCTGGCGCTTCGCCGCCGGCACCCGATCGTCCTCATCGACACCTACTGGGACGCTGAGGGCCGAGCGGTCTGCCCCGCGGCCGCGGGGCTCGGCTTCCATATCGGTGCCGGGGGGAGCGTCGAACCCTGCCCACCCCTTTCGGTAGCCTGTGAGACGGTCCGCGAAGGTGGCGGCGATCTCGTGGCGGTTGTCGAGGGGAGTCGTTTCCTCCGCGCGTTCCAGCAGTTCGTCGGCCCCGCCCCCTGCGGCTGCGCGATCCTGGAGCGGCCTGGGGAGCTGGCCGACTTCCTCCGCCGCCAGGAGGCCACCGACTTCAGCGGCCGGGACCTCGTCGCCGAGTTGGCCGCTGCCCCATCACGCACGAGCCACCATCTTGCGGACCAGGAGATCCCGGAGGACTACTGGCTGTACCGCGTGCTGAAGCGGCAGCTGTTCTTCGGCATGGGGGGCTATGGGTAGAAGGAGGTTGCCTTGAGCGGAGGCGCGGAATTCGAGCTCATCCGGCACTTCCGGGCCCGGGTGCCGCAGCACCCGGCGGTGGAGCTCGGTCCCGGCGACGATGCTGCGGTCGTTTGCACCCCGCGGGGTGAGCGGGTCGTCGTTACTGTGGACATGCTCAGCGACGGCGTGGACTTCGAACTGGACCGCGTCGACACCCGCCGCGTGGGCCACAAGGCCCTGGCGGTGAGCCTCAGCGACATTGCCGCCATGGCGGCCCGGCCACTGGCAGCGGTGATCGCCGTCCTCCTTCCGCGCCGGGGTGGGATGGAGGTCGGCCGCCGTCTGGCGGAGGGCTTCGTTCCCCTTGCCGAGGAGTTCCACCTGGCACTTGCCGGTGGTGATACGAACACGTGGGACGGGCCGCTGGCCATCAGCAGCACGGTTTTCGGCACTCTCGGACCGCGCGGGCCGCTCACGCGCGGCGGCGCCCGCCCCGGCGACCGCATCGTTGTCACCGGCGCCTTCGGCGGCAGCATCCTCGGTCGGCACCTCGACTTCCGCCCCCGCGTTGCCGAGGCCCTCCACTTGCAGGCGGACTACACGCTGCACGCGGGGATCGACGTGAGCGACGGCCTGGCCATCGATCTAAGCCATCTGTTGGAGGAGAGCGGATGCGGCGCCGTCCTCCACACGGCCGCGGTCCCCATCCACGACGACGCCCGGCGGCTCGCCCGCGAGCAGAACGACGGCCGCAGCCCTCTCGATCACGCTCTGGGCGACGGCGAGGACTTCGAGCTCATCCTGGCGGTGCCGGCTGCCGAGGCCGAGCGTCTGATCGCCGACCAACCACTTGCCGTGCCGCTGACGGTGATCGGCGAGTTCGTTGCTAAGCTGGGACTCTTTGAGGCCGACCCCGCGGGGAGCCACCGGCCGCTGGCCGTGCGGGGATGGGAGCACAGGTTCGAGGAATGACTTCTTTTGTCTTCGAGACGGCGGATGAGGCCGACACGGCGGCCTTGGGAACGGCCCTTGGGGAAGTGCTCCCCGAGGGGACGACGGTTGCGCTCTGCGGCACGCTGGGCTCGGGCAAGACGCGTTTGGTTCAGGCGATGGCCGCCGCCCTCGGTGTGCCCCCTGGCCGTGTGGTCAGCCCGACCTTCGTGCTCCTCCAAGAGTACCCCGGCCGTTGCCCGCTCTACCACTTCGACGCCTACCGGCTTGCCGGCGAAGCCGAGTTCCTCGATCTTGGGCCCGACGAGTACTTCGACGGCGACGGCCTGACCGTCGTCGAATGGGCCGACCGCGTGGCCGGATGTCTGCCCGAGGAGCGTCTGGAGGTCCATATCGAGGTCACCGGCGAGACTTCGCGGCGTTTCGAGGTGCGTGCCGTCGGCACCCGCTGCGAACCCCTCGTCGCCGAGCTCCGATCCCGCCTCCGCAGCCGCTAGGCTGCGACATGTCGTCCGCGAAACCTCCGCAGCCCGCATAACCACTACGCGCAGACCGGAAAAGTCCATCGCTCCGATGAGGTTTTCCCCCCCAGCCGTTGAGACGCGCCGGCAAGCCGTCCGATGAGTACATGCGCGAAGCCTGCTGATGCACGGTGGCACAGGCATGTCCAAGAACGGAGTGACCGGTCATGGCTCGAATTGCGGCAATAGGGTTCGTTGGCGGACTGGCGATCGTGCTTTCGCTCCCGGCAGCGGGCAGCACCTTCGGTGGGGGACCGCGATGGCACCAGCCGGATGCCGGGGCGTTCGCCACCGACCGCGAAGTGGACTACGACGCGGGTGGCGCGGGGATGCTGCCGCCGCTGCCGATGCGTAGCCTCCCCGTCGCGTCGGCGTCCTTCGAGTCGGAAGCGGTTGACGAAGAGTCCATACCCCCGGCTCCCCTGGGCCCGCTCGGGGCGCAGCCGTGCCGCTGTTGGCGGTGCGCGCGGTGCTGCGAACTCGGCGATCCGTGGCGTCTCCCCCAGCCGGGGTTTCTCGAACGCCGGCGGATCGCCATGGGCGGCTGGATCCAGCAGGGGATCACGGCCAATGCCCTCGCCCCTGACGACCGCTTCAACGGTCCCCTGGCGACCAACGATCGCGCGGGCGAATACCAGCTCAACCAGCTCTGGCTCTTCTTCGACCGTCCTGTCGAAACCGGTGCCGGCTGGGACTGGGGCGGCCGCGTCGACGTGATCTACGGCACCGACTGGCGGTTCGCGAACAGCCTTGGCCTGGAGAACCGCATCAACGGGGCCTACCAGCTTTACGGCATGGCGCTCCCCCAGTTCTATCTGGACGTGGCGCGCAACAACCTCACCGTCCGCCTCGGCCGGTGGGCGCCCTCGTTCGGGCACGAAATCATCCCCTCCGTGGCCAACTTCTTCTACTCCCACGCCTACGGCCTCTGCTACAACCAGCCCCTACTGGTCACCGGCGTGATGGCCTCCTACCAGCTCACCGAGCGGTGGTCGGTCAAGGCGGGCACGCACCGCGGCTCGCTCATGTTCGAGGATCCCAACGACCGCTGGGATTTCCTCGGGGGTATGGCGTGGACCAGCCCCGGCGGCGGCACGGAGCTCTCCTACCATCTCAACCACGGCCCCAGGCACCCCTTCTTGAACGACCGCTTCGTCCACACCTTCGTCTGGAGGCAGCAGCTCTCCGAAGACTGGACCTACGTCCTGCAGAACGATCTGGGCACCGAGCGACGCGGCGACCCCCGTGGCGACGAACACGCCCTCTGGTACGGTCTGACGAACCACCTGATCCGCCAGATCAACCCCCGCTGGTCGGCGGGCGTGCGGGTCGACTTCTTCCGCGACGAGCGGGGGGCGGCGGTCGCCGGATGCGGTAACGCTCCCGAGACGTTCGGGTGGGATGGCGGCCCGGGCTTCGCGGGCACCTTCACCGCGCTGACGATGGGACTGAACTGGCGGCCCCACGCCAACGTCGTCCTCCGCCCCGAGGTCCGCTGGGACTGGTACGGCGGCAGCGGCGACGTGGCGGGCAACCTCCCCTTCGGCGACGGCGCCCGCTCGGATCAGTTCACCTTCGCCACCGACCTGGTGGTCACGTTCTGAGGCGACCGTCATCCCTTCCCGCGGGCCTCGAGCTGGTTGGCCTTTCTCAGATCGGCGGCCGCCCTGCTCGCCTGCCCCAGGGCGTCGTAGGCCAGGGCGCGGTTCTGGTAGGCCTTGGCGAAGGTGGGGTTGTAACGGATCGTCTGGCTGAAGTCTTCGATACTCTGTTCGAAGGCCCCCTGGAGCCGCCGGACCAGCCCGCGGTTGTAGTAGGCGCTGGCGTACTTCGGGTCGATGCGGATGGCCTCGTCGTAGTCGGCCACCGCTTCCGCCAGCGCGCCCTTTCGCGCGTAGACGACGCCCCGCTGGCAGAAGGCGCGGGCGTGGCCGGCGCGCTGGTCGACGACGCGGGTGTACTCGGCGATCGCGGCGTCGAGGTCGCCGCCCGCGCCGCAGAGTGCCGCCTTGCCGAAGCGCGCCTCGACCGAGCGCGGATCGGCCGCCAACGCCCGGTCGTAGTCGGCGTGGGCCTCCTCGCGCCGCCCCAGTGCGGCCAGAGCGGCGCCGCGCTGAACGTACGCCTCGGTGCGGCCCGGCTCCAGCCGCAGGGTCTCGGCGAAATCGGCGAGGGCCTTCTCCACAAGCCGCTTCTTCATGTAAGCCGCCCCCCGGCCGAGATGGGCCTCGGCGCTCTTCGGATTCAGCTCAACGGCCGCGGTGAAGTCGGCGAGTGCCTCGTCGAGGCGCCCCTGCTTCACGAGCACCAGCGCGCGGTTGGCATGGGCCTTGGCGTCTCGTCGGTCGATGCGGAGCACCTCACCGTATTCGGCCACGGCCCCGTCGAAGTCGCCGCGCATCTCCAGGGCGTTGCCCCGGTTGCCGTGGGCCTTGGAGTTGTTCGGATCGATGCGGATAGCGGCGTCGAACTCAGCCAAGGCCTCGTCGACCGCCCCGCGGACGAGGTGGACCAGCCCGCGGGAGATGAAGACTTCCGCATCCTGGTCGTCGACGCGGAGGGCTTCGTCGTAGTCGGCCATGGCGGCGTCGAGCTCCCGGCCGCGGAAACGGAGCAGGCCGCGGTTGTAGTAGGCCTTGGCAGAGTTCGGATCGAGCTCGATGGCCTTGTCGTAGTCGGCCAGAGCCGCCGCGCGTTCGCCGCGCTTGCTCTGGGCGCAGCCGCGGTTGAAGAAGGCAGCCGGCTCGCGGGGGCTGAAGTCCAGCACCGCGTTGTAGTCGTCGAGGGCCCGCTCGTAGAGCCCTTTGGCCTCGTAGGCGTTGCCGCGGCCGAAATAGGCTTCCACATAGCGGGGGTTCAGTCGAATGGCTTCGGAAAAGGCGTCGATGGCCAGGTCGAAGTCCTTCTTCTCCTGGTGGGCGACGCCGCGGTGGAATACATCGACTTCGTCGAACATGCTTGTCGTGTCGGTTGTCGGTTGTCGGTTGTCAGTTGGACGCGCCCGAGGCGCCCTGCAACGTACCACTCACCACTCACCACTCACCTCTCATCACTCACCACTCATCACGGGCTACAGTGGAATTTCTCGCGGTTGGGTGCCGAGGTTCGGTGCCTCGACGAACTCGAGGTTCCGCCCGTCGTGGAAGGCGGAGGCGTTGCGGCCTGCCTCGCGGCGCGCGGCGGCTAGGGTCTCTTCCAGGCGAGCGAACACCGCCTCGTCGCCGTCGTCGGGGAGGATTGCGGCCACGCCGGCGGAAACCGTCGGCTCGATCCGCAGCGCTTCGTGGAGGAACGTGGTGTTCGACAGTTGCTGGCGAAAGCGTTCCACGTTGGTAACGGCCGCCCGGGGGCCGGCGTCGGCGAGCATCACCAGGAAGCGCTGGCCTGCGAAACGCCCCACGAGGTCGTGCGTATCGGTCCAGCCTCGGAGCAGCTCGGCGAACTGGAAGAGCAGCCGGTCGGCGACGGCCACACCATGTTCGTCGTTGATCGATCCGAAGTCGTCCAGATCGAAGAGCACCCCCACCAACTGCCGTGTCTCGTGCCGCTTCTGCCGCCACCATTCGTGGAGGGTCGCCTCCACGCCGATGCGATTGGAGAGCTGGGTGAGCGGATCGTTGAACAGCCGCGGCTCGATCTTCCCTAGGCGGCCCTCGTAGCGGGCCACGGCGAGGAAAGCCTTCTCCTGATCGTCCCGGAGGCGGTGCCGCGCGGCGCGGAGGTTCTGCAGTTCCTCCTGCAATCGGCGGTTGGCGGCTTCCAGGTCGGACTCGAAATCCATGAACTTGAGATTGTTGATCGTGGTCTCCACCTGCGAGGCCTGCTCGAGGTTGGCCATCTCGATCGTTTCCCCCAGCACGGCCAGCTCTCCCAGCTCGCCGATGCGGGCGCGGAATTTCTCCGCCGCCTCCGCCTGCTCGGCAAGGTAGCCCTCGCAGTCCTCGAGGAGCTCGGCCAGGCACTGGCGGATCGTCTCTGCCGTGCTCCGCCCCTGGCAGGCGCGGAGGCGGGTATCGAGCGCTTCGGCCCGCTTCCCGCTGCGCATCATGGCGATGTTCAGCTTGAGGATCGACGTCTCCACGTATTTCTCGTCGAGGTCCCACGCGTCGGGCCGGCTCTCGTGGATCAGGGCCGCCACGTCCTCGTCGTAGACCGCTTCGGCCGATGCGCCTGCGATGAGCTCCTCGAAGTCGCTCTCGTCGAGCATGTCTTCCAGCGAGGCGGCCGCGAGGGTGTCGATGGTCTCTCGGGTCTCGGCGGCGGAGTCGCCCGCAGGCCGCGCAGGGGTCGCTGCGAGGGTCCGCCAGCCCGCAGCGAGACTGGGCGGGCCGAGTCCCAAATGACCCGCCACCGCATAGCCCACCGCGATGTTCAAGACCGCGATCAGGAAAACGTAGAAAACAAACCCCATCGACTCCCCCGGTTCTGCATTCCCGGCCGGACAGCTCCGCAATCAATCCTAGCCTACGATGGACGACGGCCCATGCGGTCACCGGCGCGGCAGGCCCCGGTGGATGCCCGAATGGTAACGATCAGACGGCTTGGCGCGACGGCAGGGAGGGCTGGAGGTCTTCCCCCGCAAAGCCTCCCCGAATCCGGCCGGCGGCCGCCCCAAGGCTTGAAGTGCCGGGGGCGGTCGGGTATGGAAGAGTAGGGGGAAGACCAAAGGAGCCTGCAATCATGAATCGGATCATCCGGATGTTGAGATCGACACGCCTGGTATTGGCGGCGGCACTCTTGCCGGGCTTCCCGACCGTACTTTGCACGTCCGCTCTCGAGCCTCGCTGCGGAAGTGCGTCGCCCGCGGAGGAGACCTGCCCGGTGGCGTCGGCCGCGAGTGCACCGGCGGCAGAGGGCGGCGCGGACCGAGCGCGCCGGCCCGTCGCGGAGGAGATCGAGGCAAAGCTGGCGCGCATTCCTCGCGAGGATGTCGGCCCCCTGGCCAACGCCATCGACTTTCCCGCCCGCAAGGCCCGCTTCGTCCGGCTCGTCATCCACGAGACCAGCGGCAACGCCCAGCCGTGCATCGATGAGCTCGAGATCTATGGTCCGCAGGGCGGGGAGAATCTGGCCTTGGCCGACCGCGGGGCTGTGGCTCGTGCCTGCTCGGTGATTGCCGGCTACGCGATCCACGCCGTCGAGCACCTCAACAACGGCCGCTACGGCAACGACCACAGTTGGATCGCTGCCACGGCGGGCACCGCCTGGGCACAGGTGGAACTGCCCGAGCCGGCCGAGGTCGCCCGAGTGGTCATTTCCCGCGACCGCACGGGGCATTACCGCGACCGCATTCCCCTGGCCGTGGAGGTGCTCGTCTCGAGCGACGGCGGCGACTGGCAGTCGGCGGTGATCTGGCACCGGTCCCGCGACGCCGCGTTTCCTCAACGGCGCAATCCCCTCAGCCAGTACGAGCTGCACCCCTACCTGCCGGTATCCCGGCTGGGCGAGAAGAGCTGGAAGGGGGTGGTGGAGTATGCCTTCCTGCGCGAAAAGGACACCTGGAGCCGGATTCCAGACGACGATCACCTCTCGCCGCTGGTGACCGACCGGCCCGCCCATCCGGGCGGCGGACCCTACTGGGGCCGCATTGCTCGCCTGGAGACCCTCGAGCGGGTGCTCGTCCTCTTCGAGGAGATGATCGAGCGGTTCGCCCGGCAGGGCCTGGAGGTCGCCGAGGAACGGGACCAGTTGGCTCGCTTGCGGCAGGCCGCCGCGGAGCCGGCTGCGGCTTGCAGAGACGAGCTGTACCTCGCCGCGCGGTGGGCGAAGCGGCGGCTCTTCTTCCGCGACCCCGCGCTGGCGCCGCTCGAAGGGGTCCTCTTCGCCAAGCGGCATCCCTTTCTGGAATCGCACAACTACAGCGAGCACCTGGACGGCGTTCTGGAGCCGGGCGGCGGCATCTACCTGCTCCACGTCCCCCGCGACGGAGACGGCCGCCTCGTACCCGCCCGGGCCGAGGTCGAGCAGCTCTTCGACGGCAGCGCGGGGATCGTCCGCGATCCGGTGATCGATTTCGACGCTGCCACCGTCTTTTTTGCCTATCGGCCGGATGTGCCTCGCGTCGAGGGTTGGGATTCCTACTGGCATCTCCACGCGATGGCCGCCGACGGCAGCGGTCTGCGGCGGCTGACCGACGGCCCCTTCCACGACTTCGACCCGGCGGTCCTGCCCGACGGAGGCCTCGCCTTCCACACGACCCGCTGCCGGGTCCGCTTCCTCTGCTGGCGGCCGCAGGCCTACGTCCTCTACCGCATGGAGGCCGACGGGTCGGATATCCGCCGCCTCTCCTACGCCAACCTCAGCGAGTGGAAGCCCTCGGTGATGCACGACGGCCGCATCCTCTGGACGCGTTCGGAATATCTCGACAAGGGGGCCGATTTCGGCCACACCCTCTGGTCGATCCGGCCCGACGGCACCCACCCCGAGCTGGTCTTCGGCAACAACACCCCCAACTGCTACAGCCAGGCCCACGAGGTGCCGGGGACGCGGGAGATCGTCTGCACGCTCATGTCCCACGGCGACCACCAGGGCCCCATCGCCCTGATCGATCGGGGAAAGGCCCCGTTTGACAGCCGGGCGATCACCAACATCACTCCCGACACGCGGCCCCACTACCAGATGAGCCGCTCGCACCACGACTCCTTCCGCGATCCTCATCCCCTTTCCCGCGACCACTTCCTCGTCTCCCACAATCCCGACGACCGCCACAACTGGGGTCTCTTCGTCATCGACCGCTTCGGGAACCGCGAGCTGCTCTACGTCGATCCCGAGATCAGCAGCAAGCGGCCGACGCCCCTGCGCCCCAGGCCGCGGCCCCCGATCGTGGCCAGCACGTTCGACGCGGCACTGGCGGAAGCAGGGCTGGGGCAGTTCATCGTGCAGGACGTCTACGCCGGCCTGGAGCCGCAGGTCCCCCGCGGCCGGGTCCGGTTCCTGCGCGTTGCCGAAGAGGTTCCCGCGACGCTGGAGACCCTACCCTGCGGGCAGTTCCGCGACGACCACCCGCCCTTCACCGACTTCTACGCCTCGCCGGTCCACCTCGTGGCCGGCCCGGCCCAGAGCTTTCTCACGCGCACGGAGAACGCGCCCCTGGCGGCCTTGAGAACGCACTACGACTGGCCCGAGCGGGTCACGAAGAAGGAGGAAGGGCTCTACCGGGTGACCGAAGCCCTCGGTTGGCCGAGCTACGTGGCCAAGACGTCGCACGGGACCGTCCCGGTCGGCGACGATGGATCGGCGAGCTTTCTGGCGCCGGCCGGGAAGGTCCTCTACTTCCAGTTGCTCGACGGAGAGTACAACGAGATCCAGCGGATGCGGAGCGTGGTCCAGCTGCAGCCGGGCGAGACGCGGAGCTGCGTCGGCTGCCACGAAGACCGCCATTCGGCCCCGCCCGCTGCAGGCAGCGCCGCGGCCTTCCCGCCGCCGCCCGCACGCCTCGAGCCGCCGCCCTGGGGCGCAGTCCCCTTCGCCTATGAGGAGGTCGTGCAGCCTGTTTGGGACCGCCGGTGCATCCGCTGCCACGACGGCGGACCCGACGGCGCCGCCCCCGACCTGCGCGGCCTCCGCGACGCCGATGCCATCCCGGCGTCGTATCGCTCCCTGATCGAGGGCGGATGGGTCCACTACTTCGATTTCGCCTACGGCATGAGGCACTTCAAGGCCGAGCCGCTCTCCTTCGGCACGCTCCAGAGCCGCCTCTGGGAGGCTCTCGAGGGCCCGCACCACGAGGAGGTCACCCTCGACGCGGGCGAGCTCCGCGCCGTCAAGGCCTGGATCGACATGAACTGCCCCCTCTGGCCCGACTACACCTACCGCCCCGATCGCCTCGGATCGGCGGACTGAGGCGTTTCCGATGGGATCGAGGATGGAAGGTTCGGGGGGCTCGGGATCGGGAACGCTGGAGTTGGGCGGTGCCGCGGAGCTTGTTTCGACGGGTCAACAGGCTCCCCAAAATGCAGTCCCTGTCGAGGCTTTCGAGGCGGAGTACTAGTCCGGGAAGAGCACATCGCGCGCTTCCTTTACCGTCTGCGCGGAGATTTCCCCAAGCATTTCGCCGCTGTGAAGCGGACTCTGCGGACGCTGATCCGCCGTGTAGGAGCCCTTGTCGATAAGAACGAACACGCCCTCCGCGGCCGAGACCATCGCCGAAACGCCCGGCATGCTCCAGCCGAAGCAAGCGGCCGGTGGTTCGCGCTGTTGGGATTTCACCGAGGACCGGCAGGATGCCGTTCCTACGGCACCCATTACTGGACCAAGGGGGAGATGGTCACGGAAAACCTTCGGGGTGCCGATGCGCGGATCATCATGGACCGTGTGATCCCCTTCATCCGCGGGGCCGCCGGCGAGGGGCGCCCCTTCTTCGCCGTCGTCTGGTTCCACGAACCCCACCTGCCTGTCGTGGCCGGGCCGGAGTACACGGCCATGTATCCCGACCGGAGCAAATACGAGCAGCATTACTTCGGTTGCATCACCGCCATGGACGAGCAGGCCGGCCGGCTGCGCACGGAGCTGGAATCGCTGGGAGTGATGGAAGACACGCTGCTGGCCTTCACCAGCGACAACGGTCCTGAAGGCGACGAGCGCGCGCCGGGCTCAACCGGCGGGCTGCGGGGCCGAAAACGGAGCCTCTTCGAAGGGGGAATTCGCGTCCCGGGGCTCGTCGCCTGGCCGGGGCGCATCGCACCCGGCCGGACGGGCTTCCCCGCCTCGACCAGCGACTACCTGCCCACGGGACGGAGAAAAGGTGCCAGGAACCTCTGGTTGCCTCGTGGGGATCAGCGCCGCGGAAAAAGCCGCGAGCGGATGTGCCCTAACAGAGGATCTGCCCCAGCACCGCGAGCACGATCAGGAACACGGCGGCCGCCACCCCTACGGCGACGCCGACCACAACATACTGCCAGTTGATCGCAGCGGCGCAGCAGCCCATGGCGACGGCGGTCAGTGTGCTGGATGGGATGGGGCCGGGCCGTCGTAGGGCATGGGAAGCCAGCTCGTCCATCCGCTTGCGCCCCGTCAGTCCAGTTCCAGAAGCAGCCTCTGGCCGTCGTAGAATCCTTCGCCGTCCGCCTGGATCATCCCCCCGCAGTGCTCCGTGAAGAATGTCAGGAAATCGCCGTTGGCGTCGTAGCCGTCCTCTTCGATGTCGGCCGTCGGCAATTGGCAGGCGACGACGAACTTCGTCTCGGCGAGGTGCTTCCGCACCCGCATCGACTCAGGTGCGGAAAAGGTGTCAGGAACCTTTTCTGTTTGGGACGACGATGAGACCGCGAATGGTCGGAAAAGGTTCCTGACACCTTTTCCCCCTTCGCGCATCAGGCAGTCCTCGCTGCCGTCGTCGCGGTTGCACTCGGCGAGGATCGGCAGCTTGCCCGCCCGGTAGACCAGGGCGACCTGCTCCCAGTCCGAGTCTGCCAGGTTCAGGGCGGATGGCCCGATCTCACCGGCCTCGGCCGCCTCGAAGGCGTGGTCCACCTCGTCGATGACGGCCTTCGACCCGCGCTCTCGCAGCCAGACCTGAATGGTCTCCAAGTCCGGCACCTCGAGTGCGGTACAGAACGCCCGGATGTAGTAGCTCATCGTCGTTTCCCTCCCCATAGGGCTGGTAATCGCCCCAGGCGAATTCGGCAGCCATGTGGCTAGATGGGTCGTGGTTCCCCCGTCGAATCCCCCTTGCCTGGAAACCCATCCCACCGCCACCGGGGACTTCCGAGGTATTGTAGTGCGGTGAGCGCGCGGTGGGTGGCAACTGCCAATTGGTACATGTCTTGGGGACTTGCGGAAGACTCGCCCCCCAAAAGCCTCCCGAGGAGTCCGGGGCTGTAATGCGGGCGCACCTGCAACATCCACGTGCCGTCCGTAAGCTGGCTCAGCATCACGTCGAGTTCCGACGAACCTCGGCGACAAACGACTGACCAACCGCAATCGCGCCAGTTGTCCATCTCGCCGGTGCTCCAGCCGGCCGACGCCAATTCGATAGCCAATCGGCGCATCAGCCACGCCCCGGCCGGATGGTCAAACTCGGCATCCCGCGGCACCTTTGCGGTGAACAGAAGATTCTGTGAGATGGACATAGTTTTTTTCGCGGCTCAGGCGACATTCTCGCCCTCCCGGGGTGCCCTGTCCACCACCCAGCAGGAGTCGTGCTGTCGCATCCCCACGTGCGGATAGTAGCTGCGAGCACCGGGCGCGGCCAGGAGGATGAGCGTCGTATGGAGCCCGGCCGCCGCGTGCGTACGGCGGATCAGCTCGCGGCCGATCCCCCGCCGCTGGAATTGGACGTCCACCGCCAGGTCGGCGAGGTAGGTGCAGTAGCTGAAGTCGGTCAGGGCCCGGGCCACACCCACCAGCCGCCCGCCCACGCGGGCCGTAACCACCAGGTCGGCGTGCGCCAGCATCCCGGCGATCGTCTCCGGCTCCGCTACCGGCCGCCGCTCGGCCAGCGTCGAGCGGTGGAGCAGGTCGACGAACTCCTCCACCGATAACTGCTTCTCGGCCCCGTAGACGATCGCTCCCAAGTGGTCCTCCTCCTGGTATGCTCCACGAACCCGTGCACCGGAGCCGCGCCTCCGGATCCGGTGATATCAATGATTCGCTAACCAAACCAACAGCAGTGGGAATACGACCAGGAAGAACCAGCCCAATGTTGCCACGACGATCGGAGGTGATCGCTCGTCGATATACGCCATGTGGAAGAACCCCCGGTAACTGCCCCAGAACTCCGAGAACCAGATCAGGGACAACGGCCAGAGCAGCATCAGCAAGGGAATCAGCGACTGCTCGTAGACGCAGAAGCCAAGCACGATCAGGAGCGCGGCGATCCGGGCCGGAGTGAGGCGAAAACGCGGCGTCCTCATCCACGGATACAAACCGAAGACCACCACCAGGGCGCCGATGAAGACTGCGACCACCACGGGGTTTTCTATTCGGATCACGGGCTGCCCGTCCAAAGGTGAAAAGGTGACTGTCACCAAATTTGGCATAGATGGGCAATGCGGGTAGAGTCGTGGCCTTGCAGGTTAACTGCCTCTGCTTTCTCGGCCTTCCGCGTTCGCGAAGCTTCGATTCGAGGTCCAGGTCCTTCGCCGTCTGGAGAATCCACGCGCGGCTGTCGAAGGGGAAACCGCGCCGGACGCAATGCGCAACGCGTCCAACTCGGCCTCGGTCTGCGGCTGATTGACGATTTGCGGCCAGTCGAACAAGGTCCGTCGGCCCACGCCTCGATTGAGATTGTGGTACACCAATCCATCAGGGGCATAACGAGCGGTTCGAGCGGTTCGCGACAGACCCGAATTCTGCCCATCCTGCTCTGTTTTCTCAAATTTGGTGACTGTCACCTTCGGGCGTGCTGGGCTCACGTGCCGGAGCGTTCCCGCCCGCCGTCCGGGTCGTAACGCTCGTCGGCGCCGACGTCCGGCGGGCTGCGCCGCGGCTCGCCGTCGATGTCCTCGGCGACCGCCGGCAGCGGCACACCCTTCCCCAGGGCGCTCGCTGCGCGGGTAGTGAGATGCAGATCGCCCTCCTGCGGATCGACGAAATAGCCCTCCAGCTCGCCCACGACGTTCCCCTCGGCCCGCACGTCCCCTTCGTACTCGAGGCGGCCCCGCACCAGGTTGTTCGCCAGGTGGACCCGGTGGATCCGCTGGAAGCAGTGGATGCCGCGCCGCTGCGGATTGGGGCTGTAGACGGTGTTGTGATAGACGCCCACGCCGTCGACCCAGCAGAGCTCGATCCCCTTGCCGGCCCCCACGACGATGAAGTTGTTGCGGATCGTGCTGTCGTAGACGTGCAGCGTGCCCGCCTCGTAGTTCGTGGGCTCCGAAGGGTTGCCGAAGGCGATCGAGCGGTCGCAGTCGACGAAGAGGTTCCGCTCCACGAGGAGGTCGCGGCTCTGGTTCCAGACGAAGATCGCCCCCCGGCCGCCGCCTCTGCCCGTGGCGCCGCGGATGCCCCGGAAGACGTTGTCGCTGAAGACCCAGTCCTTGAGGAACATCATATCGATGGCCGAGACGTAGTCGCCGTCGAAGAGCCAGGAGGGATCGGGGACCTTGGTGTTCTCGAAGGTGCAGAACCGCACCGAGCCGCCCACGACCGGCTCTCGGTCGCTCGAGGCGGTCCCCTTGATGGCGCGGGTGGCGATGTTCAGGAAGCGGCAGTGGTGGATGTGGATGTTCCGCGGGTGCGGCGGCCGCGGATAGGGCTCGATCTTGATGCCGTACATGCGGGCTTCGGCAATCGAAAGGTCGGCGATGACCACGTCGTCCGACCTGCGGATGGTGATCACGTCGCGAGGCGATCCCCCCTCCCAGCCGCCGCCGCGGAGGACCACGTCGGCCGGGTCACCCGAGGCGCCGCGGAGCGTCACCTGCTCTTTGTCCTCGAACCGCAGGTCACGCTCCACCGCGTACGTGCCGGGGGCCACGAGGATCGTATCGCCCGCGCGGGCCTCGGCCACTGCCCGCTGCAGCTCCCGCACCGTCCCCACCGTCACCGTCCTCCCCTCGCGCGCCGCCGGCGGAGGCGCCCCCACGCTCCGGCGAGCGCCCAGAGCCCACAGCCCCCCGCCGGCCACCAGCCCGGCTCCCGCCGCAAGGAACTCACGCCGCCCCAGCAGCGGATCTCCATGACATCCGCCCGCGACTCCACCGAATCGATATTCATTCATACCCATTCCTCGCACCGTGCCCCCGGCCTGTGTCTACCTTCGCACGGACGCCCCTGCCGCGAATGCCATTATCCGCCCCTCCCGCAGCCCGAGCAAGCTGTGTCTTGCTCAAGCGGGCGGGAGGAGCCTATCGCCTGCGCGCGCTCCACTGCTTTCACGCCTTCGGTGGTAGCTGGACAATGCCGTTTCTGCCCCATCGCAGTCAGTCGGCGCAGGCCTTGTCTCCGATAGAATCGGCCCCCATGCAAGTCCTCAGCGCGGCCTCAGCAGGGCCTTGGGGGAGGGCGCCAGCAGGGGCGGCACCCCGCGGACCGAGAGGGAGTGGTCCTCGAAGAAAAGATCGCTCGGGCGGGAGATCTCGATCTTCCATGACTCTCCCTGCGAAGGCGCCTCGAGCCTGCCATGCAGAAAGACGGCGGCTGTTACGTTGTCCTCCTCCTGCACCAGCTCGCCCTCCGCGTTGAAAAGGCCGATCTTGATCGCCTCGCCCGTACCGTCCCCCGTGGCGACCACACCGAATTCCTCGATCCCCTCCGGCACCCAGACGTATAGCTCCCCACCGCCGTAGATCAGGCCCAGCGGTGCGTCATCGGTGCTGAGGTTCAACGGATGGCTGCTCTCGGTGAACCGCATGAAATGGCCGCCCGGCTCGGCGAGCAATTCGTAAAGCCCGGTCTCCGGCGCGGTGAAGCGCACCTGGCCCTCGTCCCGGAAGGGGATCGCAGAGGTCACGACCTCTTCGCCCGATGGCGAGGTTACGGTGACCGGGGCGGTCGTGCCTCCGCTCCTGCCGACCTGCCCGTGGTACGCGGTGATCGTGACCTCGTCGTCCTGCTCGGCATAGAGCATCGCGCTGCCCCGCCTGCGGATGTTCATGGTGGCCGGCGCGAAGCCCGGCCCGGCGGGCGCGTCTTCGACCACGGGAGTGAACTCCAGGCCCGCGAGGCCGACCTGCGGGATGTTCGGCATCTCGGAGCGCGGCGCCCACTGGGCGAGGCGCTCTTCCGTAAGCTCCAGCCGCGTCCGGTCCCCGGCCCGCTCGATGATCAGCGCGCCGCTGACGTCCGCGAGATGGATGCCGAACCCCATGCTCGACCATGCCAGCGGATCGCGATCGATCCGATCGTGTAGCACCAGGTCGCCGAAGTCCACCCCGCCCACATCGCGCACCGCGTACCGGCGAGCCGTGAAGGTGATCGGGGCGATCTCTTCGCGCTCGGCGGCTGGATTCTTCAGCACGCAGTCCTCGAAGGTGATTCTCAGGCCCTCGGGCGGGTTGTCGCCGATGACGATGCCGGTGCCCAGCGGGCGGATGAGCTCGGTGTTCACGAACTCGATGGAACCGCTCACCGTCTGCTCGGGGGTGTTGCCGGTGATGATCCGCACGCCGATGCGGTCGTTGATCGAACGGCAGTTCTCGATGCGGATCGAGACCGGCTCGCTTTCCGCGTGCAGGTTGGGCAGGTAGAACTCGTAGCCGTCGCCGGCATTGTTCTCGGTCAGGCAGTTGCGCATGACGATGTTGACGAGGCGCTCGCGGGGCCAGTTGGGCTCGAAGTCGATGCCCGCCGCCGGGGGCGTGCCCGCGGTGTTGCTCATCACCGTATCTTCGATGAGCAGGTTTTCGGCGGTGATGACCGAGATCCCCTGGCGGTAGTTCCTGTCGCAGACGACGTCCTTGATGTGCACGTTGAGGTTCGTGGCCCCGCCCGGGCCCACACCGAGGTAGATGCCGTCCCCGCCGCTTTCGGTCAGGGTCAGGCCGTAGATGTTCATGTTCCGTGCGCCCCGCAGCGACAGGGCATGGCGCCACTCGGCTTTCTCATACTGGTTTGGGTCGTCGTAGTCGTCGCGCCACATGCGGAAGGTGGCGCCGTAGCCGCGGAGGGTAACGTTCTCGACATCGCGCGCGGTGACGAGTGTGTCGTTGCGGCCATGGTAAGCGCCGCGGCGGGCGAGGATCTCGCAGCCCTCTTCGAAGAGGATCTCCTGGTTGCTGGCAAGCTGGATGGGCATCACGATCCACGGCGAGCCCATATTCTCCACGATCAGGGTGGAGGCGCCGGAGTCGATCGCCGCCTGCAGCGCCTCGGTCGAATCCTCGGGGTCGAAGCCCCACCACGACGCCCGCGCCTCGCTGATCTCACCGGCGGCGACGCGGTCGATCATCTCCTGGTTGACTTCCCGGCACAGGGCCGTGCCTGCAACCAGCGCCAGCACGACGGACAGTACGGCACACCTGGACATCGCCTCATCCTCCAGTTGACGACGGTAGGGGAACGAAGCACCGCCGAGCCCGATGGCCGGAGGCGACGGCAACCGGGAGGAGGCGCGGGCCGAGAACTTCACGCGGGTAAGCCTGCCGGTTATTCTCTTCCCCGAGTCCCCCGTATCGAAGTCGACCCGTCTTTGCAACGCGAAACCCCCCCTGAACCCGACGACCTTCCCCCACGCCGGATCGTACGCCACCGGAACCGCCTCCGCAAGTGTAGTAGAGCGAGTTGTTGTGATGGCGGATCGCCATCTTCAGAGTCCGTTCGCAGATAGCGCGTCGCACATCTGAATCGGCGGCAGGTCGGTCGTCCGCCTGGCCAGCAACTGCTCCTGATTCTCGCCGGAATGGCGGGGACCGGTGAAGAAGTTTCATCTACCGAAAGGCGTCCTCCACGTGATGCTGCGATCGGCAGGCCAGAATGATTGCCTGGTTGTGCGCGACCAACGCGAGTTGAATGAACGCTACCGTTTTCCAGCCGATAAGCAGCCGCGTTCTCGCGGCTGTCCACGGTATACTGCGACGGCTTGCTCAGCATTACCTCGCTTCATGCACGGTTACCATCAAGCGACCAAGCACCGTATCGCCGTCAGATTCCGTAACGCGGTGGACGAGCCACAACTTTACCTGCCCCTCGCTGCCCTGGAGTGAGTAACGGACTGTGGCAACCGGGTCGTTCGGCGAAACACCTTGTCCCCCGCCAACTGCTACGCCCGTACAACCCTGGTCATCGAGGAGAGGCTACTGAAGGGAGGTGGTGCCCTGCCCGCCGGCAAGGTAGGGCGGGGGTATCGCGGGACTGTCGCGAAAGGTGTAGTCAACGCCTGCAAAGACGAGCATCCAGATCGGAACGCCGATCACGATCGAGAAGATCGTTTGTGGTGCCAGGAAGCTGGGAAAGGCGGGAGCGATGAAGAGCACGCCCAGCACCCAACTCCCCACCGTGGTTCCCAACAACGCGATCGCCGGGCTGAGAATCCCGGGGAAGAGGAGCTCCTTCATCCGACTGCGGACCGCGTGCGCCTCGAGGAGCCAGCAGGCGCGCAGCCAGAGATACGTCAAGCACAGGAAGAGGCCGCCGATGCAGACGGCGACGCGCTCCACCGGGTGGTGCTGCCTGCCGATGGCCCAGAGAGGCACAAGCCACACGAGCAGCAGGAGCAACGAGCCGGTGCGGCCGGCGTCGAGACGGGGGAGGCCCCAAGTCCGGATGGTGCGCGTGAAGGGCCGCAGCAGAAGGTAGGCCACGGGAACGGTGCCGAGAAACATCGAGAGCACGAAGAAGGTCGGATTGCCCAAGGCACATGCCGGACAGGCGAGGAGGATGAATGGCCTCATGGAGCGCAGTCCTTTCCCCTAGGGCTCGATGTCTCCTCCGGCTGGCGATCGCTCGCATGAGGAGTCGTTAGCTGGCACCCGAACGCCTGGTCCAGCTCAGTTCACAACCTGTCCCGCTCCGTTTTGGGGCGGGCCTCCGAGCCCCCCACCGCTTTCCATTCTTCCGTGCACCTGCCGCCGAATCAAGCCGGCTGGGGCACGGCGCATGTCCGCGTCCCCGCACTGCGAGCAGCCGCACGGCTACGGCCTCGGCGTCCTGAAGCTGCTGGGGATTCGACGTCAGGCATGCACACCGGACGCGTCAGCGCGGTCGCAGTGCGAGGCAGCCGCAGCACCAGTTGTCGGTGATGTGGCAATGGGGAAGATGCTCGCTTTGAAGGCTTTCGGCCGCCGCAAAGGTCACCTCGGTGCCAGCGACGTCGAGCAGCTTCAGATTCTTCAGGTGACGGAGGTGAACGAGCCCCTCATCCGTGATGGGCAGTCCGCTGACGTTCAATGTCTCCAGGTGCTGGCCCAGCGCTGTAACGGCCAAGACCTCATCCCCAAACCCCAGTCCGTCAACGTCCAACCTGCGGATCGCCGTTTGTTGCAGGATCGGGCGAAGGTCAGCCGCGACAAATGCCGGGGGCGGTTCCGCATCGCCGCGAGCCGAATGGGGCAGATGACCTTTTGTATGACGGATACGATTCGGGTGAAACACCAGTGTTTCCAATTGGGTGCATTCGGCGACGATCGCGAGCCCTTCGGCGGTCGTCTGGCTGGGGCGAAGTGCCAGGTGACGGAGTGACGGCAAACGCCGGAGCACGCGCAGTCCTTCGGCGGAGACCTGCGTGTTGAGGGTCAGGTCCAGGTACTCCAGCGAAGGCAGATGCGGCAGCCTTTCCAGACCGCGATCTCCAATGGAAGTCAGTCGCAGCATCTTCAGGTTGGGCAGGCTGTCGAGGGCCGCGAGGATGCGGCAGTCGCCGTCGGCCGGACTCGAGATTTGCAGGGTGGCGAGGGACTTCATCGTCCGCAAGGCACGGACCGAGTCATCGGGACAATCGACGCCATGGCCGGTGATCCAGAGGTTCTGTAGTTGATCCATCCCATCGAATGCCACGAGACGATCAACCGTCACGAACCCAAATCCGATATGCCAGGTTCTCAAGTTCTTGAGACCACCGAGCACGCCAACGTCCTCACGATTGCCCCGCCGGTAGTTGAACTCCTCCAGAGGGCTACCCCGAAGGGCACGCACGCCGGTCTCCGAAATCTGCCCCATGCCGACAAGCAGCGTCTGCAGTCGAGGTAGTCGCGCCACCGACTCCATCGCCTCATCGCCGAATTGGGTACTTCGCAGGTCGAGAAACTCGATATTCGACAGCTCCCGCACCACGTCCAACCGGCCGGAAAACCTGGAATTGTAGCTTAGATCCAGACGACGGAGATTCGCCAGCGATCGGAGCGGCTGCAGACCAGCGGCAGTAAGTTCGCCGCCCACCACCGAAACCCCCCGCAAGTTCAGCGTCCAAACATCGGGGGTCGACCGCAGGATCTCCAGATCGCCGTCGTTCAGTTTACAGCGATGAAAACTCAGCACCGCAACGCGCTGCTGCGCATTGAGTTGGTAGGTTCCTCCCAGGCTGCGAATCTTGTCGAGCACCTCCGGCGGCGTGGGCTCAAGCACTGCTGGCGCCGCAACGCGATCCCCGGCAACCGGCTGGGGCGGAGCAGAAGCCGGAACATCCTGAACGCGCTCGCACTCGCCGATCAGAACGAGCAGGATCAGGGCGAAGGCAACGGGGCCGAAGTAGCCGATTCGAGAAGTCATCTTCGTCCCCGGTACGATGCGGGGGAAACAATGCATGTGCGTCTATTCCACCGAACAAGGAGGGGATGCTACTGCGGCCCCTCTTGCCCCTCAAGGATGCGGCGGCCCGCCTCGGTCGTGCGATAGCGCTGTTTGGAGCTGCGCGGCTTGTCGGGGATGGTCATTGCGAGCCAACCGGCGGTAAGGAGAGATTCCAGATATGCCCGCCGGAAGTGTTCTCTGTCCTTCAGACCCGCCGCCCGCTGCAGATCGGCCCGGGTGCCAGCTTTTTCGGCGGCGGCCAGCACCGCAAGAACTTGCTGGGTCACTTGCTGGGTCACTTGCGGGGCCGCACGCATAGTCGCCCGGAAAGTGACCACCAGCGAACCCGTCCGCTCTTCAAACGTGGGAGGTTCGGCACCCCACCGCTCGCATTCCTCGATCACGCGGTTGGTGCCCCGGCCCCAAGCGTCCACGGCCATTCAAGAACGCGCAGAGCGTCTCCCCGGCGCGCGGAAGCTGCGCGGTCGATCTTTTGAACTCGACGGTCTCCGACTCGCCCGCCTCGATGATGCTTCGCAGCTCGTTCAGGTTCACCAGTTGGGATCCTCCAATTCACCACCCCGCCCCAGGAGCGAGCTGCGTCCATTCAAATCCGCAGCACCGCCTGTTGTCAAGAAGATTGGCCCCGCTCGCCTGGCTCGCGTTCCCGTTTGCGCCGGGCTCCGCCTCCGCCTGGCACGCACGCGCTGGGGGCTGAAGAGGCCTGCTGCCGGTCAGCAGCCCTCTGCTCGGGCGCAGTGCGGCACAGGGCCTGTGCCGCATACCAAGGGGAATCCTTGCGAATGCAGCCGTTCTACTGAAGGGATGTCTGTCGCCGGGTCGGGCGCTGTGCGGCATTGGGGCTGCGCCGCATACGAAGGGGACGCGGGCAGGCTCAGGGGAGGCGGTAGACGCCGACGTCGTCGAACCAGGCCTGGTCGTCCTCGGTACCCGGCCCGCCGACGCCCAGCAGGACCAGCATGCGGCCGACACCCTCGGGGATCTCCACCACCCCGAAGGCCTCGCACCACGTACCAGTGCCGTGCGGATAGAAGATGCGGTCGGCCTCTTCGGCGGTCCACCGCTCGTCGGCAGTCTGCCAGCGGACACGGATCCAGGCGCGGCTGGCACCGGCGAGGCGAACCTGGGTGCGTACGGCATAGCGCTCGCCCGGCCGGACGTGATAGGCCTGCAGAAGGC